>CAYLGV010000009.1:0-26096 GCA_964383395.1 uncultured Candidatus Saccharibacteria bacterium
ATCGGTGAAAGTCACGACTTCCCTAGCTTCAAGCTTTCTGAGCGCCTCTCTGACGTTCAGAAGGCCAACATTGCTGCCAGCTTCCAGCGTATAGCCGTAGAAACCGTGGTTGATAAGACCGTTCAGGCTTTTGAAGAGTTTCGACCTAACTCTGTTGTCATCGGTGGTGGCGTAGCCGCAAGCCCTGAGCTTCGACGTCAATTAGCTGAGCGCTTGCCTATCGACATCGCTTACACCGACCCAAAACTATGCACTGACAACGGAGCGATGATTGCTACCCTCGGCTGCTTTATGGCAGTCACTGGTCAGCCAGAAGCTGATCCCTACACACTTGAGATCGCTCCTAATCTGTCGATGTAAGCCTTATACTTTGTTCTCAATTTGTACATTGTTTTTCACGTGAAATGCTTGCTGTACAGACTTTGTTTCACGTGAAGTTCTAGGGGTGGTATACTATTTGTAATATGTTGAGACACTTAGTAGTTGGTACTGTCCGCGGCAACGTCCCCCTGGGGGCCTAATTTTCTTTTACCAGCTATATATCTCTAAAAACAAGGAACTCTTATGAATTTACCGAAGGTTTACGAACCAAACGAATACGAATCAGACATCTACGCTCTGTGGGAAAAGAGCAGGGCATTTGAAGCACATCCTGAGCGCAAGGCGGAGCGCTTCAGCATCTCTATGCCACCACCAAATGAAACCGGCACATTGAGCCTGGGACACGCTATGTACACGCTGCAGGACATCATGGCTCGTTATCAACGCTTACAAGGGAAGGATGTACTCTGGCTACCGGGCACTGATCACGCTGCACTACCTGTAAATGCTTTAATTGAAAAACAGCTGGCCGAAGAGGGGACCAACAAACACGAGATTGGCCGTGAGGAGTTCTTGCGCCGAACCAAAGAGTTTGTAGCTACGAGCCGCGGCACCATGCTAGCCCAGATGCGTGCCTTGGGCTTTAGTCCTGATTGGAGTCGACAACGTTACACACTTGATGACACATTAAACCGTTGTGTTAACGAAACCTTCACCAAGATGTACAAGGCAGGTCTTATTTACAGAGGTCACCGCATTGTCAACTGGGATCCGAAACTGGAAACAACAGTATCTGACGACGAGGTGGAGCGCAAAGAGGAAACTACTAAGTTCTATACCTTCCAATATGGACCATTCCAGATTAGTACCGCACGACCAGAAACCAAGTTCGGCGACAAACACGTGGTTATGCATCCCGATGACGAACGCTATAAGCAATACAAGCACGGTGACACCTTTGAAGCCGAGTGGATTAATGGCAAGGTTGTCGCCACTGTTATCAAAGATAAAGCAGTTGATCCAAGTTTCGGAACGGGGGTTATGACCATTACACCATGGCATGACCATACCGACTTCGAAATAGCCGAACGTCATAATCTCGACAAAGAACAGGTGATTGATTTTCATGGCAACCTACTCCCAATTGCCGAAGAGTTTGCTGGCATGCACATCACCGAGGCTCGTCCTAAGATTGTTGAAAAACTTCAAGCCAAGGGCCTGGTGGTTAGCATTGATGAGAACTATGTTCACAGCATTGCCGTCAACGAACGTGGCAAAGGTGTTATTGAGCCACAAATCAAGCTCCAGTGGTTTGTTGATGTTAATAAGCAAGTAGTGCCTTGGAAGGGCAAAGACCTGAGCCTCAAAGAAGTACTCCAAGACGTAATTAAGGCTGGTGACATCAATATCGTCCCTCAGCGCTTCGATAAGATTTACTTTAACTGGATCGACAACCTACGCGACTGGTGCATTAGTCGCCAGATCTGGTGGGGCCACCGTATTCCAGTTTGGTATCGTCAAACTACCGACGGGCAAGAGACTTTCGTTGGCACATTGCCACCACAGAATGATGGCGCAGAGGGCTGGAGCAACTGGGAGCAAGATCCTGACACACTCGATACCTGGTTCAGTTCAGCGCTGTGGACCTGGAGCACCCTGATCGATCCAAGCTTAGCTCAAGACTACAACCTAAGTTTTGAAGATCTGCTTAAGCAAAGCATCGACTTCCAAACCTACCATCCTACCACTGTTATGGAAACCGGTTGGGACATTATCTTTTTCTGGGTAGCTCGCATGATTCTGGCCACTACATTCATGACTGAACAGATTCCGTTTAAGACCGTATACCTGCATGGGATGATCCGCGCCGAAGACGGCAAGAAAATGAGCAAAAGCCGTCCAGAATCCATTGTTAATCCAATTGAAGTGATTGAGCAATACGGCGCTGACGCCTTACGCATGGGCCTGATTACTGGCGTTGCGCCTGGACAGGATATGAACTGGAGCAGGGGACGAATCGAAGCTTCTCGTAACTTCTGTAACAAATTGTGGAATATCGCACGCTACGTGGAAGCTAAGGTTGGTGACGACTACGCTGCCAAGCACAAACCAGAGCCAAACAGTCTGGCGGATGCCTGGCTCCTCACCAAATTACATGACACGACCGAGAGTATTACGAATGACCTGGACAACTTCCGCTTTAGCGAAGCTGTGGGCAAGCTGTACCACTTCGTATGGGACGATTTCGCTGATTGGTATATCGAAGCCAGTAAAGCTGATCTCAACAAGAGTATTTTGGCTTACGGCCTGGAGTCCATTTTGCAGCTAACTCATCCATTTGCACCGTTCGTGACCGAAACAATCTGGCAGACGCTCAAGTGGGAAGAGGATAGTTTGCTGATCACCAACCATTGGCCTAAGCCTCCGAAGGGCGATTCTAAGGCATCTGAGGGATTCGACAATATCATTGACCTTGTAAACGAGATTCGCTTTATAGCGGGTGCTACGGGCATCACAAAGCCAAAACTATGCCATCAGAACGATCCGTTTATTGCTGAGCACGCTGAGCTTATCAAAGGCTTGGCCAGACTATCTGATATTGAATCAGTTTCTGATGGTTCGGGGCTGCCGCTCACAACCAGCGGTCACCAAGCCTGGCTTGATCTTGATGATGACACCATTAAAGCCGTCACTAAACAGTTGGCCGATAAGGTCGCCAATACCCAAAAGTCTATCGCCCAACTCGAAGGTCGCTTAGCCAACAAGGCTTATGTCGATAAGGCTCCTGAAGCGCTTGTTGCCCAAACAAAGCAACAGTTAACAGATGCCAAAGAGTTGTTAGAAAAGCAACAAGCAGAATACGCTCGCTTCAGTTAAACAGGTGAAAAGAAGTTCAATATAGGTCATCTTATTGACATATGTCAAATATAGTGCTAAAATTGTAACCAATAATCTAAAACAAAAAGATAGAAAAAATCATGTCAGAAGCCACCAACCCAGCAAATCCCCTAGATGAACGAACCATGCCTCCTGGTATTGTCAGCTCCGAAATGTTACCTGGACGCTTTGCATTACCCGAAGGCACACTTCCATGGGTTGATGGCCCTTACGAACTAACACTCGCCCGCTGTGATGCCGGTGATGGAACGAGCTATCTCTTGGGTAGTGCTGTTGGTAGTCATCGAAATCTTGAAAGCGCAGCAGAAGCAATGACAGAAAAACAGAGTCGCAATGCAAATAATATGTTTACTTCACGATTGGCGACCTTTATAAGGGATGGCCAGGCACCAAATGTAGATCTTTTACCTAAACCAGTCACTGACTTTAATATCCATGTGATGCGGAACAACGGTGGGCAACGAGTCTTCTTTGGTATCACAGAGGTCACAGTAGCCGAAGGTTCACCACCTGAGCCAGTTGTTCTTCGCCTTGGTGCCTGTGATATGAACAAACAGGGTCAGGTGATTAGGGTACTCACCCGCGCAAGCGCAAATGAGCAGCGCAGTAAGCTACGTCGTTCAAAATAGAAACAATATGGTATAGTTATGTTAATGACAGAGTTTATACCACCCGTTAGTAGCCTCGATGTCGCTGAAGTACACAGTTGCGGTGAGGGTGATTACGATCGAGCAACGCTTATAGTTGTCGATGATGCTGGTTCTGAGTTCACGCTTACAATTGAAGCTGCTGCACAGCATGACCTGAGTGTCCTACAGGGCCTACAGGAGGGTGAGTTTACCGAGGAAGACGAAACTGTTGAGCCAGTGTTTATTGTTCCTGGTACAAAAATTGACCCAGAAGATCTTGGACGCATTATCGCCACCCCAGCTGAACTGCTTATAAAATACCTAGTCGAGCAAGATCCCGTAGAGAAAATTGCCAGCTAACTAAAGTTCATGATCTGGTTCTAACGAGTCTTTTACGCGTGCGGCTGACTCTTGAGGTCGGAAGTCATCAAACCACAGAACATGCCAACCCATGCGCTCAGCAGCCATGATATTGGACCTTGAGTCATCAACCAACAGAATCTCTTCTGGCGGACAATCAGTGTAGTTTTGAGCAGCCTCGTAAATCTGATTCTCTGGTTTGATGGCCCCTGTTTTTGACGAATCGATGATTGAAGCGTAGGGGATACGAGGCAACAACTCACGTTCAAGCATGGCGTCGATAAATCCAGGCATGATGTTGCTCAGCAAGCCGACAGAGTAGTACTCGCTCGCCCACTGCACTAGCTCATGCATCTCTTGGATTGGATCAACTGAGTCAAGATAGTAGTCCATCCAATTCAGATGTGGCACGCCTAGTTGCTTGCTCATAACTTGGTTGAACTCTTCAAGGCTCATTTCACCCCGACAAACCGCGTCATTGTAATGCCAAAAGGTATTTTCGATCATATCGGCTGAAGCACCAGTGTCATGTGCGAGCTGGGTAAAAGCCCGGTGGAAGAAGCGTACCAAACAGCCATTGATATCAAAGTAAACGAAGCTCACGCCACTCTTGGAGATAAAGCGCTTCTTTGGTGGTGCAGCAACTGCCGATGCCTCACCCATGAGTGCACTGAGAGTAGTATTCAATGCGCCAGCAATGGCCTGAATTGTAAAAATAGAGGGAGACTTGATAGCTCCGCGCTCAATCTTTGCAAGCGTGGAGTAGCTTAAATTAGCCTTGTGACAAAGCTCTTGCTGGGTTAATCCAGCATTCTTTCGCGCCGCCTGTAGGCGCTTACCTAGTCCCACCTCATCCATTAGCCTAATAGTACTCGTTTTTGACGTAAATTCCAAGGATAAACTAGCCGTTTGATACTATCTAAAGCTGGTGCATGAAGAGGAGTCGTGATCTAATTCTTGAAGATAATACCAAGGATGATGGTGATAAGCACCATGATGCCCACGCCGCTACAACCAGCTACAATTAACGCATTCTTGGTGTTACCACCGCTTGAACGCATAAGTTTGCTGTAAACCCAGGCAGCAAAGCCAACCCCGGCGACCAATCCAATAGTAATATTTGAAAACATATCTGTAGTGTACTAGAACGCTAAACGTTTGGCCATGTCCGCCAAAGCTGCGTGATCGGGCTCAGCTGTTTCATCTGGAATGGAACGATAATCAGTGGCGGTATCAATAGGGAACAGCTTCACATGAACATGATCAACGTCCAATCCCTCGACCTGGACGCCAACACGCTTCTTGTTAGGGAATACTTCCTTCAATTTGAGCGACACTTTTTTGACAGTGGCCCAAAGTGCTTGGTATTCGTCGTCTGGTAATTCGTAAAAATTGGAAACTTGGCGTTTCGAAACCACAAGTGTCATGCCAGGTTGAACGGGGTTTATATCGAGAAAGGCAATAGTCTTGTCGTCTTCGTAAACCTTATGGCAGGGTATCTCACCCTTAATAATCTTCGTAAAAACTGAATCTTCCATACCTTCATTGTACGTCACCTGCTGTGAAGTAGCGTACAATAACGCTTATGAATACCTTAAAAACATTTGGACGCGTATGCGCATCTGGTCTCTTTAAACTATCAATTTTACTGTTTGCCATAGTGGTACCAATCATTGTGGTCTTCGGTAGCTCCAGCAAACTTGAAACCACACTGCAGGGGAGTGGTATATATAGTTCTGCGATAGACAAGGCTCTAGATTCAGCAACGAAAGAAAATAACAAGAGTAAAGACCCAAATATCAACAATAACGATGGTGGTGACTCGCTACCATTTGACCAGCCAGACGTTCGAGCGGCAGTTAAACAAGCTGTCCCACCAGAACAAATTCAAGCTTGGGTAGAGCAGGGTATCGATGGTACCTACACTTGGCTCGATGGCAACGCAACCAATCCTACTATTCAGCTAGACTTTGCCGCCACAAAGCAAAACCTTGCTAACAGCCTTGGCGACTACGCTGTAACGCGAGCCAAAAGCCTGCCAGTCTGTACAAATGCCCAACTCAAGGCATTGCAGGCATCTGGGGGCGACGTAGACCCATTTAAGGCAGCCTGTATCCCTCAGGGCTTTGATATCGCAAGCCTGCGCACAAAAGTTCAGGACCAAGTACTCAATAACTCAGACTTCTTGGAAAAGACTACCTTTACAACTGCAGACCTTCCGAAGAACGAGCAAGGTAAGACTGTGTTTGAACAGGCTGCAATTGCCCGTACTGGCTATAAACTAGCCAAGCTAACCCCATACCTATGGGCTGGCTTAGCGTTACTGGGGGCTGGTCTATTGATACTGTTACACGACAAGAAACGTCGGGGAGCCTTCGTGGTCTCGCGTACCTTGGTAGCCATCGGCGTGTTTGTCTTTGTCACAGCCGTTGTGGTTCGTTATCTTATATCCCAAGTCAGCTCACCTACAGGCGTGCTCGTAAAACAGGTGCAGGGTGACTTTCAGTCGACTATCATCTTTGTCGTTCGAAGTCTTGGTAATAACCTCAACAACGTGTATATCACCATTGGCGCGGTTTATGTGATCACAGGTGCGTTGGGACTGTTGGTGCTTCGTCTTACAAGACCTGCTTCACCTGCGGTAGCTTCCGACGATAAGGAAAAAGCTCCAGAAACAGAAGCTTCAAACGAAGAAGAAGCTAAAACAGACCTGGAAGCAGACGAAAAAGAAGCTGTAAGCAGCCAAGAAACAGTTGAAGCTAAATCAGAAATAGACGAACCAAAAGAAGACTCAAAAACTAAAGCCTAAAACCCGTCGGGGTATGTATCGGTCCGTGGATCCCATAAGATTTTTCGGTCTTCCATGCTCATAGGCTTAGCTTTTCTAGTGCTATTAGCCATGTCACTACCTATTGCTTTGATAGTACCCTCAACCATGTCCTCGGGATACCACTCATCATTGAAGTGTAGGTAGAAATTCTTTCGTGCAAAGTACGAGATCTTGGCACCTTTCCGTACAATCTCTAGCGGCTCCAAGCCATTAATATACTTTGTTTGCTTGTCAGCAACTTCCTTTGCCTTCAGGGCGATCTCACGTATTTTCTCGGGGTCGTTCACAGGTTTGCCGTCTACAAATAGTGCAAAGTGGGTATTGTGCCTGGCTACGTCGTGACCCGACAAACGTATACCAAAACTAAGGTACATCTTGTCTGTGTCATATATTTGAGCAAGACGTATCTCGCTATATGGGAAATCTTTGCCAAATTCCCAGATCTCGTCAGTCGACAGGTTATAGTAGTCTTTTACAACCATCCTACTATTTGGCTTAAAGCCCTCAACCTCATAGGGTCCATGTAGTTCATGCCCAGTCTCTGCGAAGTAATTCCAATACAGTGACCAGTTCAGAGCCAGTAGATTCACTGACAAGACACCAATATCACGCGCGAGCTCTTTGGTGACATCAGTCCAGACGGTGTGATCAACGAATTCTATTTTCTCTTTCTCATCCCACAGGAGATTCCTGCTAACTATATAATTTGGATCATTTTTGTTGAGAACTTTCGCAATCCGAAGCAGCATTCTGGTCAATTCCATTTGATCGTCAATTGTTGCTCGATTCTCAAACTTATTTGCTGCCTTCATACCTGTAATAGCCGTGTTCAGCAAAAAGTTCTTCGCTAGGATTGGCCTTCCAAAAAGCGCAGCAATATCGGCGTCACTCATCCCTTGTTCGTAGAGTTGCTTTAATTTAACGAACATATCCATACTTTGATCACTTTCAATGTATGGCATTAAGCTATATGGAGGCAGTGGCCAAAGTTCATTTGGATTATTTATGACCGCGGTAATTGAATCAATTAAATCCTGGATCTCGTCGCTTGAAGGAGTGGGAATTATAAAATCACCACCCGATACCTCATCAGAGAGTTCAACACTCCCAAGGTAGACATATCCAGCTGCACCATCGAGCGTAACTACATCTCCGGTTTTTACCTTCTGAGTAATGTTTTTGGTTCCAACTACAGCTGGAATACCCATCTCTCTCGAAACTACAGCTGCGTGATTTGTCGCCCCACCTGATTCAGTTATTATGCCGGCGAGCTTAGGAAAGATTTCGACATAATCTGGGGTAGTGGTGTAGCAGGCGAGAATTTCGCCTTCCTCAACACTCTTTAGATCATCAAGCTCAGTTATCACCCGAACCTTTCCAGTAACTACTCCCTGCGAAGCTCCAACGCCGCTTGTTAGGGGCTCTGCGGCAATAACTTGTGTCTCGTGATGGACCTGATTAAGTGTGGTGATTGGGCGAGACTGCAGTATGTATAGCTCTCCGTCCATGTAAGCCCATTCAATGTCCTGAGGAGAGCTATAGTGTTCTTCGATGCGAACGCCAATATTTGCAAGTAACTTGATGTCAGAATCCGAAAGTTTCTGCTCACTTTGTTTGTCTTGTGGCACATCGACTGTTTTTGTTTGGTTATCTTCGCGAGCAACCATCATTGCTTGGTTACTGACATTGCAGTGTACAATCTCCATTCTCGGTCGAGCTAGTATGTAGTTGTCGGGCGTAATAATACCGCTGACAACACCTTCGCCTAGCCCATACCCAGCTTCGATCATTAGTTCATTGCGATTGCCATCTACTGGGTTCGCTGTAAACATCACGCCTGCCGACTCGCTGTCGATCATCTTTTGGACAACCACGCCAACGAGCAAGTCACCAGACTTAGCGTCGTTTTGGGCAGCGTATACTTTTGCACGTTCCGAATCTACAGAATCCCAACAATCCTTGATGCGATCTATAAGCTGATCTCTCGTCACGTTAAGGTACGTTTCCATTTGGCCAGCCCATGAAGCATCAGCAGAATCCTCTGCCAGCGCTGATGATCTGACCGAAACACGCTCGGCTTGCAAAGCGTCAAATTGTTTCATCAACTCGTCAGTGAATGATTTTGGCAGATCTTTATTTCTCAGGTCACTAAATGCCTCTGCGGTTATTGCAAACCCCAAAGGAACAGGGAACTTAGCTTGATACATCTCACCAAGTGAAGCAGCTTTGCCGCCAACTATCCGTACATCTTCTTTGCCAATTTCGGAGAACGAGAGGGTATATGTCATTAACTTATTTTAGCAGGCTTCTTAGAGCCGCCAGGCAAGGCAACCGTATAGTCCTTGCCATTGAAGCTAGTGGTAGCTTCGTAGTTTTCAACTACTACAGGCATTACTTCTGCCATATCGTAGACTTTGCCGTCGGCATCCTCGCCTGCCTTGAAGCCATGCTGGATAACCGTTCGGAGTATCTCACCGTGGCTAGCAGCGATAAAAACAAGCTCTCGGCCAGGGTTAGCTTTCTCAAACACATTTGCATATCGCTGTAGCACACCAAAGAACCTCATAACCCGTTCGGCAACTTCTGGTGAACTCTGTGCACCAACTTCTTTCCGAAGGTCTTCAAGTGCCGGCTCGGACCTTAACCATGGCTCAAGATGCCCAGGTCCACCATATTTTTCAATCGAGCCTTCTTCCTTTGCAAGCTGCCTAACAGCATCTGCATATGCTCCTGGCTTTTCTGAACCGTATACATGGTAAAAGTCTGGTTCACCCAGTTTCGGTGCTGGTCTAGCGCCATCTACTTCGCTGCCGAAATCGTGGATGTCAGCCTGTTCGGGGGTTAAACCTCTGGTTGTGATAGCGTCTTCGATAGCACGCCTCGCTACGCTCGCTGTCTCCATACTTCGCTGATTAAACGCTTGTCCATTTATAAAATACTCAGAAGGGCTGCCGAGAATGAAAAAGGTTGTTGGCTTATCTTTGTCCAGAGCTTTTTCAACCTCTTGTTTGGTTGATTCCAGGGCTTGCTGTTCACCCAGTTCGGTAAGACTACCGAGTCGAGCAACATCTTCTGGGTTATCTGGTATTTCTCCAGGCCTGTATGGCTCACCGTGTCGCATAAAAACGATTTCAAATTTTTTACCGTGCCTAACGTCTTCGCGCTTCTCTTGGCTATTATGATTTGGGCCTTCATTATCATCTGAGTGCGAACCTAGTTTAAGCTCGACACCTGCTGCCTCAGCGGCAATTTTCGCCAATTCAAAATACGCATCCTTATGCTCTCTGTAATGTTCTTGGGCCTCCCACATGTACGCATTGTAGCGAAGCTTCGCATCATGAAGCATACGTGTTTGAGTCATTTCACCATTTGCGAACACTCTGTCTTGATAAGAGAATTCTTCCTCGGGATCATCACTCTGGGCAATCTGATCCCTCAGATCTTGGGCTCGGTCATGCACGGCCTGGGAATGCTCTAAACCCCCTGCCCAATACTCATGCCTTTGCCTAAGTCTTTCGGCTTCTTGGCTGACTTCATCTTGTTGGGGTATAAGTGCTTCTGTCATTTTCTGTTTTTTAGTTACCTTAAATTAAGTATAGCATGTATTACTATATTTATCAAGTATTCAGTGTAGTATAAAGTCAATTAATGGCGGAAGGGGAGGGATTCGAACCCTCGGTACGGTTGCCCGCACAACGGTTTTCGAGACCGTCCAGTTCAACCACTCCTGCACCCTTCCAACCGACCCATTTTAACAGATGGGCCAGCCTGCACACAGAACGCGTGAAGTCTGTGTAACTATAGAAGCACAGGGAATGGTCACTTACGCAGAAGCGAGAGCTTTGGCGTCAAAACACCATAACTCGTTGGTTTCGGCATCCCGGATATAGTACCTGGGAATGGATTGATGGTTCATAAAACTCCTTCCACCCTTATAGTATGGCTGTTTTATGAGTTATAGCTGTGAGCTATATGACAGTTTTGATGTGAACTTCGTCTGTAGCAGAGGCTTTTTGCTACTATACCCCTATGCAATTTATCGCTGAGGTTAAGACACAATCTCCCTTCGGGTGGAAGTCCGATAACAGTTGGGAAGAGCTCTTTGCTATCGCCGATAGGGTAGGTGATATTATCTCCATCCACACCGACCCACGTTGGGGTGGCTCACTTGAACTTCTTAAGCGAGCTCGTGCCATGACTAACAAACCTATCCTTGCCAAAGGGATTCATGTAAATGACGAAGATATTAAGCAGGCGCTCGACGCAGGCGCTGATTTTGTTTTAGTTGTAGGCCGGTTGCCCAGGATTCACCTGGATAAGTGCCTTATTGAACCCAATAACCTTAGCGAACTTGTAGCCCTTCCTTCTAATGTTAAGGTTGTATGGAATAGCCGTGACCTCTCGAACGGAGGCCTAAAATCGGAAACGTTTCCAGAAGCTCGTAAAGCGTTCCGTGGATGGCTTTGCCAGGCAAGTAACATTAGTAGCGCTAGTGATATAGACCAGAGCGCAGATGCGATTCTTGTTGGAACGCATCTTGAAACTTTGGCAAATGTGTTAGATTAATATATATGTCTGTTCAGATATTGGAAGGTGAACTGGGCTTAAGCAAAGTTGAAAAGCTGAGCTCTGAGGTACGGCGCTGTATAGCAGGGCCAGATTCAATTGCACGACCTCCAGGTGAATATTTTGTTCCCATAGAACCGAATAGCTTTGGGTTGCCATCGGTAGATACATGCCCAGGCAAGACTGATTACTGTGAGCTGGATTGTTACGCAATCGAGGCCGAGAAACGCACCGCCACTCACGAGAAACTACAACGCAACCTCGATATTTTAGAGAGCACAGAAACCCAAGAAGCCATGACGGATAAGATACGGGGGCTTGTAGGGAGATATGTAGAGAGCTCGACTCGCATGGAGATTCCTGAGGACAAGCGTCGTTTTCGTATACACTGGAGCGGTGACTTCTTTTCACCTATGTACGCTGCTGCTTGGCGTACGGTAATAGAAGAGAACCCTGGGATCCAGTTCTTCACTTATACGCGCTCATATCAAGAACATGAGAATGCTGTACCGATGTTGTATGGCCTAGAGAACTTGGACCTGTTCCTGAGTGTGGATTGCGAGAATGTAGACAGGGCAGTAGAAGTGACTGCAGCCTACCCAAATGTGCGTGTTGCTTACTTAGTAGACTACGCCGAAGAGGCTGATGAGCTGATAGACAAACTAGGCCGTAGAGACAATTTCCGACAATTTGCCTGTCCCGAGAACATGCGTGATGACAAGGGTAAGCGTAAGTTGCCTGTTATCAGTAGCAAGGGCGGAGCATGCTCACGATGTACCTACTGTATCGGTAAGCCCTTGAACTGGGATGTTGTATTTGTAAAAGAGGGTTTGGTATTTCGACCCCAGTCTGAGCTCCCTTTTGACGTACCCGTAGAGCTTATAACGCGACCGAGAAAGCGTGAAAAAGTTGCTCAGCCGGCAGGTTCACTAGTACTTGCAGGTAACACTGCTTCTTTGTTCTAAATTATTCAATATAAAAACCCCACTTACGTGAGGTATTTATATTGGTACACCCGGCAGGATTCGAACCTACGACCTCCTGTACCGCAAACAGACGCTCTATCCAGCTGAGCTACGGGTGCTTAGTTGTATAACAGCTTGTAATTCTAGCACAAACAGGGGTGAATGCCAACCTAAAACTTGATACGACGCATCAGGCTATCAACAGCATCACGCTTGCGTTCTTCGTGTGGCAAAAAGCTGCCGAGGCATGAAATAATTGCATCTTCATTCTCAGGTGGGTAGTAAATGCTAAGACTTGGCATAAAACGACGTGCAGGCAACAACTGAATAGAACTCAAGGCACCTTCCTCTAGAACAGTGAAGGATTTAAACAAGGCGTACTCGTAGAACTTGGGACCGACTTGTAGGCCTTGGTTATTGAGCTGAAAGCTTAGAGTACGTGGTTTTCGAGTCGCACTAGCCGCCAGTAATGCACCTGCCAGCAGAACAACACCAGATGATATAAAATCGCGTGTTAACACAAAGGTGATCACCGCGATAACCACTGTGGCACCGGCGATAGCAAAAAACCATGAGTGATTCTTCTCATGATCAACATACTCAGAGGCTGTCCAGCTTATTGGCTCAACCGATGAACGCATATATGTACCATCATTGTCTTCGGGAAGCTGATCGTTAGCTGTAAACTCCCAGTTAGTTGCAGGTGGCGTAGGGTTAGAGACTGGTGTAGGGGCAGCCTCTGGAGCGGGGGACGGTGGTTGCACTTGTACTTGCGGCTGTGGTGTAGGAGGTTGTACTGTTTGTGGTGACACAGGAGTTACTGGCTCTTGGGTTACAGGGGTAGCAGGTGGTTGTGGTTGGTTATCTTGTCCTCCTGGGGTGATAGTAGAGCCTGGTTGCATAAGCGTATTGTACCATTCAAGATGGTCGCTCGAAAAACCGGTCTGGCGTAATTGGCGTTGGCTTGCTATAATTTTCCCCTGTTAGACCCTAGCTGTACGGAGGAGTACCCAAGTGGCTGAAGGGGACGGTTTGCTAAATCGTTAGGGGGGCGCAAGCTCCCGCGAGAGTTCGAATCTCTCCTCCTCCGCCAATTTATAGTTTGAATCTAAGCTCTGGAGAGGTGTCCGAGTGGTTGAAGGAAACAGTCTTGAAAACTGTCGTGCCGGCAACGGTACCGAGGGTTCGAATCCCTCCCTCTCCGCCAACAGATTGTTATTCATAAAGTTTATTGCGTAGGTCCCTTGTATGGGACCTTTTTATTTCTTAGGTTGTTGAGCGAACACAAGCCCAAACACATGAGCTGCACCAGCCGCACGCAACACCTCTGCACATGCTTCTAAGGTTGAGCCAGTAGTAAGGACGTCATCCACAAGTACAATCATACGACCTTCGCAAAGTTTCGGTCTACGTACATGAAAGGCCTGCTGGAGCTGAGTGAGACGTTTCTCGCGCGTGGCCCCAACTTGTCGTGTTTGGGTCATTCTGCCAAGCAGTGCTTGATAGGAAAGCTTATGGCGTCGAGCAATCTGTCGTGCAATAGCGGCAGCTTGATCATAGCCACGTGAACGTACGCGTGAACTTGCAGTTGGTACTGATGTGACCAATATATTGCTTTTGGTTGCAAAAGAGTGGGGGAGAAGTTCACACATTGCTTCTGCAATTGGTTGTGCGGCTGCATAGGCACGTTCAAACTTAAGCTGGTGTACGAGCTGTCTGGCGACGCCTTCATGTGTTGTCCTCACCCGAATAGCAGTAAGCGAGGAACCCTCACGGCAGCTTGCGCATCGTGATCCTCTGACCGAGTGGTGGCCGCACATAAAACATGTCTGGTCTGCCACATGCGGCAAGACTTCTACACAATTAGCACAGAGCAGGTAACCTTCACAATCACAGCCAAGGCAATTATGAGGTGCAATAACAGATAGCAGTGAGTCAATTAATGGCATACTGTTTAGTATAACTGAGAGATGGCTGAGAAGGCTGTTGTGATTAATATGTTGTAAATAAAAGGGTAGGCGGTTGCGGCCTTCGGTAACGATAAGCTATACTGACTAGTAACAAAAATTGCAAACCAAGTAGAAACAATTAATCTGTGGAGGGTAACAACTATGGCACGGAGAAGCCGTGACGACGATCTGTTGATGGAAGATGAGCTGACGGCTGCTTTTCTGGGTGAAGACGATTTTGACCCAACCCCAGCAAGCGATCAGCCTGCTGCTGATGCTCCCGCCGATGCTCCTGCTGATGACTGGGATGAAGATGGCGACATGGTACCTGGCCAACTCGCAGTTGACGTATATGAGACCAAGGAAAAGCTTGTCGTTAAAGGCCGTGTAGCTGGTGTTAATAAAAGCGACCTCGATGTCAGCATTGCTGATAACACATTGAGCATTCGTGGCACCTTAAGCGCTGGCAACGAAGATGATGTAGAGAACTACTTTGTACAAGAATGTTACTGGGGCGAGTTTAGCCGCAGTATCGCCTTGCCAGTTCCTGTAAAGGAAGACGAGATCGAAGCTGTTCTTAAAGACGGCGTACTGACCATCAGCTTCACTAAGATGAAGCAAGACAGCGTTAAAAAGATTCAAGTCCTTTAGATAGCGAATCAATGTACTTAAAACACCCACAGCCGTGGGTGTTTTTGTTTAAGCTGTCGAATCTGGGGGAACAGTAGGCAAAGAAGTCGGGCGAAGGAAACAGGGTAGGAATTAAAATGCCCCGCGGATAGCGGGGCATTTGTATGCGTAGGATATATGTCTTAGCCGTTGCTGATTGTCTTATTCAAGACGAACTTCACTACGATTTGGGCTAGAGCCACAACTACAAGACCTACAATAGCGTAGAGAATGGTGTTCTTTGCACCAGTTACATTACCACTGTCACCACCAGAGGTGATGTACTTGAGACCACCAACCATGATCATAATCACGGCTACAACACCAACCAACAGTGAGAAGATGTTGATAACAAGCTTGATGATGCTGTCTACTTTGCCGCCTGGGTCAGTGCCGTCCGTCGGACAGTCTGTGCCAGCAGAGTTAATGCCAGAGGCATTTAGGTTGGCTCCACACTGCAAACCACTGTTGATTTGGGCTTGGGCGCTAACGCTAGCTGACGTAATTGCCATTGTTGGCACCAACGCCAATAGTGCAAGCGATAAGGTTGCTAGAACTCTTTTTATTGTTTTGATCATTTAAGGTTACCTTTCTTTATCTCACTTGGTTATATCACAGTGGTCACTGTTTCTTCAACTTTTATGCGATCTTACTTAATACAAATCGAACAACAATCTGGGCGAAAGCTACTACCACAAGCCCAACAATGGCATAGAGGATGGTATCTTTAGCGCTAGAAACTTTACCGGAATCACCACCAGAGGTGATGTACTTGAGGCCACCGATGATTATCATAATAACTGCGGCAAGACCAACAATAAACGTCAGTACATTAAGCGTCGTCTTGATAATGGTGTCAACCTTACTAGCCGCCTGGGTAGTACTTGCACTGGTCTTTGGGTCACAGGCTTGGCCTGAAAAGTCGAGGTTGGCGCCTTGACACGCACCCTGTTGGAACGCATCTTGCGCTAAAACTGGCTGAGCTGCAAATATGCTTGCACCACTAAAGAGTAGGGCAATGACTACAGCCATGCTTGCGAGGGTTCGAGTAAGAAATTGCTTCATGTACGTAATCCTATTTACTTAAGTTAACCTGTTGACAACAAAACTGACGATGACCTGCGCTAACAAGGCGACAACCAGACCAATAACAGAGTAGAGGATGGTATCTTTAGCGCTAGAAACCTTACCGGAATCACCGCCAGAGGTGATGTACTTGAGACCACCGATAATGATCATAATAATTGAGATCACCGCGACAAGAGCAAGCATGATAGTAACGACCTTTTGGATCGTGTCTTGCACACTTGGTTGACCAGCTGGTTGATCACAACCGTTAGAGCCAGAAGCAAGGCCAACACCCTGACAGACTGAGTCTTTTGGAGTTTGGGCTCCCACAGGAGCGGTTAATACGACTGCGCTCATGCCAAAGGCAAGGGCCAATGTCAGAACAAAGCTTGCGATGATATTTTTCATGTACTTCATTTTAGTTTACAACCTGTTTAATACAAACACTATTATTGATCTGGCCAACAAGAGGACAGCCAAACCCACGACAGTGTAGAGTATGGTATTCCTCGCTTGGGTAACGCTATTTGGGTCACCACTTGAACTAGCAAAGCGGATACCACTCACAATAATAACGATAACAGCGATTAAACCGGTCGCCATTGTGACAAGGTTAATGACCTTTTCAAAAATACTGCCAGCGCCCGTTACGGGGTTATTCACCTGCGTTCTACCCTGGCAAACCGCCGAAGAACCAGTTTGATTGCCCCCACTACAGGCATCATTGAACAAGTTTGCAGCCATAACACTAGGCGAAAAGGCGAATATGGCAATAAAGAACGTCGTAAGACTAAGAATCGAGAGTTTAATCAACCTCATCTTAAGTCAACCTCGTTACGACGAAACTTACAATTGAGTATGCCAAGACAGTTACCACCAAACCAACAAGTGCAAAGATAATTGTTTGCTTCGCTTTTGCCACTTTCTGAGGGTCGCCTTGAGATAGGACATACATAGTACCAGCAAAGGTTATCACCAACAGGGCAATTGCTCCTGCAAGACCAAACACAAGCTGCATCACTTTAGTAACAACGTCTGGGCTCGCCTGTGTATCCGGTAAGCCTGATGGCTTCTGAAAGATCTGCGCCACACGGGTAGCTTCGAATACAACTCGTTGAAGCATTAGAACTTGCCCCCAATGAAGGCGATAATAGGTATTGCTAGCAAGACGATAACGAGACCTACAATAGCATTAGTAATGGTGTTCTTAGCTGCCGCTGTCTTGTCTGGCTCACCTTGGCTGGTCATGTACTGGAAACCACCATATATAACAAACCCTACAGCCACAAAACCTGCGATAAACATAAGGATATTGACGATGCCAAAGGCTATTGCCCAGGCGTCATACCAGCTATTCAATTGGAACTTAATTACACATTTTCCTGTTACGGAGTCTGTTTCTCCTTGTAAATATTGGTACCAATGAGGAATTCCAAAAAAACTACCTCCTGCATTTAGGTCACATGAAGCTGCAAAACGTGATAAAGCCGACAAGAGCATTTAGAGTATTCCTCCTGGAATTAGCCAATTCATAAAGGAGAAGATCAGCAAGAAAGCGACAAGAGCAATCAACGCATTATAAATCCGCTTTTTAGCTGCAGCCACCGCCTGAGGGTTGTTGCCAGCGGTCACATATTGAATACCACCGATGATTACCATAATAACAACTATAACCCCAACACCTGCGGACACGAAGCTTACAATATTGTTAAGCATCTTTACAAGGGGGTTTGCTGCTAAACATTCTGCGGTTGTCTCACCATGCTCTCCGCAATGGACAACGGTTTCGCGATCTGCGGTCGGGATAACCTGATCAGGGTTTGAAATCTGGGTGTGAACAATAAGAGATTCTAGACCTTGCCCACACTCAGTTTGTCTGTAGGTATACTTGGCATCACTCTCTTTAAACAAAAGGTAACATTGCCCATTTTGGAATGTTTGCTCACTCACTACAAAACCCGCTGCTTTAATGCGATCAATGTAATCGGTACATTTCGCGTTTGGATGATAAAGGTTTAGGTCTTGGATCTTGCCTTCGCTCCAGTCGCCCATAGAACCATCTATCGCAATACAGTTTGCTGGCACAGAGTTAGTAGCATCTGCATCTGCGATCCACTTTTTACATGCGTCACTCGTAACTGGACGCTTGTCTACAGACAGTTCACCAATGTTGTAGCATTGATCATCTTGGGGTGGCGCACCAGTAAGGCTTGTGATAAGTGTGTTGTATGACGAACTATTGCAGTCAACACTATGGAAAGCCGCATCTCCAACATTTGAGTGCTGGAAACAACGGGGCGCTTCTGCATATACTCTTTGGGGAAGTCTTATACTTATAACCGACAGCGCAAGAAATACACCCACACCTAGCCCAAGCAGTAGCCTAGCAGAGATTCTCATCGTAACGTTACCTCGTAATCCCGTCCGGTTATCATATATATATCACCCGATTTCACGACATTAAAATTATATGTTACGTATGCCTTGTTATTACGCATGCTGCATTGGTTGCTCACAATATTCACGAGACCATCACTTTTGACTCCAGTAACTTTGCATGTTGATGGGTCGAGAACTTGCTCATAAATTCTTCGTAACTCTTCTTTTGACTGGTTTTGGCTTGAATCACTCGCATTAGTATTCACTAACTCAACTGCTTTTTGATAGTCCTTTGAAATTAGTGCATCATTGAAACTAATTACTTGCTGAGCAGCAGGTCCTGTAGTGCTTGTTTTTGACTTTTTTGGACTTGTAAATAAACTAACTAATCCTACGATAGACAGAAGAACAACACACACAACAATAAATACGATGCGCTTATCGATACCTTTTTTGCCATTTTGGGGTACTTGCTGGCTGGTAATGAAATTATAATCTGGGGATATATTTGGCTGTTGATAATTATTCATTAACGATGAATTCAATTCTATTTTTGTTAACTGGTCACTATTATTTTATGGTAATAGTCGTCTCTAGGCAACTCGATTCTCTTTACGGATTGGGCAACATGCTATTACAGTGCTAATGGTCTTTATAATTATGTCATAAAGATATAGAATGTGTCTGGAACATTATATGAAATACAAATCGGCCTTACAGGGCAACATGAAGTGGTATGTGTTTGCTGTCTTCTTGGCAGCTTTTTGTATTGTGTTCATGAAGGGCGGTAAAGCCCATGCATACACCATTGAGTCGCATTATGATGATCGTGCCACTATTTACATTACGAAGTTTGAGATTGATGATAACGATTATAAAAACGTGACACCTGATATTCGGGCCGCATTTCCTAGTAAGGACCAGGTTAACCAAGCTCTCAAATCTCAGATTGTTGACGGCAAGCCATTCTACGACGATAACATTTATGACAATCAGAACGCATTCTATAAGAGTGTTTGTGGTAATGAACAGTCAATCTTAGACACAGACACCGAAGAAAATCGGTTAGCTGGCAAGATGACATTTGGGATTGATAAACTCCATATTAGTACAAAAACAAATACAGCTGGGGGTGGCTGTCCTAATTTGTTTATGGGAACCGTTTCAGAAGTGAAAGTGAATGTAAGTGAACTTAACAATTCTAATATTTGGTTCAGAAGGAAGGATGCTAAGACGTTAGTAAGGGTTGATGGAAGAGGTGGTGACTTCTCAAGCAACGAAACCGGTAATGCAAATATTTACCAGTCAAAGACATCAAGTGAGGGTGCAGACGGACGTTGCTCCAACGATGGATATCCAAATGTAATTATAGACGACCCAACCAAGTCAAATCCGATTGCAAATGCTCAGTACCAAACCTGTATCAACGATCAACGTGGGGCCGACGGTTTTGTAGGTGTTAACATTGACAACCGCGGTCCAGGTGGATCGGGCGGTGAAGTGGTGGGAAATATACCAGCATCTACAGATTCAGGTGATCAGAAATCGTCATGTGAAAATCATAATCCACTAGATATGGCGTGGTACGCGTGTGGTGTGCTTGGCATGGTCAACTCAGGCTTGGAGGCTGCTACCTCAGCACTGGATAGTCTACTCACTGTCAATCCAGATGATTGGACGACTGACGATTCGGTTAAACAAGTGTGGTCCTATTTCCGTGCTATTGCTTCATTTACACTCCTAGGAGTAGCACTGGTTATGATTATCGGGCAGGCGATAGGTAACGATTAATTATGTTTAGCGCATATACCATCAAGAAAATACTTCCTCGTTTGCTTATAGCTGCTGTTGCCATACAGCTATCCTGGTGGTTGTGCACAGAGGCTATCCGCGCCACAAATGTTATAGCAGCTGGTGTTGAGGGACTTATATATGCACCGTTTGGTGGTTTAACTGGAAGGCTTAACATAAATAGCCTACTGGTGAGTGGCGGTGCTGCATCAGCGGGTGCAGCTGTTACGTCATACGCGGTAATAACCGCAAGTCTTGCGGCTGCGGTATACGCGGGTCCAGTGACCGTTGTTGGTCTTCTAGCCTTAGCTGGAACTGCACTATTGGGAGCACTGATTGCCTTGTTCCTACTAGTGTTAAGGCGTTTAGTCATCCTTTTCCTCGTCCTTACGGCTCCAATTGCGATTGCAGCGTGGATACTGCCAGGTACGCAAAAGATCTGGAAATTATGGTGGGAATCATTTACTAAGTTACTTTTGGTCTATCCGATGATCTTAGGAATTATCGCAGTCGGAAAGGTTGCAGCATATGTAGCCTCTAAGTCTATGAACAGTTTTCTCGGTTTCTTTATAGTTATAATCTGTTATTTTGGGCCACTTTTCTTAATCCCGGCTCTGTTGAAGCTTTCGGGTGCAGCCTTTGCAACCATCACTGGTGCGGTCAACAATAGAGGCAAGGGTGCCTTTGACCGTTTGCGTAATGTACGGGCTAATGAATCTAAAAAGAACTGGGGGAATACCAAGTCTGGTCAGCGATTCAAGGGATCGAATAGGTTCACGTCTGGGCTGAATCAAATTGGTGCTCACGCTGGTGCCGGCTTCTCGGGTAAGTTTGGACTTGGTAAAGGTGGGGCGAATTATATGGATGAGTTCCTCATGACTAACTCAGATGAGTTTATGAAGAGTCAGGCTTGGAAGGGAAATATGTTCAAGGATGATGCGATGCGCGCCTTGACGTATGGTAACGAAGGGGCAGCTAAAGCGGCTTTGGCACAACGTGTAGCTTCTGGGAAGATGAGCCAAGATGCTATGGATAGTGCACTCATTGCGGCTAAACGCATAGGATACGGTCAAACTTCGCAGGTGGCTGCCGCAAGGCAGATGGCAATGAATAAGACTGGCTTTGATGATGCCCAAGATGCTATGGAAACCATCGCACGAGCGTCAAATGGAAACAGTACACTTCAATCAAGCTTGAAAGAGAATGTTAAGTACATTAGCAAGGGTGTGGGTAGACACGATCTTGGTGCACTTGACTCACGATTGAGCGGCGAAACTGATGACGCTTGGAACGACCGCATGACTGTTGCGGGTGCACAAACTGCCGATGCAATGACGCTTGCTAGAGACCACTCAAAGAGTATGGACAATATAAATGCTTCTGTACGACGTCTTAAAGGTGGTGGACCGGAGCGTACGAGCAGGCCACTTACAGACGCCGAGAAGGCTGCACAGCAAGCTGCCAAGGAAGCTAGTAAGCGTGCTGCAGTACAGACTGATGCAACGCGGGCTGCAGAAGGACTGGCAACTGCAGAGGGCTACGCGACCCTGCAAAATCAACAGGGTATTACGGAGGTCGCTGGACTACCTACTGGTGCCGGAGAGACTCCAGTACCAGACCCAAGTGGATCAAGGACAATTACAAGACAAGAGGATGGTTCTTGGAAAGATACACCTGATACCGTACTGAAAGAAGAAACAATTGGTGATGCTGCTCGAAAAAAGGGAACTAGTATTGATCGGGATATTGCTGCGGACGCAATGGGTCGTGATGCAGGGGGTGCCGCGCATGGACCTGGGGATGAATAGTTGAGTATTAGAAGTTAAGCATGGCAACATATAAGGTAATCCAAGACATTGAAGCAGAGGACAAACTTCTTGGGCCTCTAAGCTTAAGGCAGTTTATCTACGCCGTTATTGTAGTGGCGCTTGGTTTTATAATGTTTACGCTTGGTAAGGTAAATCCTATCATCGCAGTACCGTTCTTGCCACCTTTAATCCTATTTGGTTTTTTGGCAGCTCCATTTGGACATGATCAGAGTTCTGAAGTGTGGCTACTTGCCAAGATTCGTTTCATTCTCAAGCCTCGAGCACGAGTTTGGAACCAAGCAGGTTTACAAGAGTTGGTCACCATTACAGCTCCAAAAAAAGTTGAACGTGTCTTAACGAATGGGCTTGATCAATACCAAGTACAGAGCCGCTTGCAAGCCCTTGCTCGTACCATCGACACACGCGGGTGGGCAGTGAAGGGTGTTGATATGAATACACTCGCTTTCGCGACGTCCCAGGTAGCAGGCTCGGATCGATTGGTTGGGATGCAGAGTTTTGCTCAGGATGTACCTGATTATGATGTAAATTCTCAAGATGACATACTTGATGCCGATAATAACGCCGTGGCACAGCAGGTTGATCAAATGATTGAAGCCTCAAGCGCGGCTCATCGCCAAGCCTTAATGGCACGTATGTCACAAGGTGACACAGCAACAGTTCCTCAATACCAAGCAGCACAGCCTACCACACCCCAAACGGTCCCCATGTATGCTCCGCAGCCTGTGACTAATTCAGAACCAGTGCAGCCGGTCTATAGTACCCCTGTGCCGACAATGCCTGCGCCTCCTCAGCAGCAGAGCGTACCACAGCAAGTGAGCTCACCAAGCCAGAGCGTACCTACGGCTGATGAAGCTGCATTACTCGAACAAATACATGAACAAGATGCACGGGACGCAGATGCACTTAAGCGAATGCACGTACTTGAGAAGAATGTACCAGCTCCCGCAACAGCTGTAACAACCCCTGAGTCTGAAGCGGTATCATCTTCGGTGACACAAACCCCTGATGCTGGTATAATTGAACTAGCCAACAATGATGATTTAACAGTCGCAACGATCGCTCGGCAGGCTCATAAACATGATCCTCAACCTAATGACGAAGTTGTGATCTCATTACATTAATCGTCACGATTGGGTGGGTGTTATATGGATCCTTCTCTGCAAAATAATACAAATCAACCAGCACAAAACTATCAAGCGTATCCACCCCAAGGATATGCGGCAGAGCCACAGCCACAAATCCCTGAACAACCACAGTACGGCCAACAAGTGCCTGTTGGCGGCCAACCCGCACAAGGCCAGGTCGTTGGACCACAGAAAGCAGCACCTAAATCTAACCCCAACAGTACTCAGAACACCTTACAGATCGCTGAAATTCGTGACGGTATTGTAATTATGAACGATGGTTCGTTCCGCTCTGTACTCATGCTCAAATCAATTAACTTTGACCTTATGAGTCTTCAGGAACAAGAAGCAGTCGAATCTGGCTACCAACAATTCTTAAACTCTTTGTACTTCCCAGTTCAAATCTTTATACGCTCGCAAAAAGTTGATCTAGGACCATACATTGAAAAACTTGATAAGATCAGGAGCGAACATGACAACATGCTTCTCGCTATGCTTATGCAAGATTATATTGGTTTCATTTCTGACCTGTCGTATCAAACAAACATCATGGACAAACGATTCTATATGGTAATACCGTACTTTCCAACTGCTGACGTTCAGAAGGCTATTGCCCAGAGTAAAAGCTTCTTTACAGGTTTGGGTAGCCTATTCAATAGCAAAGAAAGCCATGTGGTCATTAACGAAGCTGATTTGGAACAAGCCAAGACTGAGCTTCGTAACCGAGTCCAAGCTGCATTGGGTGCCCTTATGCAATGTGGCGTACAGGGTTTGCCACTTGATACTCAAGAACTCATTGAACTTTATTATGATACCTATAATCCCGACACAGCGACTCGTCAGCCGCTCAAGAATTTCAATGACATTTCAACACCCGTCATAACCAAGGGTGAGGGTGCAGCACCTCAACCTCGACTCGATAGGAGCCTTCAGTAATGGCGTTTGGTAAGAAGCAAGCACCACAAACTGCCATGGATCCTGTTGCTGCCGCACAGGCCCAACGCCAACGTGAGCAGATGGAAGTCGACGAAGCCTTTCGTAAGGGTATTACCGCGCTACGAGACTTCATTGCACCAAGTTCGTTAGAGTTTAAGTCAAACTATTTTCAGCTCGGTACGCGTTTTGCTCGCACATATTATGTGTACGGATACCCTCGCCAACTCTACACAGGTTGGTTGAGTGGCATGGTTAACCTCGATGAGGTCATTGATCTTTCTATGTATGTCTATCCTGTCGAAAGCCAGGTCGTGCTTGAGAACTTACGTAAGAAGGTGAGTCAGCTTGAAGCAGGTATTCAGATTGATTCAGAAAAAGGCCGTGTTCGCGACCCAGGCAAGCAAGCCGCGATCATCGATGCCGAAGAAATGCGCGACAAATTGCAAGTTGGCGAAGAACGTTTCTTCCGTTTTGGACTGTACTTCACTCTTTACGGCAATAGTCTGGAGGAGCTTGAATTTGTCTCTCATAAAGTGGAGTCAATCTTAGGTCAACAACTGGTATATTCAAAACCGGCTACATCCCAACAAGAACAGGGGCTCAATGGCACCGTACCGCAGTTCTCTGATCAACTGCAGATTAGACGCAACATGAGCACGGGTGCCCTGAGCACAAGCTTCCCGTTCACCTCAGCCGACCTCAGCCAGGATAATGGCATTCTTTATGGCATCAATATGCATAACTCTGGATTGGTTATATTTGATCGTTTCACGCTGGAAAATGGTAATTCTACTGTGTTTGCTAAATCTGGAGCAGGTAAATCATTTGCCATTAAGCTTGAAGCACTGCGTAGTATGATGTTTGGCACCGAGATCTTCATCATTGACCCAGAGAACGAATACCAACGTATGTGTGATGCAGTTGGTGGGGCCTATGTACGTTTGAGTCTCAACTCAACCACACGCATTAATCCTTTTGATCTGCCTAAGGTTGTTGATTCAGATGAAGCCGACAACGCCTTGCGAAGTAACCTTATTACCTTGCATGGATTGTTGCGTTTAATGATGGGTGGCGCGCAGGCACAGATGCAGCAAGGTGGTGGTAATAATGTTATTTCGTCGCCAGCATTGAGCCCGGTTGAAGAGTCTGACCTCGATGCTGCCCTCATCGAAACCTATGCCAAAGCAGGTATTACGAATGATCCGTTGACACACACCAGTGTACCGCCGACCGTTGCTGATCTTTACGACACTTTGCTTCATATGGGCGGCACAGGTCCTCAACTCGCTCAACGTCTTCGCAAGTACACGACTGGTACCTTTGCGGGCATCTTCTCGCAGCAGTCAAACATCGATATTAACAACCCGATGGTTGTTTTCAATGTTCGTGACCTCGAGGACGAGTTACGACCTGTAGCTATGTATATTGTCCTTAATTACATCTGGAATAAGACCAAGACTGACCAAAAACGACGAATTCTCATTGTCGACGAAGCCTGGCAGTTAATGCAGTATGAAGATTCGGCAAACTTCTTATTCAGCCTGGCTAAACGTGCTCGTAAGTACAACCTGGGTATTACGACTATTTCTCAAGACGTTGAAGACTTTATGGGCTCCCGAATGGGACGTGCGATTGTTGCTAATGCCTCAATGCAATTATTACTTAAACAGTCTCCTTCGGCAGTGGATGTCTTGGCTGGGGTCTTTAAATTGACCAGTGAGGAACGCAAGCGTCTAAGCCAATTCCCAGTCGGACAAGGTTTATTCTTTGCAGGACAGAATC
>CAYLGV010000010.1:0-23599 GCA_964383395.1 uncultured Candidatus Saccharibacteria bacterium
GTGGCTTCATCTATATGCGTGATCAAGAGGAGCTTATGAATCTCTTCCGAACCGAGCTTAAGCGTGCTGTACAGCAACGTTTTAAGCGTATCGATCTTGATCGCTTTAAAGCTGAGCTAAAAGATCACGTGACACATTTCCTCTTTGAACACACGGGCGGTAGCCCAATTGTCATACCTGTGGTTAACGTCATTACTGGTGGTAAGCCTGGTGGTCCAAACGGTGGTCAACCTCAAGCTGCCCAGGGGCAGAACAACCCAGGACAGGGTACGCAGAATGTCCCTAAGCAGAATGGTAAGAAGCCTCAGACTGAGGTTGTACTTGAGCCAACCCCAGAACAGATCGCTGCCGAACAACAAAAGCGCTTCGAAGAGATGCGCGCTCGCTTGCTCGGCCAAGACGCCCGTACAGACTAGACCTACAGTTTATTTTTTAGAATCTATCTAGAAAATAACAAGTCTTTGCATAAGCGTGTTGACAAAAATGCAAATCCTTGCTAGAATAGTATTACTTTTCAACAAAAAGAAATAACTAGCAAAAATATGTCATTACGCAAAAAAACCATCAAAGAAATGCTATTCCAGAAGTTCAACGATCTAATCGGTGAAGCTCCACTGGACTCATACAGTCGCAAGCTAGAAGCGAAATATAACGCTGAAGTTGCCGCTGTTACGATACCAGCAGACTTTGACGAATAGTGAAGTAAAGCTAGATCAGTCACCTATAGGTGTGGTATAGTGAAAATCTAGTATGAAGATACATACTAGATATCAAGCACATGGAAACCTCTCCCGTCGGAGAGGTTTTTTCTTTGCCAAAAAATAGGAGGGCTTATGTATAAAGAAGGTAAGTTATTTCGGGTCGAAAGACCCGACGGAGCCACAGTAGTAAATGGCCTCACAATGGCCGAGGCCAGTCAGTTAGCAATTGATAGTTATACTAATCCATCGACATTCAGCGAGTTGCAAATAATCTGTGGCCTGCAATTCGCAGATAGAGAAGTACTCGAGCATGAATTAGCAGTGATAGAGACACAGCAGCCTATCTTAGAACGTAACAAAGCGGATTACGAAACAATTTGGAAGATGGTGGACAGGACAGATGTGAATAAACCAAATGAGCGTAGCTTTGTACTATCCGCAGCACACACTGGCGCTGCGCAGGCTCTGCGAGAAATGAAGGCTGATATGCAGAAGCAGACAGAAAGCTTCTATGCCTCAGCAGCCATGTATTCGGCAGAAATGGCAGCCCTCTGTCTTGAGAGACTGGGTGGCGCGCCATTGGTTATACTTGGCAGACCGTTTACATATACTGACGGCTATTTATCAACAGAAATCAGCGACGAGCATAATTTTATAACAGTATTATTCGGACCTCTTTCAGAGCTTAGAGCAAAGGAACAGCTCCTACACCAACGGAAACCGACCGGTCGCAAGAAAGATAAGATCAAGGTGACAGGGGCTCGTATGCAAGACTGGGGTAACCTAATGCAAGCGCTGGAGTGTGTGAGCAAGTTCTAAATGCAACCCGACACAGCTGAGTATACCGTTACGGCATGTAGCTAATTACTTCAGTCACGCAAATGAAAGTTATCCCTCTTTTTGATCAAAGCCGGGCGCGTACTTGGCTATAAATTCACCACGCTTAGCTTGAGTTATATCACGCTTTTCACGAAGCTGAGTAGTGTATCTATCGTGCTAGTTCACTGCGTCTTCAATATAACCCAAATCATAATCCAGGGGTTTATCTCTGGCAACTTCAAACTTCTCTAGAATTGTTTTTACTTGCAGCTTCAACTGCTCGTCGAGTTCGTTACCGAATTTATTAAAAAGGTTGGAGGTGTAGATAATGGGCACTTCTAAAGGCTGGTCAACAGTCAATGGAACGCCGTTGTAGCCAACGTCAATAAACACGAACCCTTCCTCTGGGTTGTAGAAGAAATTATCGGGCTTACTTGGGTCTACATCGAAGCCACGCTCCTGCAAGACTCTGGCATCTTCAACTAGCTTACGGTAGTGTTCAACAGGTGCGTTGGCTAGCACTTCGAGCTCACCCCGCCAGTCCTCTAGACTTCCGTTACGTACGTGGACAGGAGCACCTTTAGCTCGCTCCATGAGCGTAAAGAGCTTTCCGTTATCCCCCCAGGCGCGCAGGGTTCGTGCTACGTTTACTTCCGGTGGCAATGCGCGCATTTTCTCTATTAAGCCTACCTGAGCAGCCAGAGCTTTCTCCGAGAAACCAGTGCTATACCCAGAATTGCCGCCGTGCTCTATCAATGCTAGATCTGGATGATCCTGTACTGCAAATGCAACTGAGTTGCCACCACGTCCAATCACTTCACCTGCTACTACCTGGATTGTATCAAGGCTTTGATCGAGCTCAACAGTGTCTGGTTGTTCGGCTACTGGAGACTCAATAGCCTGGTTGGGAGTGAGCTGCGGATCCTGTAGCTCCTCTGAATCCGCTGTAGATTGATCGGTAGTCTGTATACCAAAATGTGTTTCTGGTGTGGTATCGCCAGCAACCGCACCTTGCTGCGCAGCATCGCTATCTACTACAGGTACCTGCTGCTCTGACGGTACTGGCCGGCCTAGGGTCTGAGGATGTCCTTCGCTCATACTTTTTCCTTTTTGACTTGTTTGTTTAAGGTATTTGAGTATATTTAATTCTTATGCTAATCCATTGTCAAGGGTTTACCTCGAGAAAAGCTACTCGTCAGCATACTCCTCAAACTTGGTCGGTAACTCGTGGTAGGTGAGCTCTTCGTCCCAATCAACTTCCATGGGGCGCAGCCAGATGTCCTTTTCGCCACTCAGTAAGCGTACCTCGGTGGTGGTATACAGCACCGAGTCCCAGATAAGGTCAGCAGACAGCTTTACGATTCGTTTCTCGGTGTTGTCGTTGCCTGCCACTACTAGTAAGTAGGGGTAACGGTAGTCCGCTTCTTCGTCAGCGTAGTCAATATGCTGGTTAATGCGTTTACGGATAATCCAGCTTTGTTCACCGGCTGGTATGTATTCCATGAATAGTTCTGGGGCATCCTCGTTGTCTGGTACAAACAGCAGCCAAGGCATGGGGTTCAGGTAGTTCTCGGGATCAAGTTGGTACTTGGTACGGGTATGGAAGGTTTCGGGGTAGTTACGGTGGATAGCACGACTGAATTTGGGATAGCGGTAGTACTCGTCAATTTGGGCTTCCGTGAAGTCTTTGTTCTTGTAATGCAGCTGGGTACGTTCCACACCCCGTGACTTAAGGTACCGTATACCTGCTGGTGCTAAGTAGTAGGTAGCTGGTCGTCTATCTATACGGTAGCTATTGTTATATTTCTTTGTAACGTAGCCTTGATCTACTAACACACTTAACCGTTCATATATGGTAGATCTATCTTTATGTAAGAGTTCTGCAAGTAAGTCAGTTGTTAGAAAGCGGTATTTAAGTAAAGCGTAGAGTAAGGAAGTTTGTGCACTGCTGATTGAGTATCTGGTTTTCGTCTCCGTCCGCCGCATGTATTTTTCTCCTATATGTATATATAAAGAAAGAGAAGACAAAAGTAAAGAATAAACAGATGTAGAGAGTACAGAAAAGCGCCATGTGCTTAGTGGGGATTTTATGTTACCCCTAAAGTCCTATTGTACGAGTACGCTATACTGTTTGGTATGGCAAAACAACCCTTAAACGACGACCAGCGACAAGACTTCCTAGATAACCTACCAGAAGATCAGGTGAATGAGAATGCTGAGGAAAAGCTCGACAAAGCTATTGCACGCGCCGCGCAGCAGTCGCGATCAAAACCGGGAACACCGGAACCTGACGATGATTATAGCGATACACAAACTCATTCAGATACAGCTGCAGATACTTCCGACTGACACAGTGATAGGTGCCGTCCATGGAGCGTTTGAGTTGTGACCAAAAGCCTTCAATGGTATTGGTGTGCACGGCTCCACGGCCATATTCACCAATACTGTGATTCACTGTGTCGTGGTAGTAGCCAACGCGATGTAGGGTTCGGTAGACCCTGGCTTGGTCGCTGTACACCACTGAGCCAGGAGCTATGCCAGACTGCAGGCGTGGCAGCAGTACTCGTGCACCCGCACTGCGGAGGTGTTCAGCTTTGACCTTGCCGCCTCGTTCGACCATACCAAATACCACTTCTTTGTTTGCATAGCCTGAACCAGCACCCGTATTACGCCCACCGATGTAGGTTTCGTCAGTCTCGACAATGCCAGACGGTGGCGTGTCACTTTCGAGCATCAGGATACGTACCTGCTTGGCAACCCGCCAGGCGGTTTTGTACGTGACAGCAAGATGTCGTTCGACTTCTTTAGCTGAAACACCGTTTTTAGCAACTGAGAACAAGAAGATGACATAGAACCAGTCTTTAAGCGGTGTTGATGACTTATGGAAGATGGTGTTAGCCAGTGGATGGATCTGGTTACCACAGTCCTTACACTCGTAGCACTTACGACCACGCACGCGGTAGTAGCTAGGATTAGCGACACCGCACTTGGGGCAGGCTGGCATGTGGCCGTAGGCCAGGTCAAACATATAATCTAAACAGGAGTTGTCATCGGTAAAGCGTTCATTGAAGTGTTTAACGGTAAACCTCATACTACTAGTGTATTATAGAGGTTACATGTTGTAAAGGGATAATCGGCCCGACACACCATTGACAAGTGTTGTTAAATTTGCTATAATATTGTTGTGACACAAAATGAATCTAAACACTTTGATCAGTATCCAAATGAACCTTCAGAAACAGGTGAATCTTTGGGTGAAATCAATGAGTCTAGCCAAGCAAATCCTGAAGCCGAACTACAAAAGGCACGACAAACTCTTGCTGAAATCGACGCCCGATTAGCAGAGGGTACGGGGCAGGCAGCAGATCTACGAACAAGAGACGAAGCAAAAATTGAAGTTGTTTATCTAGAACGAAAAATACAGGGTTCACAGTGGCTTGGTCCTGACATTCAGGCGGAACCAAACCAATCGGTTGAGACGAGTGAAAATAATCCGTTAGAAAATGACCTTCCTAAAGAGGAATAATGGTATAATAAGTATCGCTTATGGCAAAAAAGAAAAAACAAACCAAAAAACGCAAATCAGCACCAGAACCGCAGATTAAAGAGCGGTCGGCTTTTTGGCCGTTGTCTGGCTCGATTATTCTAATATTACTGGCGGTATTTATGCTAGTTGGTGGCTTTGGCGTTGGTGGCAAGGGACCAATCGCACTTTACCATGGCGCCTATTGGGCGGCTGGCTGGGCAGGTTTTCTCGTAGCTGCTGCACTCGGCTACTTCGGTGTTATTAAATTCCGTTCTGAGGATCGACGTATTCCACTAGGTAAGCTCGTAACCGTTATAGCCTTCTTGGCCGTAGCAGCCAGTTGGTTCCACGTAACCTTCGTCGAGAAAGCAGGTGATGGCACTTTCTCTGGTGGCCACGGTGGCTCGGTAGGTAGCGTGGTGGGCGGCACATCACTCGGTGCCCTCGATAAAATCCCCGCATCGATTATGTTCTTCTTATTTGGTATGCTCCTGTTCTTCCTCATATTTAACATCTCGCCAAAAGTATTACTCAAGATTTTCGCACCGTTTAAGCGAAACAACGATGACACCGACCTTGCTGACCTTAAGGCCAAAGCACCCGAGAGCGGCTTCAAGCTCAATGAAGGTGTGCCAGTAGAGCACCACAGCGCGAATCGTGAACCAGCTGCTAAGAACAGCAACCTCAAGAACACCGCCCAAAAGTTGACAGCTGCTGAAGCTGCCCATACAGCGCTTACCACTGCGAACGATCCTGACTGGAAGTTTCCAGGCATCGATCTGTTAAATCAAAAGCAAGACAAGGCTGATGCCGGTGATGTCGAAGGCAACGCTGAGCTTATTCGTGAAACATTCTCCAACTTTAATTACGATGTCGATATGGAAGGGGCAAATATAGGCCCAAGAGTTACTCAGTACACACTCAAACCGCCAGCTGGCGTGAAGTTGAGTAAAATCTCGGCACTCGACGATAACTTGGCATATAGTTTGGCAGCACAATCGATTCGTATCGAGGCACCAATTCCAGGCAAAAAAGCCGTTGGTATAGAGGTGCCGAACCTTAAGTCTGCCACCGTGCGGCTTAGTAGCATCATGACCAGTCAGCAGTGGCAGGCTACATCTAGTCCATTGGCATTTACCGTCGGTAAGGATATTTCTGGCGTGCCACTGGTAGCCGATCTGGCGAAAATGCCGCACCTTCTGGTAGCTGGTCAGACTAACTCTGGTAAGTCGGTCATGATTAACACTATTCTTGCGAGCTTGCTGTACCGCAATAGCCCAAGTGATCTTAAGCTTATCTTGGTTGATCCAAAACACGTTGAACTTACGCCGTACAACGAGATTCCTCATCTACTCACCGAGGTTATCACCGAGCCAGAGAAGTGTATCTCGGCGCTTAAGTGGGCCGTTGCCGAGATGGAACGACGCTACCGTGCCATGGCCGACGAACATTGCCGCAACATTGCTGAATACAATGACAAGAAAAAAGATGAAGGTATGCCGTTCATTGTGATTGTTATTGATGAGTTGGCTGACCTTATGATGATGGCTGCTCGCGATGTTGAAGCTTTGATTGTACGGATTGCCCAGAAGGCTCGTGCAGTGGGTATTCATCTCATTTTGGCAACGCAGCGTCCAAGTGTAGACGTGATCACCGGACTCATTAAAGCTAACGTGCCAGCTCGGATTGCCTTTACCGTGAACAGTCAGGTAGACAGTCGTACTATCATTGATATGGTCGGTGCCGAGAAGTTGCTCGGAATGGGTGACATGTTATTTTCGACTTCGGACATGCCAAAACCAAAGCGTGCTCAGGGTGCCTTGATAACGACCGAAGAGATTCAAAAGGTAACCGACTATCTACGTATGCAGCGACCACCACAATACGATGATGAAGTGGTCAGCCAGCCAGTGCAGCTCAATGGTAAAGGCGGCGTAGTGGCCGACTTTGGCGGCCAGGATGCTGACGATGATATGTATCGTGATGCAGTGCGAGCGGTGATCGAAGGCCGCAAAGCGAGCACCTCACTGCTACAGCGACGTCTACGTATTGGCTACGGCCGAGCCGCTCGCCTCATCGAAACAATGGAAGAGCAGGGCATCATCAGTCATGCAGACGGCAATCGCCCACGAGAAGTACTTGTAAGCAGTGTAGACGAAGTCTTTGGTGGAGGCGGCGCTGAAGTTGCTAGCTCTGCAGCCGAAGACGCCATGTATGACGAAAACTTTGGCGACGAACCTAAGGTTTAGCCCCTAAAGGCCTAAGCTGCTTTAAGTAGCTCAGGGACGCGCGGTACGATTGCTTGGTGACGATGGTTAATTCGACGTCTCAAGGCTCGGACAGCCCATAGCCTAGGCTCGATAACTAACCGATCTTCTACTGGTACAACGTTAACTATTCCTGCAAGCATTCTCCAGTCTTCTAGGCGCCGATACAACTCACTAAGCCAGTACTCACGTTCAGGAATCTCTTGAGTATCAAAATCCTTCTGCTGACTTCTGGGAGTGACCCCATCAATGTTTCCCATAATAACGCGGATATTATTCTTATTTACGGCATAATTCCTTCGCGCCTGATCGACTAGTATGGCGCCGTCGAGTAGTATATTTGCTACCTCCCACGAATTATTGCGACGGTCCATCACTTCTAATGGGGGTACCGGTGGTCGAATCATTACTTCTTCAATCCATTTGTGGATTACCCTAGGCACATAGGCCTTTTGTGGAGTGGCTTCGCGGAATGTCTGGATAATCTCCCGTTCTGATGAGTCGTGAGCTAGCGCTAGTCTACGCCAATGTTCCTCGGTCCAGTAAATGTGGTGGACATCAAACTCAGTAGTAGAGAAGTCTGGCAATTGATCTGGATAGGTAAGGATAGCTAGCTCAAAGACAGCGTCAATATCAGCAATGCCCTGAATATCTAGGGGTGTTTCAAATTTTCCTGTGCTGTAGTGGTAAAGGCGCGCATAACGTTCTGGTAGGTCAGACGTTAGGCGCGCCTCTTTCATTTAGGTGGTTCTCAGTCTGTTTATTTTCATAACCATCTTAATAATATTTTGTCTCATTGAGCATTACTTAGTCAAGTATTGTCTTTACATGATTGACTAACAGGGGTGAATACGGTATAATTTTGAGAGCTGAAAACTCAGCTTCAGGTTACGGCCACTTTTAGAGCGCGTAGCCAAGTCCGACCCTTGTGTGGTCGGAAACCAAAAGAAGGAGTTCAATCTTGAACGAATACGAAATTGCCGTATTGTATCACCCTGATTTGGAAGTGGACTTGTCCAAGGCCGAAGAGAAGGTGACTAAGCTTTTCACCAGCAATGGTGGCAAAGTTGTCAGTACGGATAACTGGGGTAAGCGCAAGCTGGCCTACACAATTAAAAAGCAAGAGCATGCTATCTATGTTTTTTACACAGTAGAGCTCCCAGGTGAAAGCGTTAAGAAGATCGAATCTACTCTTAACATCACCGATGAAGTCATCCGTTACCTCATCACCAAGCCAGACTTGAAGGCTATCGCAAAGGCAGAAGCTGCCAAGGCCGAAAAGGCCCGTAAGCAAGCCGAGCGTGGCGACCATGCTGACGATGATGAAGACAGCGAAGACGAAGAGAAATAGTTGTCTATTTTACTCAGGTAATTCTCAGATAACTATTGACCCCATCTGTTTTTGGGCGTAATGTAGAAGTACTAACATAAGTAGAAGGACATAGTTTCCCTCAGAAAGGCTGCTTTATGGCACGTAGTTACAACCAAGTAATATTAATGGGTAATTTGACCCGAGATCCCGAATTGCGACAGACACCCGGAGGTTCAAACGTTTGTAGTTTTAGCTTAGCGCTCAACCGAAGTTACAAAGGGAGTGATGGCAATTGGGTAGAAGCGACAGATTTCATAGATGTCGTTGCATGGGGACCATTAGGTGAGCGCATTGCGCAGTATTTAACCAAAGGTCGTCCATGCCTCGTAAATGGCCGCTTACAGTCTCGTAGCTGGGAGCAAGATGGTCAGAAGCGCAGCAAAGTCGAAGTAGTAGCTAATGATGTTACTTTCCTCGGTGGTGCTGGTGGCAACGAGGGCGGCTCAGGTAATGGTGGTGAAAACGACCAGGCACCAAAAGCCGCACCCGCAAAAGGCAAAAAAGCCGATGATATTGTTATCGAAGACATTGGCGATGAACCAATTAACCTCGATGATATCCCATTCTAAGAAAGGAATAGATAATGGCAAAGATTTTTAAGAACCGCACCGACGTAGCATATTTTGACTATAAGGACTTTAAGACCTTACAGCGTTACGTTAACCAATTTGGACAGATCGAGACTCGCAAGAAGACCGGTCTTAAAGAGCATGAACAGCGCCGTTTGGCAGTTGCTATCAAGCGTGCTCGTCACATTGCCTTGCTACCGTTTGTAGCAAGCAACTAATTGGTATTTTGGTGGAAAGCTCACCGTACACGCTGTGCAAACAGCTCGAAGGGCAGCTCAAGCGTCTGTTGGTAGATCAGGATTTAACTGTACTGCCAACAGACGTACGCCAAATAACCATTGGCATTAAGCGTACCATGGCTGATGCACGTTTAGATGTACGCGACTACGAATACGCTCAAGCTAGAAGTGAACAATTAGAACACGCCGAAGCTGGTAAGAAGCGACTTGAACAGCTGAGACAAGCAGTACTTACGGCAAGCGAATATAATGTGTTCAGTGCAATAGACGTCGCGCATACGACGGCAACCATTGAACAAATTACCAATTATTTGGACTAAGGAGCAAGCATGGCATTTGGACCAACCGATCTCAAAAAAGGACAAGTTTTTCAAATGGACGGTGTACCATACCGTGTCGTTGAATATGCCCAAAAAGTAATGGGCCGAGGTGGCTCAATTGTAAACGTCAAGATCAAGAGTTTGATCGATGGCAAAGTTCTGGATAAAACCTTTAAAGGGAACGAATCAATCGAACCAGCAGATGTGAGCAACAAAAATGTACAGTACTTATATAACGACGGTAGTACGTTTTACTTCATGGACGATGACACTTACGAACAATTCGAACTGCCTGCCAGTGACCTAGACGGTCTTGGGGGCTACATGAAGGAAGGTGACCGAGTACAGGCACAGTTTTTCGATAACCGTGTTATCAACATTGAACTTGCCAAGAACGTACCCTTGGAAGTGACCTACACCGAGAGTGTCGTAAAGGGTGATACCACAAGCTCGGTGCTAAAAGATGCAACGGTTGAAACAGGTATTACTGTCAAAGTGCCAGCATTTGTTAAAACCGGTGATGTCATATCAGTAGATACCGCTACGGGTGCATACCGAGAGCGTGTTAAAGGGTAGGATGTGAGCAAAGCTCGGCTCGACCAAACATTAGTCACCCTTGGCTTAGTGCCAACGCGTAGCCAAGCCGAGAACTTTATAAAATTGGGTGAAGTACTTGTTGACGGCAAGGTGATAAAAAAACCTGGACATATGGTTACGGATCAACATGATATTAAACTCACTGCTACCGAGCAATACGTTAGTCGTGCCGGCCTGAAATTAGCATCAGTAGCTCAAGCGTTAAAGCTAGAATTTGCAAACAAGGTTATGCTTGACGTCGGCTCTAGTACGGGTGGTTTTACAGACTATGCACTTCAGCATGGCGCTAAAAAAGTGATTGCGGTCGAAGTAGGGACTAATCAGCTCCACCCAAAGCTGCATGGCAATCCGCTCATTGAGTTGCATGAAAAGACCGACATACGAGACTTCAGAACAGATCAAGCTATCGATATTGTGGTAATCGACGTATCATTCATCTCCCTCAGGGAGATCCTGCCATCGATCGCAAGCCTCAGCCAGCCAAGTACGCAGATCGTCGCCATGGTAAAGCCACAGTTTGAAGCCAGTCAAAGCAAGCTCAAACACAAAGGTGTTATTAAAAACGATCGTATGCGCCGAGACATTCTCAAAGATTTTGAACTTTGGACAACTCAAGCCTTCAAGATCCAAGACAAAGCTGACTCTCATATTGCAGGTGCCAAAGGTAACCTCGAGCGCTTCTACCTGCTCAAACCACTTGCTAAATAAATCCCATAGCAAGGTGAAAGGTAGTCTGTGTAAGCGCAGCAAATAATATTCTTTGCTTGTCTTTGCGTAGCGCTGCCTTGAATCTAGCCATGGGATTTATTTAGAGGTAGGAGCGTAACTTCTCGAGGTCCATGAGACAGATTGCTTGAGGTGAGGTTTTGATGAGGCCTTTCTTTTCGAGTGCCGATAGCTCACGGCTGGTGGTTTCGCGTGATGCATTGATGGAGCTGGCGATGTCTTGCTGGCGAAGCGGAACATCAATTAAGGTACCACCTCCGTCGATTTCGCTGCCAAAGCGGTGTGCCATAGTGAGCAGGAATGATATTAAACGTTCTCGTACCGTACGGTACTCAAGATTAATAATGCGTTCCGAGTGAATTCGATACATCTCAATGGTCATTTCCAATACTACCCCTATAGCATCAGCGTTTGAATCAAGATACTTACCGTAGTCCTCGCGGCTAAGGCGCCATACAGTAGTCGGGCTTAACGCTTGGTAGATAATGCTTCGCTCCAAGCCAGTGACCGCCCAGATAAGTGGGAAGATCTCTTGTTCTTTACGAATGATAAGCAAATTCTCTTCGCCATACTTGGTTATATCGTAGGCTTTGACTAAACCTTGCTCTATATAAAAAACGCCCGAAGGCGCTTCTCCTGGTCGAATGATAAATTCGCCTTTTCCGTATGACAGCTTTGTGCCTTGCCGGAAGGTAGCAACTAGTTCCGCAAGTGCATGCTCATGGACCAACATATAGGTATTATGACACACAATCATGTCAGGCGGCATTTTAACAACCAAGAAACTACTTCCACAGTGATATTTTTCGTTTCAAACTGCAATAGAATCGCTGTGTGATTAATATCTCACGGCTCAGGTGATGAAAAGTACCGACAGTACTCAATTACAAGAATAATATAGAAGTACAGTAAGGGGAGAGTAGCAATGGTTCAGGCAGATATCGTCCAAGAACAATTACGCCGAATTGGCGTTAACTTTAGGTTCTGGAACAAACCAGAACTAAAAGAACTTCCTAAAGTTTTGTTAGAAGGTGAAGAGATCAATCATGTGGTGAGCGGTCATTACGAGGGTGGCTTTGCAATCTTAGTGAGCACCGATTTGCGTGTAATACTAATTGACAAGAAGCCGCTTTTTCTAACCCTAGAAGATATCCGCTATGAGCGTATTTCAGATGTTGAGCTTAATCATCGACTCCTTGATGCGACATTGCGGCTCGGGGCGCTCACAAAGAACCTGTCGTTCACAGGCTATAACCCTGCCAAGATGCGTGAAATGACATCCTACATTCAAGAAAAGGTGATGGCGTCTCGACAAGATCGTCAGGCAAGTACGTATCAGCCACAGCCATCTACTGCATATGCGACTACACCAGCTCCAATTGCATATGCCTCACAGGCTACAGATAGTCAGAAAGGTGCCATTGGGCAAGTTGCAGTTACCTCAGTCGACGATGCCGAGAATCCGTCAGTGCATGAGCAGCTTATCCATGCAATTTCAGTGGCGAACATATCATCGCAGGATGAAGCGCCGTTTACGCCAGCTCAAAACCCTTATCGACAGCCACCAGCATTCCGTCGCCGTGTCTCACGATTCTACTGATCATATATCGCTTATGCCTATGCCCACGTGCTAAAATTTAACCAAATGTATTTCAAAAGCCGAGCAGAGGCCGGTCGTATGTTGGCAGAGAAGCTGGAACAATATGATAACCAGCAATGTGTTGTTATTGCCTTAAATTCTGGCGGCATATTAATTGGCGCCCAGATTGCCATGCGAATCCATTCCAACTTACTCATATTAGATAATGAGGCTATTCACTTACCCGGTGAGCCTGATCCAATTGCTAGTCTCACGAGCCAGACTATGACGTACAACTCTCGTTTCTCAAGTGGTGAGATTGATGAGTTTGTTGGTGAATACCATGGGTATATTGAGTCACAACGACGCGAGAAGCATAGCCGCCTGAATCGTTTGCTCTCAGATGGCGGTGAGATTGATATGCGGCAACTATCTCGTCATGTGGTGATTCTGGTTGCCGATGCGCTCAAAGATCCGTCAATTCTTGACGTCGCGGCCGATTTCTTGAAGCCAGTAAAGATGAAACGACTCATAGTTGCTACGCCACTCGCAAGTGTAAAGTCGGTGGACCGTATGCACCTCTTGGCCGACGAGATCTACTGCTTAAACAGTACTGATAACCTCTTTGAAACCGACCATTATTATGACGATAACAATATCCCTGATCGCCAGGGTGTACTTAAAATCATCCGTAATATCAGTCTGAACTGGGAATTCGCACATCATTAATCGCCAGACCGTCAAAAAACTTGCATAGTCTAAGCTTGAGCAGTATGATGAGGGCATCGAACCTTAAACAAACGCTTTAAAAAGAAAAACGAGGAACGGGGTCAAAAAGCTCAAAAAGAGCATCGATTGACGTTTCTTCAAGACAAAAAGCAAATATGTATAGCAAAAATGCGTGGTCACGGCCACGTGATTATTCGATTTATGCACAGAAAAGTCGCCGCTCAAAGTGGCCTTTACTGGTGATCGTTCCTGCGTTCGCAGCAGGGGCATGGTTTGTGTTGCCAAAACATGAACCAGTAAGTGCTTCATCTGTAGACAGCGCTCAGTCAGTTGCTGTCACCAAATCAGAAGCTGAAGCCACGTCCGAAATACCTGATACACCTGCAGCCGCACAACAGCCTTTAGCAGATGCACATTACACCGAACTACAAGGGTTAGTTGAAGGCTGGGTCAAGAAGCAACCCAAGAGTCAGCAGTGGAGTGTAGTAGTCCAAGACGTTACCAGTGATGCTAACCGGGTTGCAGTGAATGATCGCTCATCATATTACATGGCAAGTATCTATAAGCTTTTTCTTACATTGCCGCTGAGCCAAAAGTACCCATTGCAAACATGGGCAATGACATCGGTTAAAACAGATGCGGGCAACCGACAGATGAATAACTGTGTAGACCTCATGATCAGCCGATCCGATAACCCATGTGGCGAAGGTATTGGCAAGATGGTGGGCTGGGTCTCAGCAACTAAAGCTGCTAAGGCGCGTGGCATGACTGACACCTCACTTTCATCTGGAGACATGCGCACCTCAGCCCGCGATGTAGCCACCTATATGTTAGGCTTGGAGCAAGGCAAGTGGTTCGACACTCAGACCCAACAATCACTATTAGGTAGTATGTCACGCCAAAAACTACGGACTGGAATTCCCGCCGGCTGCTCGGGCTGCAGTGTTTGGAATAAGACTGGTGACCTAAGCAATGTAAAACATGACAGCGCTATTGTGGAAGTTGGCAAATCAAAGTTTGTCCTTGTGGTTATGTCTAACGGTGGTAGTTTTACCCAAATTGCTGACGTTACACGGCTTGTAGCCAATACGCTCAGATAGTACCCTACGTCACGGATGCTGTTATCTGTGTTACTTACTGACGTTGAAGCGGAACTCGACAACGTCACCTGGTTGCATGATATAGTCTTTACCTTCAGTGCGCATCTTACCGGCGGCCTTGGCCGCGGCTTCTGAACCAGCTGTAATCAAATCATTATAGTCAACAATTTGTGCGGCAATAAAGCCACGTTCGAAATCTCCATGGATCACACCCGCAGCTTGCGGAGCAGTGGCACCTTGGGCAATGGTCCAGGCGCGGACTTCTTTTTCACCGGCTGTTAAGTAGCTCTGTAAACCGAGAGTATCATAGGCTGCATGAATAACTTGCACCAAGCCAGACTCACTTACGCCATAGGAATCAAGTAACTCCTGTCGATCAACTTCGTCGAGGCCCTTAAGTTCACTCTCGAGCTTGGCACAAACAAATAAGGCCTTAGATGGACTGACAAGGGAAGTGAGCTCACTTTTACGACCATCGTCTGCCAGGCTTTCTTCATCGACGTTGAAAAGATAGATCACCGGCTTGGTGGTAAGTAGCTGTAGTTCGCGCAAAACAATCGCTTGCTCGGGCGTAACGGCACTTAAATCGAGAGCCTGCACAATCGGCTTATTGGCGTTGAGTAATTCTTGTAAGGTTTCGGCAAACTCCGCTTGCGCGCGCAGCTTTGGATCGGCTTTCGCCATCTTCTGAAGTTGTGGTAAACGCTTCTCAACAGTCTGCAAATCGGCCAGCACAAGCTCTGTATTAATGACCTCGATATCTTTTAGCGGGTTATGCTGATCATCAACATGAATAACATTTTTATCCACGAAAGCCCGCACCACATGGCAGATAGCATTGCAGCTACGGATGTTGGCCAAAAATTGATTTCCTAGTCCTTCGCCTTGGCTGGCACCAGCCACCAGGCCAGCAATGTCTACGAATGTAACTGTTGCAGGCACGATTTTCTGAGCATGATATAGGTCGCCCAGCTTTTGCAGCCGTTCATCAGGAATGGGGACGATGCCTGTGTTTGGCTCAATAGTAGCAAAAGGATAGTTCGCCGCTAAGATGTCGTTATCTGTTAATGCGTTAAACAGGGTAGATTTGCCTACATTTGGTAGGCCAACGATGCCAATTGATAAACTCATAACAATCTATTCTAACAGAGGTAAGTAAATTGTTACATTTTTTTATACTGCTTTAGCGTGCGTGAGGCTTCAAACATAAGCGTAAATGATATATGCTTATAACGATGTGACCCGCAAAGAAATGAAAACAACGGTAGTTGAACCCAGCACTTCCGAGGCTGTGACAACTCCAAGTGCGCCTAAACCGCCTTCGTCACCAGTGAAGAAGGCTGCTTTGCTATGGATGGGGGTCTTGCTTGGAGTATTAGTAGTGGTTCTGGGGGGTTTACTCATCGCCAAGTGGGCAAACAATAGGAAACCAGCGTTTACAATTGAAAACAAGAGCTATTCAAAACAGCAGTACCAAAGCATGATTGATTCGGCAAAGAAGCATAATGTTTCTGAAGCAGAGGCGCGTGCAAAGTATATTGAGATCGAGAAAAAGCGATATGTAGCTGAGTCTATGGGCATTAAAGCGACTGATTATCAGATGTACCGAGCAGCTTCAGAAGTAAACTCCAGCAAGAACAGTAAAGACTTTGATGAATGGGAGAAGGAGTTGGCTTACGTTGGTTCACTTCCGGGTGCAATTGAGGCTGGCAAAAAAGGTGGTTATTCTGGAGCAATTTTCTACTTTCCATACAGTAGGTTGATGGAGCCATTATCAGGGGCATACAAGGGGAAGCAGCCGGCAGGCTATCGTGACCCCGCAAAGATTGAAGAAGATCGAGTATATGCAGATGGTAAAGCCAAAGAGTATTACCAGAAGATTAAAGATGGGTATTCTGAAGCAGATGCAGTGCGTGAGTTACAGGCTGACAAAAAACTATTCTTTACTGGGGCAGCTAACTCCTCAAAACCGTTTCAAGTCTTCGTCGATAATGGCGTAGTTATGCAGCAAGATACTGGAAACGCACAACAACGATATCGTGATATTGATGCCTCAAGCCTAAAAGGTAAAGATTCAGTAGGTTTAAGTGAACTACAAACGGGCAAGGTAGTGCTTATTGATTTACCTGGTGCTCCCCAAAAAGACGGGTACTACTATTTTTACAAAATTGATCAATACCGAGAACCAGGCCAGGACTTAAAGAAGAAATTTGATACCAAATATAACTCACTAGAGGTCACTACAAATGTTTAGTAAGAGAAAAATATTTGGGCAGTTACTCGTTTTCTCTGTGCTAGTAATCGCTGCGATGATAATTAAGCCCTCTCATGCTGCTGCAGATGTCCAGAACCCGACAACTAAAGCATTGGGTGATGTTCGTGCTCTGCAAAAGGCATCAGGTTGTGGTCAAGGTACCAATAGTACCTGGGGAGTTACTTTGAATGTCGGGGTGAAGATTTGGGATAAAAACGGTAACTATCGAGGGATGGCTCAGAATTTCAGGTTCAATGTAGCTGTCTTTACGCCGTCATATAGTAATTATGGTGGTGGTAATGGTGTTGGTTACGGTGCACCACCTGCTCCTCCAGGTATTCTCGCAAATCTTGGGGGTGTTAACGCCGATAATCCGCGTTGGATTGCTGGAGATTTCAGGGCTCACGGTGGCAACACGATGGATTGTGGCTTTGGTACCCATTTCTTCAAATTTGACGAGCTTTCAGGTTCTGATAAATTTGCCCTGGATTGTTTCTTTAACCCTACAGACTACCCTGGTTTCAATGGTGATGGCTTTGCTATAACTGGCTTAGGTGTCGATGATCCGGGCTGGGCACAAGGTCATTTCACGAATGGTTATGTTCAAATCTCGTCTGGAAACCCACTACAAGACCTGAACCTACAAGATTTTCAGGTAATATTGGATTATCAGGAGAACAGCGATGGTATAATCCAAACCGCAAAGTATTTCCCAGAGACTTCACCGCCAAATAATTTTAGCGTTCCACCCGAGATTGCTGCCGAGGGAGTTTGTTTAACTAATAAGAACAATGTGACGTTTGTTTGCTCGGCAAGCAACCCATTTAAATCGGGTCCTATCTGGGTAAGCGATAATAACTATAGAGTGTCAGTTGATGTACCAGTAGGTTACAGAATAAATAGAACGAATAGGGGGTCTCCGTCTTGTTCGGGGGCCAATAACACAGTTCGGTGCGAGGTAACTATTACCGTACAAGGTAACGGTATAACCGATTTTGTAGACTTCTGGTTCGAGAGTCTCGTGCTCCCTGCATGCGGAAACATAAGTACCGATCCAAACGATGTTGAACCTGGACAGCAATTCAATATCAATATAAGTGCTAACGCTACGCAGCTCGCTCCACGGGATATTCCGTTTACACTTGACCTAAGTATGCCGGGGATTTTCCCAGGCACACGGACGCTTTCAGGCACAATCCCAAGTGGTCAAAGCTCAGGTACTGTAGCCATAGGTCCTTACAACAAACCATTGGGCACATACACTGGTACCTACACTATAAGATTCCCTGGTGGTTATGCTGCAGGGCCGTGTGAGAGGTCCTTCTCTATTGCAGCTCATCCGTTCTTTAGTGTAAGAGATGGTGATATTGCCTCGGGCTTTAATGGCAGTTGTGATGCATCAAGTGGTTGGCGGGTTAATACAAGTGCAAATCCAAGTCACCTCGTTGGTTGGAGTGACTGGCCTGGCTCAAATAAAGGGGCAGGTACTAACCTGGCAATATTCGCCCTGTCTAAGATTGATGGCGTTACATCAAATCAGAATGCCACTAGTAATCCGCTCCCATTAACATTCTCTAATGCTGCTAAAGCTGGTTCCTTCGGTGGTGTTTATGGCGGTACGCTCGACTGCCCGAAAGATTACTTTAAACAACACGCTGGCCTCCCAACAATCGTGGCCCCATCAACAGGTGTGCCAACCTCAGATGCCCAACACACCGGAAAACTAACCTTAACTGGTGGTTTGCTAGGCGGGGGTACTCGTTCAGCCTTGTATGTCGACAATGATGTGTTTATCTCTGGCAATATCACCCTCAGCAATGGTGGAGTTACGACGCCAGGTTTACTATCGAATTTCTACTTGGTTGTTAAAGGCAATATCTACATATCGCCAGATGTTACACAGCTTGATGGAGTTTATATCGCTCAAGGAAGTGCACCAGCATCTGGCAAGATATACACGTGTGGACAAGCAAACTTCACACCACCAACCGCTGCTATGGCAATATCAAATGGTGCTGGAGGCTGTCGTCGAAGCAAGCTCCTTGTTAATGGGGCCCTGATTGCTGACAAGATAAACTTCTACCGTAGTAGTGGTACCCTCTTCCAGAACGATCCATCTGAAATCGTTACCTATACGCCAGCTACCTGGCTCGCATTGCCTAAAAGCATCAAGCCACTTTTCTTAGGTGGTGACGGTACTCCTACTGGTGCGGGTTATGACTCCATTACGACCCTACAGCCAGTGCTATAAGGTGGGTGTCACAAAAAGCCTTGGCAGGGCCTATTGTGCTTATGGTATAATCGCTTTAACAGCTGCCTAAAATAAAACGAAGGCAGAAGGGTGCGGAACAGAATAATGACGAAAAACATAGTTAAAAAAACAGGACTCGCCACATGAGCTTATTGAGTGGTGTTAGCGAGTTCTTTGGTTTGGACATCGGTACATCGGGTATTCGTGTGGTTCAGCTAACTGGTGGCGCACCAGCCAAAACACTTTCTAAGTATGGTTACATTCCCATAGATTCTAAGATTTCCCAAAGCGATTCACCTGGGGATCAGCAGAAAATGCTCGAAGCACTCACTTCATTGCTTGCGGAAGCACGGATTACAACTAAGAACGTTGTGGTTGGTATACCATCACAACGAGTCTTCACTGCAGTTGTTGATATTGATCGATTGGCTCCGAACGAGCTTCAAAAAACCATTCGCTTTCAAGCAGATTCACTCATTCCAACACCTCTAGCCGAGTCTACAATTGATTGGGCTATGATTGGCGATTCACCAGTCGACAAAAACAAGGTCGAGGTGTTACTTAGTAGTGTGCCAAATGACTTTATAGAGAGTCGTCTAGATATGCTGGAATCAATTGGCCTTAACGTCATTGGCTTTGAGCCAGACAACTTAGCTATTTCAAGGGCATTAATTGCACCAGAAGTAGCTACGCCACAAATGGTATTGGACATCGGCAATGTGACTGCCGACCTCGTCATTTCAATGAATGGTGCTCCGCGTTTGACACGCTCAATTCCTACGGGAACAGAGGCGCTTGTTAAGGCGGCCATGCAAAACCTTAACATTGACCAAAAGCAGGCAGAACAATTCGTCTTCAAGTTTGGTGTATCAAAAGACAAACTAGAAGGTCAGATCTATCATGCCATTATTAGCACGGTAGATATTCTTATGACCGAAGTTGATAAATCAATCAAGTTTTTCCAGAAGCGTTATGGCGATAACACCAAATTAGATCGTATTATTGTAGCTGGCGGTGCCTCAGTCTTACCTGAACTACCCCTGTATATTGCCAATAAGTTTGGTGCTAGTGTAGAGATAGGCAACGCCTGGCGTAATGTTTCCTATGCACAGAATCGTCAAAATGAATTGTTGGCCCTATCTAATCACTTTGGGGTAGCGGCTGGATTAGCGGAGCGTATCGAATGATTCAATTTAATCTACTCCCAAGCGTAAAACTCGAATATGTAAAAGCCAAGCGAAATAAGCGTGTCATGATGCTGACATGTCTACTCGCCGGTGGTGTATCGTTGAGTATCCTGATTCTTCTTTTTATTGCCGTGCAAGGCGCACAAAAGAAGTATTCATCTGATCTATCTAAAGATATCAAGACGGAGAGTGCCAAACTGGAGGCGATTCCTGATCTTACTAAGATTCTCACCATCCAAAATCAACTGGGCAGTTTGCCAGAATTACATGATCAGAAACCAGTAGCAGCTCAGTTATTCACCTATATGAAGCAAGTTACACCAGCAAAAGTAAGTATTGCGACTCTCGACATAGATTTCGATGCTCAGACATTAAGTATTACTGGCTCAGCGGATACTATAAATTCAGTGAATACTTTCGTAGACACCCTGAAATTCACTACCTTTACTACTGAGGGAGGTGAATCAACGAATGCGTTCTCAGAAGTGGTTCTTAGTAGCTTTGGTCGTGACGACAAAGGCGCTAGTTACCAGATAAGCATGAAATTTGACCCAGCTATCTTCGACAGTACCAAACAAGTGACACTCACGGTGCCAAAAGGCAAAGTAACGACTCGCTCAGAGACCGAAAAGCCTGATGCTCTGTTCCAGCCACTAAGTAACACAGGAGCGCGACAGTAATGGCACGTTCACTATCAACCAAGCGACTTCAGATCGACAAGGCTAATGCCACAATGGCTATCATTGTAGCCGCCGCCGCATTCATAACTATATTTTCGCTTGTTGCAAGCAAAGCACTGCTGAGCCAACGAAACTACCAGGCGCGGGTAATCAAGCAGAAGAAGGAAACACTCGCTCAGCTTGAGGCGAATAACCAAGCCGCTGATCAGCTCGTAACGTCTTATAAGGCATTTGTCGGCTCCTCAGACAATATTATTGGAGGTACCACTTCGGGAAGCGGTGACCGTGATGGTGACAACGCCAAGATTATTCTCGATGCTTTGCCAAGTAAGTATGACTACCCAGCTGTTGTAACCAGCCTTGAGAAAATTTTGAAGCAAGGTAATTTCAAGATAAATAGCATTACTGGCACCGATGACAGCCTAAGTCAGAAAGAAGAAACCACCGATACCCCTAAAGTTGTCGAGATGCCTTTCAGTATGGACATAACAGGGAATGCTGATACGCTCAAGAGCTTACTCGATACATTTCAACGATCAATTCGCCCAATCCATGTCGTAAAAATGACTCTGAGTGGCAAGGATGCGTCGTTATCGGCAAATATTACCGCAAAAACATACTACCAACCGTCAAAAACAATGACGATAACGACAAAGGAAATCCGATGAAACAAAATGATATCATCTTGATTATTGTCATGGTATTTGTTGGTGGTGTATTGTCTCTATTCATATCGAATACTCTCATAACCCCGGCCAAGAATCGCGCTGAAAAAGTAGAAACCGTACAAGCGATTTCCTCTGACTTTAAGCAGCCTGATAACAAGTACTTCAACAGTAACTCGCTCGACCCAACACAGCTCATACGGATTGGCGACAACACTAACAACCAGCCATTTAATCAGTAGGTGACCTAGTCTATGAGTGTACTCTCGGCTGTTACCCAGCAACAGGTGGAGGAACGTTTGGTAGCAGACGGTGTTTTAACAGCGGACCAGCTGAAAGAGGCAAAAGAGAAAGCTGCAGCTAACAAGACGCCAATTTTGGTGCATCTTGTTCACGAAAAACTCATTTCGAATGAATTACTTACTAAAACAACGGCTCATGTCACAAAGGTCCCTTATGTAAACTTGGTAAATGCCAAGGTGGACCCAGAGGTCCTGAAATTACTATCTCAAGATATTGCTGAGCGTTACATGGCAGTGCCACTTGGTGAAACACAGCATCGCCTGGCGGTTGCTATGCTTGATGCTGATAACGTTCAGGCAGTTGATTTCCTCTCCAATAAGATTGGCCGACCACTAAAAGTCTATGCTGCTAGCGAAGAAGGGATCCGGCAAGTTCTTAAGCAGTATAGTCTAAGCCTTGATGAGGGTGTGGCTGACGCAATCGAGGAATCAGGTATTGTTACGGAAGGTAAAGTTGCAGATGTAGATAAATCTACCAATGCTGACAAAAAGAACATCAAAACTATCGTTCAAGATTCACCAATTAGCAAAGCACTCTCAACAATCCTCGAGTATGCTGCCAAGAATCGAGCCAGCGATATACACATTGAGCCACTCGAGAAGGAGATTAAGATCCGCTGTCGTATTGATGGTGTGCTTAGAGAAATTATGAAGCTTCCCAAAGCTACCGAAGCACCATTGGTATCACGTATTAAGATTTTGAGTAATCTCAAGATTGATGAGCACCGCATCCCTCAAGACGGCCAGTTTACGGTTCGTGTCGGTAACAAAAGTATCGACCTTCGTATTGCAATCTCACCAGTTGTGTGGGGAGAGCAAGTTGTTATTCGTTTACTCGATAAAAGTGGCACAAGTCTTAATCTCGAGGACATGGGCTACAAGGGCAGAGCACTACGTACTATTCGTAAGGGTCTAGAGCGCCCTAATGGCATGATTCTTACATCTGGACCAACGGGTTCTGGTAAGTCCACTTCGCTGTATGCATTGATTCAGGAGATCATGAGTGATGAAATCAACATCGTCACATTAGAGGATCCAGTTGAATACAAGATGCAGGGCGTAAACCAGATTCAGGTTAATGCAGAAGTTGGTCTGACCTTTGCTTCTGGTTTGCGTTCTATTTTGCGTCAAGACCCTGATGTGGTCATGGTCGGTGAGATTCGCGATAAAGAAACAGCTACGTTGGCTGTACAGGCTGCCTTAACGGGTCACCTGGTGTTTAGTACACTCCACACCAACTCTGCAGCAGGTATTTTGCCACGTTTGCTGGATATGGGCATTGAACCATTCCTTATCGCAAGTACTGTCCATACCGTAATTGGCCAACGTTTGGTACGACGGATTCGCCAAGACGGCAACAAACAAAGTTACGAGACTGACGCTACCGAAACAGAGGCGATTAAAGCGTCATTAGGCAAGTATTTGCCTAAGAAACCAGACGATGTAAAGGCGGCTAGTGAAGATTTCGGCTATGAGTCCTTGCCACTTGCCGACCAAAACGCTTATACTTTGTTCAAGGGTGTTGATGGCGCTGATGCACCTGGCGGCTATAAAGGCCGTATGGGACTGTACGAAGTCTTCGAAATCAGCGAGAAGATTCAAGAGCTTATCTTGAAACGAGCAACTAGCGGCGATATTCAAAAAGCTGCTCAAGAAGAGGGTATGGTAACCATGCACGAAGACGGTTACTTCAAAGCACTCAATGGCCAAACAACA
>CAYLGV010000011.1:0-20943 GCA_964383395.1 uncultured Candidatus Saccharibacteria bacterium
GTGGTACGCCAAAATCAGGCACAACAACTTCTGTGATCGGCAGTTCATACTTTCTGGCAAAGGCATGATCACGCTCGTCGTGAGCTGGCACCGCCATAATCGCACCAGTCCCATAACCCATGAGTACATAATCAGCGATCCAAACGGGTATCTTTTCTTCGTTTACGGGATTAATAGCATAGGCACCTGTAAACACACCTGTTTTTTCGCGATTTACTTCTTGGCGCTCAACATCACTTTTAGCTTGTGCATCTTTAATATAACTATTTACGGCAGCCTTTTGCTCGGAGCTGGTGATCTTAGCGACTAGTGGATGCTCTGGTGCCACAACCATAAAGGTTGCACCAAACAGCGTGTCTGGGCGAGTGGTGAATACGGTTAACACATCGTCTTCGCCATCTAGCTTAAAATCAACTTCAGCGCCCTTGCTCTTACCAACCCAGTTGCGTTGCATTGACTTAATAGCATCGCTCCAGTCAAGATCGTCCAGATCTTCGACCAAGCGATCTGCATAGTCGGTAATCTTAAAGAACCACTGCTTGAGGGCTTTCTTGGTTACCTCGTTACCGCAGCGCCAACAACGACCAGCCTCAACTTGCTCATTGGCAAGCACGGTTTTATCAGTTTCACACCACCATTGAAGCTGCTCTTTTTGGTACGCGAGACCGCGTTCAAAGAGAAGCTTAAAAAACCACTGTGTCCATTTGTAGTAACTAGGGTCAGAACTATTGATCTCACGCGACCAATCGTAGCTAAAGCCCATCTGCATGAGCTGCTGCTTGAAGCGAGTAGTATTTTGCTCAATGGCCTGCTGAGGGCTAATGTTATTCTTGATAGCAAAGTTTTCGGCTGGCAAACCAAAGGCATCCCAACCCATCGGGTGCATAACATTGTAGCCACGCATACGATAAAAACGTGCCACTGCGTCGCCGATAGTGTAGTTACGAACATGACCAACATGCATAGCCGCACCACTTGGGTACGGGAAATACTCTAGTACATAGCGTTTTGGCTTAGTGTGATCATCGCTAGCTTCATACACTTTACTAGCGGCCCACTGATCTTGCCACTTCTGTTCTATCTCTTTTGGATTGTATCGCCTCATATGTCTTACACCTTAGCATAACAGGGGTGAGTTGTCACCTGTTTCGGGCCCACTAATACGGTGGTGCGGCTGGATTAACAGCTACGTGGAAACAGTTATTGGTGGTGCCGGCAAATTCCTCGGCAATATTGATCTGCTCCTTATCGGCTAATTCCTCGAGTATTTCGAGCAATACCGTATGTCCCAACGCAACAGTGTTCGCGTGCTCTGGGTTCATGCGTGGATTTGCTGCCACAAAACGTTCATACATATCTAAGTCATCCTTAGAGTGAATGTTATCTAAGTCCTTAGCAAGGTACTCGAACGGGCTTAGATCCTTTGATAAGTACATACCACAAGCGTCAAGATCAAATGCGAGACCATACACATGAGTACTTAGGCCAATATCAGGACTGATAGCTAGCTTTCCTTGTGTTTCGCCAAGCCGCCCTTGATAGGGCAAGCTTCGTGACATAGAAGTAACTGCCAGACGATGAGGCCAACCACTGCCGAACCGACGTGCCCAGACATGACCAATGTAGCGAAGCATCATCGCTGCTTCAGGCCTCAAAAAAGGTGGAGAGTAGTGGAATGGATGCTCAGTGTTACTACGATCAGTATTCCAATGACCCAGTCTTTGGATAGCCAAGAAGCCAACTCCCTGAGTAACATGCGATAATTTACCGTTTGCATACGCCTCAATTATCTCGATATCTGAGCCAAATGGCTGCAAGCCTGATTCGGCCGTCCATTGACGCTCGATCGCTGTCATATCGATCAATTCGCTCATCTCCTGATCAAATGCTGCAGCATCAAATTCGTCATCAAAATTGATGACAGGAATTTCTTCCGTATCTGTACCTGCAAGTTCGTGATAAGAGACTACTGCCATATCTAAAATTGTTGAAGATAATTAGTCGAAAATACGGTGTTTTGCTGTTGCTGCTTCTGCCAACGTTCTTCAGCCAGTCGCACCAAACGTTGCACCAAATCAACACTGCTAATACCAGCTGCCCGCCAGTTGTGCTCATACAACCCACCTGGCAGCGGGTTACATTCATTAAAGTAAACCGTATCAGTTTTAGTGTTAATCAGCATATCTACACGAGCAATGCCATTACAACCAAGTGCGCGGTAGGCTTTCAGGCCAGTTTCTTCGGCCTTTTTATACAGAGCTTCAGGAAGTTTGGCGGGCAATTCACTATAGCCTTGTGAACCCTTTGCACCACCCTTACCTTTGCCCTTACCTTTGCCACCTTGCATATACTTTGTCTCAAAATCAAAGAAATCTTCGGGCTTGGTCATAGGGCTCTCAAGCAAAGCTGGGGTCAGCTGTTCATTACCAATAACTGGCAAGGTTACCTCAATAAGGTTGGCTACTTCTTCTTCAACCAGCACTTTCTCGTCGTAATGCGTTGCAACCTCGATAGCATTTCGCAGTTCGCTTGTGTTACTTACACGAGAAATACCAATACTCGAGCCAAGGTGAGCGGGCTTAACGAACAATGGATACGTTAGGCTGGATTCAATGCCCTTAATTATCTCCGATGACTTACGTGCAAACGTGTCGCGCATGAGATATTCGTACTTGGCAACAGAAATGTCGTTTGAAGCCGCGACTTCTTTGGCGAGAACTTTGTCCATAGCAATTGCGCTGGCGTCCATGTCACAACCTACAAATGGCACGTTGGCCATTCGAAGTAAGCCCATGAGACTTCCATCTTCGCCGTAGGTGCCATGTGTTGCCGGAAAAACGATGTCTATCTTGCGAAGTGTCTTACGACCAGCGATACCACTTGATTTTACAAGCGTCATACCACCGTCAAACTGCACACTGATAGGCTGGGTTTTGTGTAGGAAATCCTGGATACCACCAGAGCTAAACAGTGATATATCTTTAAGTTTGTCGTCCCAGTACCAAGCACCGTCTTTAGCAATGTAAATAGCTTCAACTTTGTACTGCTTACTGAGTTCGAGGGGCTTAATAATACTAGCGAGCGCGGTTACGATTGACACATCATGCTCTGTTGAGCGACTTCCAAAAATCACAGCAATTGTTTTCATAAGCACGATTATACACGTTAAATTACAATTAGGCTATACAATTAGAGCATACAATTAGCGATAACTGTCAGGCAGATCATTTTGCAACATAACTACATCACCAGCTGCCAGGAAGTGTTCTAGCTGCGTGTAGTACTCGAGCGGTTGATCTTCAATGACCAGTTCGCCGTGGTAGCCACCCTCTGTTAGGCCTTGCTGGATAAAGTTGGTGTTAGAATTTTGCATGAGTACCACCTTATCAGGATTGGCGGCAGCGATAAGCTGACCGAGTTGATTATGAACCCTTTCATTCTCTACCCCTTGATCAACCAAGCCAGGTGTTACATATATACGATTTTTAGCGGGTAACGACATAAGCAAAGCCAAGCCTGCACGCATACCTTCGATATTACCGTTATAGGTATCGTCTATGATCCAAGCACCGTGCAATGCCCTTGCTTGCATACGATGTTCGAATGGTTTTGTGGCGGCTACGCCTTCGGTGAGCTGATCATCAGACAGGCCTAAATCTGCTGCAATAGCCACCGCAGCACTTAATGGCCCCACGTGATGTTCACCAATAAGAGCAGTGTGTAATTTAAGTTTTCGCTTCCCCTTCTTTAGCGTAAAGCTCGTCCCATCAAATCCAACGCTAATATTACTAGCCTGCCAACCTGCGACACCGTTCTCATCATAAAAATTTCCAGTAATTTTCTCGCGGGTGATCTCTGAGTCATTATAAATATACCGGTCGTTTTCTGAGGTAACTACTGATTGTATGCTGGCAAAGTCGTCACCAATCGCCTCAAGATTTGGATAGTAATCGAGATGCGCTGGTGCTAAACCTGTTACTACCGCCATCTGTGGTTCACTCAGGGAAGCTAGCTTCAAAATATCACCAGGAGCCCCTTCGCCATATTCAAAAATGAGCACTTCTTCGTCGCCTTGCAACTTTTTATTAATCCAGCGTGCATGGCTGATCAAAACATTTTTATTACCTGGGGTTGCCGCCACACGTTTACCTGTCGAAAGGATAGCCAGCAGCATTTCTTTCATACTGGTTTTACCGTAACTACCGAGAACAGCAATGCGAGTTGCCGATAGAGTCGAAAGCTTTTTCTTGGCAGCAGCAATCTCACGCTTTTGCTTTGGTTCCACTATAAGTACCTGCATGTTTATGGTCGTAAAGTAAATTGACAGCAGTGAGGCAGCCGGCGCCCAAATTACGAAGGGCAACCATCTAAGATTTGATGTAGCGATCGCCAACAATGGTGCGATGATAATTGGCAGCATCCAGCCGCCATAGGCAACCCCGAGCATAAACTGAGCGCGCTTAGTATGCTTTAAGACACCGCGTTTCTTCACATTGGTAAGATCAGGGAACATGCCAGCCCAGTGCACAAACTTTGAAGCATCATATTCAACCTGCTGTAGCATATACACCTGCATCAGGGGTACACGAAACGAAAAGTAACTTAGGATTCGTCTCATGCGAGAAACTCCTGAATAGTACGTGATACGTCTTGCACACCACCGTGATGAACAAAATGGTCAACACCTGGAACAACCACTAACTTTGAGTCTTTTATCTCTGAATGCAACACCTCTCCCACTGTTTTAAGCGGGGTTGCCTTATCTTGATCGCCATACATTAGAAGAGTCGGCAGCGTAAGTTTACGTGCATCGTCTTGAATATCTTGACGTACGGTTTGTTTGAATGTCTCTTGTAAATGCGGCGCCACCAACATATCAGAACCAACACTGCCATAGAGTTTCTTTTGTAGCTTGGCACGTGTAGATTTTGGCAGCCAAAATGTCGCAACCTTACCTGTTTTAGCGATAATTTTAAGGACCATGCGGCGCAGTGACTGTCCATCTCGCACTCCAGACGCTGCTAAAAGCACAAGTTTTTGCGTATGGAGTGTGTCGTTTGCTAAGGCATGAATAGCCAAAGCTCCTCCATTACTGTGACCAATAACTGCATATACTTCGCCATCAGTTACCTTACCTAAGAATGACGCAACAAAGTCAGCATAATTAGTTAGGTTCCAGGCTGTTTTAGGGCCTTCAGTTTGGCCAAAACCTGGTAAATCAAGTCTAGTAACTTCGTAGGAGCTGTTCAAATCAGCGACCAACTGTTGAAAGGTTTCCAATGCATCACCCCAACCATGCAACATAAGAATGCGCTTGCCTTGGCCGCTTTTCTCATAATGTGTCAGGATGCCGTCAATAACAACTTGCATAGGTATTAGTATATAGCTAGCAGCTAACTCGTGAAATAATATTACGCTTCAAGTGGTGCTAATTAATCTGTTGTAAGCGAGTTTGCAGCTCAGAGATTGGAATAGCGTTGTTTGGTGTCTTGATAACTGGTCGATACCCGTAAGCGCTGTAGTTTTCAGTTCGTTCACTATCTGTGTATTTAACAGATGTCATTTGACCAGATATCACGTCTACATTCACAGTAAAGTTGATCGGTGCACTGTCTTTGTATTGCTGTGGATCTACACTATCAAGCTGGCGAAGTCCCATACTTTTTGCAAAGACTTTAAGCATAGTTACATAGGGTATTGGCTTAACACTACCTGCATAGCTATATACCAAACGATTATTCTTCCATTCCTTAGTAACCTTGCTGGCATCTACACCGAAGACGTTGTTCTTTTGAATGTATGACAACAGCTCATTACGTTGTGATGCATTCATGGTTCCCACTGGAACAATGCCGAGTACTGCTTGGTTGAATGTCTGTGGGCCACCACTTTCGGCATCGGCAGATGTTGTCTTACCCCAAACGTTAAGTATCTTATCGAAATTATATGGCTTACCACTGCTATTCTTCTGGGCTGTTGTGATACTTAGATAACGTGTGTACTCTTCGGTTGGAAATGCCAATGTCTCGGTAACCACCTTTGATGCTTGTTCACCCTCACCTTGTGTCAATGTCGATTGCGAAGCAACGTATTGTTTTGGTGAGGTTACTAAAATACTGGTTTGTTCAAGAGATTGACCATCAGCTGTTTGAGTTGATGTCTTTGTCACACTCGGTGTGGATAGGTTGTTTGCAACCATGCGGTTGAACACCTTGCTTGGGTTGGTGTAGCTGAATTGCCACCAGGCGTAGACGCCCGTTCCTACCAGTATGACGAGGGCTGCCACGATAAGTTTGTTAGTAGTACTTCGGGGTGTCGATTGTTTAGCCATCCACCTATTGTAACAGACAACTGTTTGACCGAAGGCTACAAGTGTTGTGTTCTCTACGTCTTATTGATAGGCTTGAACTTATACGGAACGCTGCTATTATAAATGATGCACTAATGGGGATATAGCTCAGTTGATTAGAGCGCTGCCCTGGCAGGGCAGAGGTCCAGGGTTTGAGTCCCTGTATCTCCACCAGTAAAAAAGACCGATACTAGATCGGTCTTTTTTATATCGTGCGCGCCCACCCTGCGGCGGTGCCCATCATTGTTTGTCTTTGTGCATGTTTGTTAGGTTCCGATACACGCCGCTTTGTGCGCACGAATCACTTTTAGCATAACCTAAATCAGTTACTAGTCAAGATGTGCCAAGTGGTGGCTGCTCGGCCAGTCTGAGCATAAGTTCAACGGCTGCCTGACGCGACTCTAAGCCAAAAGGCTTAACACGCTGGGTAACATGTTCCCTTAACAGATCAAAGTCATGAATAGTAACAGCTATAACCCTAGGCAATAGGCTTTCTGGTGCATCGACACGCATAGCCTCATAACCATGAATAAAATCTTTCGCATACAGATCCGACGGCTCTCTTTGTAAGTCATGTAATGTATTGATTGCGAGACTTGCTACATTACCTGAGTAGCCAAGTGATTTTATATACCTGTGTTGGTGTCGAAAGTTATCTTTACTATAGAGGTGTGTATGCGGACCGAATGGTGATGCAAGCAATACTGTGGCTTGTGGTAATAGCCCGACTGTTGGCTCTGGAGTCACCAATGGTGGAACGAACTCAAAACCATGTACTTCATTTGATATCATCGCGGTATGATACCACTTTTTACAGTTATTGCAATATCTTGATGAGTTCGGATTCGGTGAGCCGTACCGTACCTAGCTTGTCAGCTTTTGCCAACTTGCTTGCACCAACGTTCTTACCGACTACGAGATAATCGGTATCTTTACCTACCGATGATTGAAAGGTACCGCCAAGCGCCCTGATTTTATCGGCCGCATCATCGCGGCCCATTGTCTCGAGGGTTCCGGTCACCACAAATTTTTTGCCTTCCAGTTTGCCGCCAATCTTCTTCACTTCGAGCGGCCAAACACCATAAGATTTAAACGTATCAAGGATGTGTTGATTATCTGGCTCGGCAAACCATTCAACAATCGACTCCGCTACTACTTCACCTATTCCATCGATCTCACTTAACTCTTCGATGGTTGCTTCTCTAAGCTTCTCAATACTACGGAAATGCTTAGACAGATCAATGGCCGTTTGTGAGCCAACCTGTCGAATACCCAGACCAAAGATGAACTTGTCGAGTGGTGGCTGCTTCTTGTCCTGAATAGCAGCTACAAGTTTACGAGCAGAGATTTCGGCAAAGCGCTCAAGGGCTTGGATCTGATCTTCGCGCAGACCGTAAATATCTGGTGTTTCGTTAATTAGTCCTGCGTCGAGCAAGGCAACCACGTTCTTCTCGCCAAGCCCTTCGATATCGAGAGCACCCTTGCTCGCATAATGCTGAATCCGTTTTTGAACACGTGAGGGACATTGATTATTCGGACAGCGCCAGATGGCTTCATCTGCTTTAAGCTTAACTAACGCCGTTCCACATTCTGGACAGGCAGTGGGCATAACATATGGTTTCTCGCTGCCATCACGTAACTTCACGAGTGGTTCAACAACTTCAGGAATAATGTCTCCAGCTTTATGAACGATCACTGTGTCACCGACACGAATGTCTTTACGATGAATCTCGCCTTCGTTGTGCAGTGTTGCCATTTGCACGGTACTGCCAGCGATAACCACCGCTTCAAGCATGGCTACTGGTGTTGCAGCACCAGTACGACCAATCGAGATAAAGATATCTTTAAGCTTCGTAGTGGCTTGTTCGGCGGCATATTTATACGCCACTGCTGCACGTGGGGCTTTACCGACTACACCTAGTTGCGCGTACACATTTCGGTCATTCACCTTGATCACTAAACCGTCTGTATTAAATGGTAGGTCTTGACGCTTCTCTTCCCATGTAGCGGCAAAATCCAGAATGCCACTAGCAGATGTAGTCAGTCCTGGCTTGTCATTAGCTAAAAAGCCCAGTTCTCGCATTGTTTTGTACGCGTATGAATGAGTTGGGATATCTTTAGGATCCTCACGGATCATGTCGTAGGCACGAAAATGTAGAGGTCTGCTGGCAACGAGTTTTGGGTCGAGTTGACGGATGGTACCCGCGGCAGTGTTGCGAGGATTTGCATACAAGGGCAAACCGTCGGCTTCGCGTCTTTTGTTAAGCGCAGCAAAATCTTGCTTATACATGACTATTTCACCTCGTACCTCGGTTCGACCTTGCAAGAAAGCTTCAGCCCCTTTAGCATGTCGCAGTCGCAAAGGGACAGACTCAATCGTACGCACATTCATAGTCACATCTTCTCCAGTGAAGCCATCACCCCTGGTAATTGCTGCCGTCAACAGTCCGTCTTCGTAAACCAAGGCACAGGCTAAGCCATCCATCTTAATGTCCATGAAGTATTCCAACTCGCTAGGTTTACTGGCTAACTTACTAATGCGATCAATCCAAGCTTGCACTTCTTTCTCATCGAATACATCCTGAAGACTAAGCATACGATAAAGATGCTCTCGCGAAGTAAACTGTGGTAAAGGCTCCCCCGCTACTCGCTGACTAGGCGAATCGGGCGTAATTAGCTCGGGATATGCTTCTTCCAACTCAGATAACTCATGCTTGAGGCTATCGGCTGCTTCTTCACTCATTATCGATTCATTAAGTACATTGTACTTATAGCGATACTCGTTTATTAACTCACGTAATTTTACGAGTCGTTCTGCAGCCTGGTCATGGTTCAATTTGGTCATAAGAGCGCCTTGTATAGGTTATAGATATAGCTATGGAAGACTGCTAAAGCAATCATGCTTAGAGCAAAAAATACCCATTCTGCCACCGCTGGCGCCCACATAATAAGGGGGATAGTGATAACAGCTACAAGAATCAGCATAATTACTGGCAAGAGTAACAGTTTGCGTAATACCATAAGCCGACGATAACGCACCAGTTCCCTCGCCGAACGTAAGGCCGCCATAGGCCGCAGGTCAGGTAAGGTCACAATGTAAAGTGCAAACAGAGACGAAGTGAACATGTAAATCGACAGGGTAGCTAATATAACACAGAGCAGTATCCAAAGAGCCTTTTCGAGCACAGTAACCGCCAAGCCACTGCTTAAAACAGTATTGACAAGGAAATTAGCAGTAAGGATTGGGAAAAGTTGTAATTGGATTACCACGAGCACCAATAGAAATGGAATTAACGGATAAAGGCTTTTATAAAACGCATCGCGAACAGTTGGAATCTGCTTTTTGTCAGCCGTGCTATGTCGAAGCGCCCAAATAAGCACTAAGCTAATCACCAACAGTACTATTGTTTGATAGGTGGTGGCACTTGCACTTTGGTTACTGCCAATGTTGCTTAGAAGCCCGCTAAATAGAGTGAGCGAGGCTTTGGCATTGGCAGCATTACCTCCGGCTGCACTTTCAAGCGTCGTCTTTAACTGCGAGATGTTATTACCTGCACCAATCCCTTTTACGAGCACAATGGTCAAGACAAGATACACCAAGATGATGCCACCAAAGAGCTTCCAATTCTTGATAAGCTGTTTCAGACTTGTTTTGAAAATACGGTAGGCACTTGGAAGCGGCTTACTCTGAGGCTTAATACGCTTGCTCATTCGAAGCGTTCGATACGTGTTCGGCTTGATCTTACGAGGAGTAGGGTTTGGTGCAGCAGACTTTGAACTACGCGCCATTGTTTTCCATGGCACGCAGGCGCTTTACACGGTCTTCAATGGCGGGGTGAGTACTAAATAGATTGCTCACCTTGCCACCCTTGAGTGGATTAGCAAAAAATAAATGGGCGGTAGATGAGTTTTGCTTCTTCATGACACTGCCTGATTGCCCAATCTTTTCAAGGGCACTCGCAAGACCTTCTGGATAACGTGTAGTTAGGGCACCTGTGGCATCTGCCAAGTATTCTCTTTTTCGTGAGATCGAAAGCTGAATCATCCAGGCGATCAATGGTGCCAATAATGCTGCGATTATACCGACGACGAAAAACACGCTACTGTTGTTACTATCATCGTCACTAAACCATGTAGAGCGAAGCATAATGTCAGCCAATATACTTATCACTGCTACCAGTGCAAAAACTATCATAGATACGCGTATGTCGTAGTTCTTTACGTGGCCCATCTCATGGGCAAAAACACCCTGTAGTTCGGTGTCACTCATCATATCGAGCAGGCCAGTTGTCGCGCAGACTGCTGAATGCTTAGGGTCACGCCCGGTTGCAAAGGCATTCGGAGCCGGATCATCAATGATATACACCTTTGGCATAGGTAAGCCATCTGTAATCGCCAAGTTTTCAACTGTTCGCCAAAGGCGTGGATTATCTTGCTTCTGAATCTCTTTTGCACCGTTTACTGCCAATGCCATCTTCGAACCGCTCAAGTAACTAATAAGCGCGTAAATGAGAGCACCAGCAATTACAAATGGGGTTAGTGTAGGCTGATGAAAAAACTCGGCAAACACCCAACCAAGGCCACCAACAAGTAGCACAAAGATAATCATCATTAAGACAGTTTTGCGCTTGTTAGCGGCAATTTCTTTGTACATGAGTAGACCTTGTTAGGCGTGGCTGCCTAGAATTTTACTTCTGTTGGCTTTTGGATTGCTTCAGCTTCAGTAGCATCAACTTCATAGAAATCACGCTTCGTGAAATGCAACATGCCAGCAATGATACTGCTTGGGAAAGTCTGAATCTTGATGTTTAGATCACGAGCTGAACCGTTATAAAAGCGGCGAGCAGCTTGGATCTTGTCTTCGGTGTCGGTCAGCTCATCCTGCAGTTGTGCAAAATTCTGGCTAGCCTTGAGGTCTGGGTTGCTTTCAGCAACTGCAAAAACACTTTTCAAAGCTCCGGTAATAGCGTTGTCTGCTGCAGCTGTATCTTGCACTGAAGCATTGCCATTAATAACACTTGAACGCTCCTTAGCAACATTCTCAAGTGTCTCGGCTTCGTGCTTAGCATAGCCTTTAACGGTGTTGACAAGATTTGGAATCAGATCAAGACGACGCTTGAGCTGAACATTGATATCGCTCCATGCCTCGTCGGTACGGACATTGAGTTTTACCAAACTGTTGTACATACCAATTCCGATTACTACCAGAACCAGCAGAATGATACCAATTACGATAAGTACTGTCATGAAATTCACCCCTGTTTATTCACTAGAATTAAGTATAACACCAATGAGTAGCGTGAAACAGTGCATTAATTGCGATGTTATACTTTTCTGACATGCCTTTCAATCATTACGCCAAGATAAAACAGATCCTCGAGCAAGAACCTGAAGGTTGGTTTATTGTGCAGATCAATGAGCCGACAACTGCCAAGAATTTCAAGAACGAAACAGTAGAGTTTGACCATTACTACCGTATTTACTCTCATGACAACCAACCGATTAAATACTGTAAATTTCAGCAGCTAGAGCTTTTGGCGAAAATACTCAAGGTGCAAGTTGAAGCCCTTCCAGTCATAAACGAGATTGATCAAATCTAGACGAGAATATGGTTCTTGCGATTTGCTGCTAAGGCACCGATAACTACTGCGATAATGCCGTAGGTAACATTCAAACTTGGGTCATAGATTTGCAACATAGCCACCAAAACGGCTGCCAAGAAGATTGTTGGAAATATCATTCCACCTCGATAGCCGATAGATTTAGACCAGCTAATGAGAAATATCTTAACAATCATAATCCAGGCTAATCCGATTAACCCAAGACTGCTTGCTTGCTGGAACATAGGTTGAATCGATCTGTTGCCGGTAAACTCAACTAATGGTCCACCAAGAAGATAAAGTGCCGCAATCACTCCCGAAGCCACCAAAGCATGTTGCCACCACGTCGCTTTACTGAGCAGTTTTCGAACTTTCTCAAACTGTGTATGCGATAAACCCATAACAATAACCAATAGGTATCCTGCGACAATAAGCACACCCAAGAGCAACAACATTTTTATACTAAACGAATGTGCATAGGTCGGTAATTCTGCATACGCACTTCCAGAAACTAACTTTAGAGTATAGAACGATGACACCGATGCGAGCAGCGAAACCACTACAAGCATAGGGGTAATCTTGGTTTTTGACTGCTTGGTAACCAAAAACAGCGAAAGTACACCAACTAAGATGGAATTAAAGAACGCAGTGAACAGAGCCATTAACCCAGCTGCTGCCAATAGCTTTGAAACGTCTTTTTTGGCAAAAAGCTTAGTGCCTACAAATGCGCCTAACATCATACATGCAGGGACCAATATTGCCTCAGGGCCCAAGGTTGCGCCAGCGAGTAGCGAGAAATAGCCGATAAATAGCACTTTAGCAAAGTTTTTAACCGTTGGCTCGGGCATATTACCTAAGCCATGCTCTTCACCAGCTTCTGATTTACGATCTAGGTAATGCTGTGCACCGAAGAACACAAGTGAAATCACAACCGTAAGAGGTATTACCAACCAGCGTTTTGTATCGGTGTTAAACCAGTCGTACCAGATAAGATCTATTGATTCGTGAACGGCGTTTTCGAATATATGATAGGTAAGTGCGGCGCCTATACCCACCAACACAACCGCAAGCATGGCCTTTAGTTTCATTGAAGTATCTTTCGTTGCTGTTTTAGTCATTGCTATAACTATATCAAACAGGCGCTACTATTTCTCAGAATGTCTCAGTAACTTTTTATTTGTGTTGTCTTTGGTAATAGCTTCTTTTACCACCAGCCAGATACTCGGATCATTCTGGTCATGCAAACGCCAGTACCACCACTCTGCGCCCCAACAATAAATCGGATATAACTCTGTTGATTTAGCAAGTTTGATATTCTTGGCTATCTGAGCAACTCCCATCGATTTATGTTGCTCATTCGTATCCATTTCCCAAATGGCTTGAGGTCCCCACGGTTCAAGCTGAAGCTCATGAATAAAACTGGGTTTTCTAAAGAGCAGGTAAATCAGCCCAGCTCGCAGCCGATCTAGCCACGGTTTGTGAAATGAAGTTGTGTATTTCTGCTTTTTACTGCTAAACAAAACTTGATAAAAACTAAACCCAACCACATCAGGAATTGGTCCGATGATGGGCACACCCCAAGAAGTGCTGGTTGTCATAATAATTTCACGAGCTAGATCAAGTGATTTAACCAGGGCGAATTCTTTGCGGAGTCTTCTACGATCAACATCTATGTTCTCGCCAAAGTCTTTAAGTAAGGCCTCGTTCTCGAGCTGGTAGTTCTCGACTACTGGATTGTCTTTGTAACGTTGCACAACTGCCTCAATATATGTGTATAGCGCTTCGTTCCGTTCTTCACGTTGTATTTCTAAAGCCCAGGCTGGCAAATGATTCTCAGGCCACCTCGGCTGGCGAACACCCAAGCACAAAGTTACTTTCCCACTTGCCTTGCCGATTAGCTCGATCTGTTTATCAAGTAATGTAAAGTCTAGCTCACCTTGCACTTTTTCGTGTTCATCCCAATAGCTCATGAGTCGGAATCGACGAAAGCCCATCTTCAACATCCATTTCAAGACATCTTCGTAATCTTGTTCAAAGTTACGACATTGTTTTATCGAGAAGCTAACTCCCCAGGCATCTTCATCAAAGTTTTTATCGGTTTTTGGCATACCTTTACTCAAACAGGGTTACTTAGCTTTTACGAGCTTTAGGATGTCGCCTGAGTATTTGTCTAACTTCAGAGAGCCAATGCCACTTATCCGCGACAGCTCAAAGGTGTCCATGGGTTTTGTGGCGGCAATTAGCTTCAGGGTTTTGTCAGGTAATATCACATAAGCCGGGACACTTTGTGCAGTTGCCTGTTTGGTACGCCAAGCTTTTAACTTCTGGAAGATATCCTCATCGTAGTCTTCTAATAACCTATCTTCGTCGGGCTGAAGAGCACGGCGAACAGATTGGTGATACTCTTCCATCTTTTTCTTATCTATAGTCTTTAATCCAGAGACGGCTTGATCGGATCGACTCTTTAACTTGGCATCAAGATCGATAATCTGCGGATTCACCACCATAGCCATGTTATTGATGCCTTTAATGTATAGCCCATCAATGCTCCTCACTCGCGACAGTGCCACGTAACCCATACCTGGCTCAAACGACTTAGATAGGTCTACTTCGGCCGCGTCCAGGCTCATACCTTGGCTTTTGTGGATCGTGATTGCCCAAGCAAGTCGAAGTGGTAGCTGAGTGATTTCCGCGATGGTCTTATCGCCATCTTCAGTCTTCCAGGTATGCTCTTCAACGGTTATGCGACGTTCTTTGGTTTGGACGACTGGCTGGCCGTCATCGTTAAACTCCACGACCTTCCCAAGCGTACCGTTATAGAATTGTTTGACGGGATTGTTAGCTACAAACATCACCTCTGAGCCAAGCTTTAAGACCAACTCTTCTGGGGCTAAACAGCGTTTAACCAGCGATTCAACCGCGTTCTTACGGCCGCGGCTGTCCATATAGTAGACTTTGGCCTCGGTCTTTAACTTATCTAGTTCTGTAGTATTAATCTCATCGACATGAGCATTGTGTGTATACAGCTTAATGATATCTTCATCGAGTGGCGCCGGCTTAATCCGCTCACTTAGTTCCTCGAAATGCGTTTCATCAACATTATTAGAGCGTATGGCATTTAGAATACTCAAAAGATTGCTATCGTCTTGGCGGTGCTGCTCTTCAAGGTAACAAATCTTCAAGTTCATGGATCTCCAGGCCTCGGAGTTAAACACAAAATACGGCTCACCGTTTTTGGTAACAGGAGGTAGTTGGAATATGTCACCACTTAAGACAACCTGCAGTCCACCAAATGGCTTGGTCTTATTCTTAAAAGCCCGCGTTATTTCATCGACTGCATCAAGCACATGGCCATCTAGCATAGATACCTCGTCGATCAGCAATACCTTGGTTTCGGCCATACGCTTTTTAACCGTGGACTTAGCTAAGATGCGTTCAATATCAATCGAGTCGCCGATACCAAGCCCCGCCCAAGAATGTATGGTCATGCCGTTCATATGTGTAGCTGCTATACCAGTGCTTGCAGTAACACCGACGACAATATGATTCTCGCGTAAGTACTTAATGTATTCGTTGAGAACGTAGGTCTTGCCAGCGCCAGCAGCACCAGTCAGGTACACATTGTGCCCCATCTTTAGGATATCTAACGCCTCGTTTTGTAGCATGAACTATTAGTATCTCATGCCGTTCGTAAAATCTTCGACATTGCTTTGCCTTTTGCAAGCTCGTCCACCAATTTATCGAGATAGCGAATCTCTTGCATCAGTGGCTCTTGAATATCTTCTACACGAATGCCGCATATCACGCCAGTGATGAGTTTGCGGTTCGGGTTCATCTGAGGTGCATCGTCAAAGAATGTTTCAAAATCGATTTGGTTATCTAGTACTGTGCTCAGAGTTTTTGCATCGTAGCCAGTGAGCCACTCAATAATCTGATCAAGCTCTGCCTTAGTCTTGCCCCTGCGCTCTACCTTTGCAATATAGAGCGGATACACACGAGCGAAGCTCATCTTGTATATGCGTTCGTTACTCATGTAATTTCTCGCCAGCTAATGAGCGTTAAGCCTTTATCTTCAATATATTGTTTTGCTTCTGGGCTACATATAGTCTTAAGCTCGTCTTCACGTGGATCGTTATATGAGCTATGCTCACGCAAGTAGTCGTCAGAATAACCGACATGGGTCATGAGTTCGTTGTACTCCTCGGATGCCTCATCAATACTTCTTTTCAACTGATCAATGGAGCAGTCGTTTGAATTTATGCCAAACGAACTAATATGATTGGTATTAAAGCTGCGGATGGGTGTGCCGTGAGCTTTGGCATAATCTTCCAATACTGGTTTTATACCTTCGTCGGTGGTGTTCCGTTTATGCGTATCTATGTGATCTGGATTTCGGCCAACAATTGCCACAAACTTTTCAACTTGCCTTTCAAGCTCGGTGGCAATATTGATCATCTCTTTTACTTCAAAATGGAGCCCAATTGAGAGATGTGGGAACTTCGTTAGTTCCTTTGCCTCTTGCGCAGCGATAGCATCAACCATTACTGAAGTGCTTGTAACTATTCCATCCGTGATAGTCTCAATAATACCTTTGTTAATGCTATGGCTGTAGCCAAAATCATCAGCGTTGACTATCAAGTACCTACTCACCTAGATCAACTTTCTTTCTTCTAGGATTTCTAGAAGTTTTGGGAATTGCTTATACTCTTCGCTTCGCTCTAGGTTAAAGTGACCTTCGCCAGAAATAACGATCATCTCGGCGCCTATGTTGGCAGCAACATATTCTGCTTGATCAAGTGGCACATACGGATCGTTATCGGAATGTATAAACAATAACTGGTCCGCACCTTCTCTGATTGCTAACCAATCAAACTCAACATCAAAGAGTTGGCTGTTTGGTTCCCAATCAAGCGAATTATCATGGAAGACCGAGACATTAACAATGGCACCAATCTTTTCGGCATTACTTTGTGCAAGCACCAAAGCTAGGATTGAGCCACTGGAGTGACCAATCACCAATGTTTCTTCATTTATAGGAAACGGACATTCCTCATTAATAAATGCCCGCCATTTACTTAATCTTGGCATTTCAGCGCCTGGCAGTTGTGGCAACCATACTGTAAAGCCTCGATCTTCAAGTTCACTTTTTAGCCAAGTAAACCAGTTACCATCTGGTGAGCCAAGCGTACCATGAAGAATGATTGCAGTTTTCATATTACTCATGATATCAAGTTTATGAGGCAATTGACGTGCGCTAATTTGGTTGATACGCTTTTGGCTCGTAAAATTCTAGCCAGTTTCCATCTGGATCTTCAAACGTGATTATCGTGCCATAAGGCTCTTCCATCTTATGCATGATCTTCACATCATGGGCAATCAACTCTTTTTCTTTTCCTGCAATGTCAGCCACTTGAAACATGATACGAGTCTTTGCTGGTCGTAAGTTAGCCTTGTCCTTGGGGCGTTCCAATATTGCAAATGTTGTGTCGCCTGTAGCGAACTCAATCCAGCCGTTATCTTGAAACCTCGACTTAACCCCAAGTACTTTTTCGTAAAACGGTTTGGATTTTTCGGCATTGCTGACATATGTCCAGACTGCATAGATTCTTTGTACTGGTTGGTAGCTGTGGGGCAAATCGTTTAGTGACATAACCTAAGTATATCAAGATGAATAATGGTGCTTTTTCCACTTCTTATAATGACGATAGTGACTATGCTTGCCATACCAATTTTGGTAGTTGAGTTGGACTAAGTGAATATTTAGATTCTTGGCTTCCTCGCTCGCATAGTTATCAAATTGGGCTGGTGAGTAGATGTATAGCTCTACGCCTGCCAAATTATCCATGCCTTCAATTGCAGCTACCGACCCAAAGAGATGTGACACCACATCTTCATGAATGAGCCACTCTGGCTTCATGCTTTTGCACTGAATATAGCGACGCACACCATCTTTGCTGGCGATCAGGTCAATACCATGGTCGTTGACCCCGTTGCGGCCATTCTCGTATACTTCCCAGCCATCTTTTCTGAGCGTTTGAGCAACAAAGTACTCATACCGCTTGCCAGTCTCTCGTTGTCTACGTTCTTTTCGTTGTTTGTATGTTGTGTACATAGATTAATGATAGCAAATGACGTAAAGCCAAGGAGCAACTATAATGTACTCATGACTAAATACGTTGCACTTATTCGAGGCATTGGTCCAGGTGACCCACGCAAGTCAAATGAGGCGCTACGTGGTGCGCTTGAATCACTTGGCTATTCAGATGTTCGATCAGTAATTTCTAGTGGGAATGTTGTTTTCGAAACAGACGAGCAAGATGTAAATAAGCTTGAAGCAGCCATCGAAGCTGCTTGGCCTAAGCTACTTGGCTTTACTGCGACCACAATAGTTCGCAGTCAAGCTCAACTTCAGAAAATACTGGATTCTGATCCCTTTGAGGGAGCCCCACATAATGAGAGTTCATACCTACTTGTTACTTTCTTTAAGCGACCCCAGAAACCAGACTTTGCATTCCCTTATCAGCCTCCCGGTAAACCTTACCGTATTGTTGGTTATAATAACGGTGTTCTGTTTTCAGTTACAAATAACACAGTGATAAAGACGAGTGATCTTATGATTTGGCTAGAGAAGCAGTTCAGCAAAGATATTACCTCGCGTACACCACTCACAATTGAGCGAATCATAAAGAGAATGTCGGCCAATTAAACGCTGTGAATTGCGTTGAGTTGTCGACTTACAGGTCAGGAAGAAGCGTATCCTCATCGGCTTGTTTGAGTGGTCGCTTGCGAATGATTTCGTAGCGCTGGCCAGTCATTGGCGATTCCACATAGTCATCGTTGAGTAAGTTCACAAACTTAGTGAGGTCTTTATCATCCATTATGATGATCGCACCACTTTCGTCTTCCATAAGATCAACCCCAATTTCTTCGGCATGATCGAGCAATTGTCGTTGCGTTACCAAGCCAGGTTGAATGTTCTGAAGTTTACGTATAGTTGAAGGCCTGCCCTTTACGAGACTTTGCAGTCCAACACCCTCTATAAAGCTTAGTTTATAGTTTGCTTCAATCTCGGCAACTTTTTGTTTGGCGATACTTGCTGCCTTAGCATCATAGCCAAATAGTTGCTTGAGTTTGGCTTGGTTAAATACAAACAGATCCTGACCAACCGCAAGGAGGTGGTTTTCGCCAGGAATTTTAAGAGCCGACATTTTGTCGAATGGCTTAAAAACATTATCTTTGAGCGTCCAAGCAGTGGGACCTTTCATGATCTGACTGGTTGGCAGGTTTTTAAACACATGAAAGGGTGCTTTGAATGAAGGGTGCTTACATACGGCAATGACGCCCTTCATACGCTTAAGGTCATGCTCTTCATCGACAAACTCTTCAATAGCAGTCTGCTGAGTCCGTAGCCAACCGAAGACTTCAACCAACTTCTCGACATTTGTAATCTTGGTTTTCTGAAGAACGTTATCTTCTTTTTCGGCTTCCTCGAAATCACGTACGCGCAGGCCGTTGTCTATGCCGCCTAACACATATTCCAATAGTTCATCGATAAACAGTGGTCGCAATTGACGAGCAACATCACCACTTAGCTTTAAGCGATATACCGTGTAGTTCTTGTTAAAAAAGTACAGATCAATCTTGAGCTCATCAACATATTGAACAAGGTTGTTAGCCCACTGAAAGATATCAGTTTCTTGGTAATCGTCGCTTTGGGCTACAGCTTGCGGCGAAGCTTCTGGTGTAGTCTCTGGAACGATTTCTGAAGTTACTTCGGGCACATTGGTGACGGGGCTCTCTTCTTGATCCATATATTCCTATCGGGCTTTTAGTGTTTAGTTCAGGCTATTATTCTAGCGTAAAAGCGTCGACATGAATGCTGTAAAATGACCGACATTAGCCGAGGTCAACGATAGTGCCACCAACTGCCTCTGAGAACTTGCTATCATGGCTTACATATACGATCGCGCCATGATACTGCTTTAAGGCAGTTTCTAGCTCTTCAATACTTGGAAGATCAAGGTGGTTTGTAGGTTCGTCGAGGAATATGATCTGGGGTCTGTTGGCAAGCATGGCAATCAACTGAAAACGCGCCTTCTGCCCACCGCTTAGAACATTGACTGGTTTTGAACCATCACTATTTGGCTCAAAGAGGTAGTCACTAAGTAGCGCACGGATCTTCGGTTCGTTAATAGGTAGGTCATTGACAAGGTACACATGTTCGATTGCATCATGCAAAGTCATTTCTAAATATTCTTCGTCGAATGTCTGCTTATATACACCAACGGGAGCTTCATTGGTTATCTCAATCTCTCCACTAAAGACGGTTGGTGTGAGTTTTGTGCCTTTTAGGGTATCGATAATGGCCGTTACCAAAGTTGTTTTGCCGGCGCCGTTTCGGCCACGTAGCTGCACACGGGCGCCAGTATAAAGTTCAAAACTGATTGGCTCAAAAAGCGCCTTATCATAACCGAGTGATAAAGAATGCACGTTCAGCAAGCGACGTTGTGCTTCCTCTTTCTTTGGCAGATTCAATCTGATAGTCGCCGACTTATGTTCACTGTAGGCATTCTTGAGCTTGGTACTTAAGCCTTTGGCGGAATCTTGGTCTATCCAAAAACTAGGTTTTTCTTGCTTTCTTAGCTCAGCTAACTCGGTCTGCGTTTTAGCTTCAAGGCCCTTAAAGCGTTTGATAGTTCCTGGGGTTCGTGACTTTTCTTTGAGTCGCCTAAAACGAATCAGATCTGCTTCGAGATTGGTGATGCGTGATTTAGCAATACCATATTCATTAACTGCCCCGCTCATACGATCGGTGTTCATCTTGAGATATTTTTCATAATTTCCGGCGTAGTTAACTGCTTTGCCATCACGAATCTCAACAATTCTGTCTACATTAGCCAGCACGTCACGGTCGTGAGTGATAATCAGCATGGCCTCGTTGCTAGCCTTCAGCCACTTTATAAAGCCAGCTTTAGCAATGTAGTCCATATGATT
>CAYLGV010000012.1:0-20361 GCA_964383395.1 uncultured Candidatus Saccharibacteria bacterium
CACGGATCTTGTCGCTCATAGGGTGCGTGCGGTGACCATGCGGACTTTCAAACTGACGCCCACCTAACCAACCTGCAATAATGCGCATTTACGAAACCTTTCCAGCGTCAACCAAGGCACTATGCCATGCAAAAGTGACGGTTCGCACAATAGTTGGTCCGAGCTTATGTCGTACCTGCCATGCCAAACGTGGTGTCCAGCCTTTTCGAAGGAATGAGTCATACATTTCTAGAACACCAATTTCGCGAGCAGAACGATGAAAGACCTGTACAATACCTAGCTCATGAGCCAGTTTAAGCTCATTCTCGAGTGGAATCGACTCTTTAAAGGTTAGAGGCTTAATCAGGAAAGCTACACCAAGCTCAAATGAAGCGTGTGAAGTATAAAGACCGTGAGTGCCCCACATTTTCCAGTTATTCTTAAGCTGTTCCCGTTTGGTTTCACCGGTCATAACAAGTTTTTTCTTAAATGTCGTGCGCGACTCTAAACCTTCACCACCACGCAACTTACTAAGCTCTTCTTCGTATGGAAAGTGATGAGCTGGCGTCAAACCATCTACAATAGCATGCGCCAACCAGGCTGCCTCAAAGCTTGCTCGAACTTTATCATCACTTTTCAAAGCTTTGACTAAGAGGTTGTAGTGATCCTGGAGCATGCCATGGAGTTCGGTGTCGGACTCGTCAAATGGATCAATATAATGCCATGGCTCATCTTTGCCTGGGCTTTTACGCTTAATGCCATCCGGTCCATCAAGACCCTCAAACTTTAATATCTCGCGTTGCTTCGGGAACGCCACACCAGGGGCCAACTGTTCAATTTGACGGCGCGCTAAACGGTCAATCTTTTGATGTGCTCCCATAAGGGCACCAGAGTGTTTGGTAAATACTGTTAAGCCTGAATACATATTAGTTTAGGTTGGTCACTGACCGGTTTGAGCTTACATGCTCATATAACTCTTTGTATTTTAGCAAATTTTCGCCACGATCGATGAATTCTTGGGCACGTTTGCGTGCTGTGGTTATTAAACGTACATCAGACAGCTTGGCAATCCGTAGATCGAGCTGACCATGTTGCATGGTGCCGTAAATAGCTCCGGGACCGCGAAGTTCAAGATCATACTCTGCCAATTTAAACCCATCAGAAGACCGCTCCAACATCTTTAGGCGTGGAGATGGTGCTTGGTTATCAGTAAGCATGAGATAGCAATAACCTTGGTGTTCACTGCGTCCGACACGACCCCTTAGCTGGTGTATTTGAGCGAGACCAAAACGTTCAGGGCTTTCAATCGCCATCACCGTAGCATTCGGTACATCCACACCCACTTCGATCACCGTTGTTGAAACTAACACGTCATAATCTTTACGTAAGTACGCCTGCATAATTTCGTCTTTTTCAGCTGGCTTTAGTTTGCCATGCAACAACGCTACTTTTCGGTGCTTAAAGAACTTCTTTCTCAGTTCCTCGTATACCTCTTCCGCTGACTTACCAGGTGCAGCCTCAGACTCTTTGATGAGTGGACAAACCACAAAAGCTTGGCGGCCCATCTCTAGTTGTTGGTCAATTGCTTCATAAATCTTATGTCGATCAATATGTGGAATCAGGCTCGTTATTATTGGCTTTCGATTGGCTGGTTTGCTGGCGATCAGGGATATATCCAGCTCTCCATAAACAGTCAGCGCCATGCTGCGCGGGATTGGCGTAGCCGTCATACTCAAGGTGTGTGGCATCAGTCCTGCTTTGGCTTCAAGTTTCTTTCGTTGTTCCACTCCAAAGCGATGTTGTTCGTCGATAATCACTAGTCCAAGTCGATTCATGTTCACTTTCTCTTGGATCAAGGCATTAGTACCCACTACAAACTGTATATGACCACTGGCGATCTGTTCCTGAGCGGTAGCTTTTTGTTTAGCCGATAAGCCTCCAACAAGTAAGCCGACTTTGTCGTGAGCACCTAGCGGTTCAAGCAATCGGTGAATCGTATCAGCATGTTGGCGTGCTAAAAGCTCGGTCGGCGCCATGAAGGCAACCTGGTGACCACCCTGAAGCACCATGAGCGCTGCCATAGTGGCTACTACTGTCTTGCCTGAGCCGACATCACCCTCCACTAAACGATTCATTGGTGTTGTCTTCTGCATATCCTGATATATCGTCCAAATTACCCTTTTTTGGTCGTCGGTGAGTTGAAACGGTAGATGCCTTACAAAATCTCGTGCCAGTTTTTCGTCAAAGCCGATCATAGGCGCACTGTGAGTAATAAGCTCGTATTTGTTCATGAGGGCGGCTAAGACCAGCTCAAACACCTCTTGAAAACCAAGTCGACGCTGAGCAGCAAGCAGGTCGTCTGAGGTATTTGGGAAATGTATCTGCATAATTGCCTGTCCATAAGGCATAAGTCGCTCGTCGTCTACCAACCACTGCGGCAAAGGCTCCGTCAAACTGCGTATCAGTGGTGCGACTTCTCTCAGAGCTTTACGAATCTGTAATGACTTAAAGCCCTTAGTCTCGCGATAAATTGGCACAATACGTGCCGTATTTACCGGGAAGTTACTGGTGAGCTCCATAGAAGGGTTCTGGACAGTCAAATGCTGCCTACGAAGGCCAAAGTCACCTGAAATAAAATATGATTGGTCAGTTTTGATGGCACCAGCACGGTAAGGCTGGTTGAACCATACAAGCTTTATGCTGCCCGTCTCGTCACTAGCTACCGCTTCGGTGATATGTAAACCACGACGAACGTAGTGGCCGCTCACCTGCTTAATTTTTGCTTGTATCGTTACATTGCCGGGTTTTATACGATTAATTGTTTCTACTTGAGAGTAATCATCATACCGACGAGGAAAGTTATATATCAAGTCATTAACGGAGTGGATCCCAAGGGTGCGAAACTTCTTCGCGAGCTCGGCCCCAACACCTTTTACATCAGTAATGGGACTACGTAGCGTCATGACTCACGTTTTTTCATTTTCTTGTACTCAGAAAAAGTCATATAGGAGCGCGTGTCTTCAACATTGTCTACAAATAGCAGTCCGTTCAAGTGATCGATTTCGTGCTGTAGTACATGTGCCATAAAACCCTCAAAATCCTGCTCATGCGCTTCGGCACTGTCATCTTGCCATGTAACACGTACTTTTTTATAGCGAGGTACCTGTGCGTACAACTCCGGACCACTAATGCAACCTTCCCACATAGGATACTTTGCACCATACGTTTTAACGATCACTGGATTGATTACTGTGAGCTTTTCTGGTTTCAGCTGGGGACGTGTCGGTGTTGGTTTTATAGCTATCACACTCAACGCGACAGATTGGCCAACCTGCGGTGCAGCCAGGCCAACACCATACTTCTTCTTTTCTAGCGTAGTTTGCATATCATGTATAAGCGTTTGAATGCGCATCGAAAGAATGTCTTCACGACTTAACGCCTTAGCTACAGTGCGCAATATCGGATCACCAAACTGACGACGTCGTAATATACTCATCTAGAACGTAGTATATCAGTGTAACGAGTGGCTTCTAAACTGTTATTTGGCTTTTCGAATCAAAAAGAAGACACTTGGCCCAAAGTATGTCTTTGCCAACGTTGGCTGCAAGATTTTCTCGACAGAGAGCATAGCGCCTTTAGGTACCAACTTCTTGAGTTTAGGGCTGCGTAGATTAGAGACAGACAATACCTTGTCTACTTTAAAGCCTGCATGCGCTAATTGCTTGATCACTGTTTTGGGATTATGGTTCACAAAAGCAACTTCATCGTCACGCTGGTTCTCTTTGGAGCGGATATCGACTGGTTCACTTGGTAAGCGCTCAAAGCGGACCATATGCTTCACGCGGTTCAAACCATGAGCATAGTTGGCAACTTCTAGGATAAGGTAACCGTCGTCGCTTAAAACGCGATATAGCTCATCGAATTCAGCGCTTGGGTCTGGTAAATGATGCATCACACGCACCATGGTAATAAGGTCCTGTGACTTGTCATCGAGCTTAAGGTCATCTGCTTGCGTGATCACACGATCAACATCTGGGTATTTCGCAAGATACTGCTTTGCAATCTCATGCTGTTGTCGAGATGGTTCGGCCAATGTCACGTGATCTGCATAATTACGCAGAAAGACACAGAGTCGACCATAGCCACCACCAATATCAGCAGCATTCTTAAAATGCTTTCCTTTCAGAAGACGCTTTAGAGCCATCTCTTCAGACGCGTGTTCGTAGTCACGACCCTTCCAGTAATCCTGATAGTTAAAGTCACCGAGGTCGTAATAATCTGCACGTTCGGCATTTGTTGATTGCTTGTTTTTAGATATAGATTTGTTAGGCATGGTTTTTAAGTATAGCACCTTACATTTTAATTAATACTCAACGATTGCAAAACTGTTCTTACCACGCTTCAAGAGATTTGGACCTTTCTTGAGTGGAGCCTCTTCGGCAGTAATTTTTTGGCCGTTAACCGATATAGCACCACCAGAAACAAAGCTACGAGCTTCCGACTTTGAGCTTGCTAAGCCAGCATCAACAATTGTCTGAAATACGTCGTCAGCAGCCTTTACTGTCGTAAGTTCACCCTTAAGAACATCAACGTCTGCATCACTAAGCTCAAGAAAGTCTTCGCCACCAAATAGTACGCCAGTGACTCGTTTTACTTCCTCGGCACGCTGTTCACCGTGTACTAGTTTAGTTACTTCATAAGCTAGTGTCTTTTGAGCCACACGAGCACCAGGGTTTGCAGCAAAATCAGCCATGAGTGCATCGACTGCCTCTTTATCTAGTAGAGTATATATCTTTAGGTAGTCTTCTACACCAGCGTCATCAACGTTTAGCCAAAATTGGTAGAACTTATAGACGCTTGTCTGGTTAGGATCGAGCCAAACAGCTCCTTCTTCGGATTTGCCGAACTTTACACCAGTCGTTTTATTGACAACCAAAGGTACAGACCACACGTGAGTTTCGTTTCCAGATAACCTACGCGTAAGATCAACCCCTGCAATGCTATTGCCCCATTGGTCAGAGCCGCAGACTTGTAAAGTGACGCCATGTTCACGGTTCAAATAGTAAAAGTCATAGGCCTGAATGAGTACATAGCTAAATTCAGCGTAACTAATACCAGCTCCGTCTTCACTTAGACGTGTTTGCACAAAGTCACGTCCGAGCATCTGGCGCATGGGCACATGCTTACCAACATCGCGCAAGAATGATAGATAGCCCATATCCTTAAACCAGTCGTAGTTATCAACAATCTCAAACGGCTTTCCTGCAAAAATCTGTTTATATTGTGCGGAGATGCCGGCTTTGTTGGCTGCAATCTCGTCAAGAGTCTTGAGGTTGCGCTCTTGAGCTTTGCCATCTGGGTCACCAATCATACCGGTAGCACCGCCAACAAGTAAGTAGGCGTTGTGACCATGATCGATAAAGTGTCTCACCATCATTGCTGCTGCCAAATTACCGATGGTCATAGAGGTGGCAGAAGGGTCTACTCCAAAATAAAACGAGATTGGTTCACCATCTAATATTTTTGTGTCTGGATAAGTTGTTTGGTTTACAAACCCGCGCCAAGCGAGCTCCTCGGATAATGTCATGCTCATATTATAGCTAGTATACCATCTTCGGTAGTCTCAGCTTATTTTCATGCTTACGCTCTAGCCTATGTTTGATATACTATGTGCATTACCAAGGAGTATAAAGAGCTACATGGCAACCAAAAAAGAGGGTGGCGCGCGCCGTACTAAAAACACGGGCCGTAAGAGTAAGAGTACCTTCGTAACTAAGAGTGGGCAGACGATTAAGATTAATCGTTCTATTGGTGACAAGATAAAAGCACGCAAAGCTGCCTACATGCAGCGGCGCGCAATGAGGCTAGCGGGCATGCCTAAGAGTCGTGTGAAGCGATTCTTCTTTAGACTTCATCCAAAACGACTATACAAGTATTGGTTTAGCCGCGAAGGCGGAATCATGGCGCTCAAGATTATCGGTATCGGTACCTTGGCGGCATTCCTGTTGATTGTGGGCGTCTTCGCCTACTTCCGTAAAGATCTTCCGAATATTAAAGATGTATCTGGCAATAACCTCGGTGGAAGTATTCAGTACTATGACCGATCAGGCCAGACATTATTATGGGAAGATTATGACGCTGTTAAGCGTATTCCTGTCCCTGGTGATCAGATCGCAGATAACGTTAAGAAAGCTACGGTTGCAATTGAAGATAAAGATTTCTTCAAACATGGCGGCTTTGACGTACGTGGTATTACTCGCGCAACGATCAATAACGCTGTTGGCCACAACGGAACACAAGGTGGTTCAACAATTACCCAGCAATTGGTACGTCTAACGCAACCTGGCGTGGGTCAAGAACAGACCTATAAACGAAAGATTAAGGAACTGATCCTCTCTGTTGAACTAGAGCGTGAGTATAGTAAGCAAGATATTCTTATTGGGTACCTCAACGCCGCTCCATACGGTGGTATTGAATATGGTGTCGAAGCAGCTGCTCGAGATTACTTCCAAAAACCTGCTAAAGATTTAACTCTTGCTGAGTCAGCTATGCTTGCCTCAATTCCTAAGTCACCAACCTACTATTCACCTTATAATAAGACCGACTTCGAAAAAGATGCCCTAATTGGACGTCAGCATTACGTGCTTGATCTAATGGAGCAACAAGGCATGATCACGGCTCAACAACGTGATGAAGCTAAGAAAGTTGACGTCTTAGCTACCGTAAAACCTCGGCCTCAGCATTACGCTGGTATACAGGCACCATGGTTTGTACTTACAGCCAAGCAAGAGCTTGAACGACGCTTTACCGACAAAGCTGTCAAACGGGGTGGCTGGAAAGTCATCACAACACTTGACCTAAACGCACAGAAAATTGCTGAGGATCAAGTAAACAAAGGTATGGTCCAAGTAAGACGCCAAGGTGGTGACACTGCAGGTTTTGTCGCAGAAGATGTAAAAACTGGTCAAGTAGTAGCCCTTGTAGGTGGTGTAGACTTTAACAACACTGAATATGGTCAGAATAACTATGCTCATGACCTCGAGATTCCACCTGGCTCATCGTTTAAACCATACGATTACACTGCGCTAATGGAGACACAGAAAAATTCTGGCGCAGGCTCCGTTCTCTATGATACTAAAGGTGCTGTACCTGGTTACCCATGTACTACAGGAGTAAGCCGTACTGGTAACTGTTTAGTTGACTATGACCTTCGCTACCCTGGTCCATTAACGCTTCGTTATGCTCTTGGCGGTTCGCGAAACGTGCCAGCCATCAAGGCGATGCTTATAGCTGGTGTTGATAAGACAATTGACACGGCCCACAAGCTAATGACCAACTATGGTGATGATGGCAAGCCAGACCCATCTATTGGTAACTATAAGTGTTACTCCGATGAGAGAAGCACACAGCAAACTGCCTGTTACGCATCGTCTGCTATTGGGGATGGTGCTTACCTACGACTCGACGAGCATGTACACGGCTACGCTACCTTGTCACGAAATGGCTTAAATATACCTCAGACTTACATTATGAAAGTTACCGATGCTTCAAGTAAGACAATCACTGAATGGAAGCCAAGCAAAGGCGTTCAGGCAGTAGACCCACAAACTGCTTACATAATTGATGATATGATCAGCGATCCAAACGCAAGCTACCTTGCCTCTAAACCTCACCGGTATAAGGGTTGGAAGTTTGGCGCCAAGACAGGTACTACCAACGACTCTAAAGATGGTCTCATGATGATGATGTCAACTCGCTACGCTTCTGGTGTTTGGGTTGGCTATCATAACCGCCAAAAAGTTATGAGCGGCTTTATGGAAAGCATGACTCAGCCAATCGTGAACGGCTTCATGAAAGCTATCCATGATCCTCTTAAACCAGAAGACCGCGTTAAGCCCGCTGGCATTCAAACATTACCAGCATATGTTGTGCGTTCACACGTTGGTGTTGGTTCAGTTGAACCAAGCCCATCGACCGATCTATTCCCTTCATGGTACAAGCAGCCTGGTAAAGCAACTGGTAAGGTCCAGAACATGGATCAAGTTAGTAACAAGCTTGCGACTGAATGTACACCTCAGCGTGCTATCAAGCAGCTAAATAACGCCGATAGCAACACCTTTAGCGTCGATAAATTCGTTGGTGGTGGCGCTGGCGGTACAACCACCGACAAAGACGATATTCACAAGTGTAGCGATGCTAAGCCAAGTATTAGCCTCACTCGTTCAGGTAACACACTCGTAGCTGTTGTGGGGGCTGGAACGCATCCACTCTCCAGCACGCAGTTCCCAGGCACGGTCAACTTCATTGTGGATGGTCAAGTAGTTAAGTCTGAGCCAGTCAATGATGGCAGTACTACAGCTACATACACTCCTGATCTGAACTTCGATGGTTCAAAAGACTTCTCTGCACAAGTAGTTGACAGTGTACTGTACGACACGACTTCGAACGTAGTTCCTATGGATGGCAGTGGTGGCAGCGCATCTTCACCAGTAACACTCGCCATTCCAAGCACTAGTGGCGCAGGAGCGAGTAAACTAACAATCTTTAGTTGGAGTGGGGGCACTCCACCATACGTAGTCTATAAGACGGGTGGCATCGTACTTTGCACAACTTCTAGTTCAACCTGTAGTGTGAACTTTAACTCCCAAGCACCGAGTGGCACACAAGTTTACGTTAAAGACAATAACGGTACTGGTACGCAGTCAAACGTCCGGACCGTTCCGTAAACCATAGTCTATCCGTCTACTCTAGTTTCAGGAGTAAGCGCAAATCGATCTACGCCGATTGCGTCGTAGATTCGTTCAACCTGTTCTCCGGTGAAATCAATCTCACCTTGTTCAATGCGGCTTACGGCAAAACGACTACCCAGGCCGGTGGTCTCTCCAAATTCTGTTTGACTCAACCCAGCTTCATCTCTAGCAAGCTTTACTCGAGCTACGACCTCGTCTCTCGTGTCATACCTATAGTCATGAACTGTTACATAACGCTCTAAACCAACGGTATGTACGATATCCTTAGCAAGTTTTAACATCTCTACCTGTGATGCATCTTTTGAACTGGGTAAATTGGCTTCTCTGATGGCGATTTCACTCAAAACATCAGCTAGTGATAAGCAGTCAGCGTTCACGTCTCTGATACGTTCAATCATACGTGCTGACTTTCGTTCTTCAAACTGACGCGAAACATCATACATTGATACTGGTTCTTTTGGAAAATCTGTCATACACACTCCTACTTAATCAGTGTGTTTGACATATTAGTACTTTTGTTTCAATTATAATATGAATAGTTCTTCATATATCTAAGAAACCTGAAAATGCTAACTAGTCTTTTTCTAAGAACGAATTAAGCGCCGCTCGTATATCACGTACGCCGGCGTATTCCGTTGGCTGTTTACCCTTTATAACTGGTCCGATTGCGGTTTCAAAACCAAGCTTTTTGGCCTCGGCAATACGCTTTTCGATAAACGGAACGTGACGAACTTCACCACTCAGGCCTACTTCACCGAACACAACAGCGTTTTGCTTGAGTTGCATGCCTTTACTGGCAGATGCAATCGCCATACATATCGCCAAGTCAGCTGCGGGCTCCGTCAATTTAATTCCACCAACAATGTTGATATAAATGTCTTGATCAGCCAGGTTGAGCTTAGTGCGCTTTTCGAGCATAGCTACGAGCAGATTGATACGATTGAGGTCAATGCCACTGGCGGCACGCTTCGGATAGCCGTAACTAGTGCGATTCACCAATGCCTGAACCTCTACAAGCAACGGGCGGGTACCTTCTAGCGTAGCAAGCACAATAGAGCCATCACTGACCTGTCGCTCGGCCAAAAGGGCTGCAGAGGGGTTCTCGACGGGCTGCAGGCCATCGTCCTTCATCTCAAAGATGCCTGCTTCGTTGGTAGAGCCGTAGCGGTTCTTGATAGCTCTAAGCACCTTAAACCCACCATAGCGATCACCTTCTAGCTGCAAGACCACATCTACTACGTGCTCTAACACCTTAGGACCGGCTATTGAGCCTTCTTTGGTGACATGACCTACCAAAATAAGCGCAGTATCGGTTTGTTTTGCGGCTTGAGTTAATAGCGCCGTACTGTTTGTGATTTGACTAACTGTCCCAGCTGCCGAGGCTACTGCACTACAACTAAGTGTCTGTATTGAATCAACAATTACAATGTCAAAACCGCCGCTCACAATTGTCGCCGCTATATCATCGGCACTAGTACTAGTTGCGAGCTGCAGCGTCTTTCCACTTGCACCAAGTCGCTCAGCTCTGAGGCCAATCTGATGAGCTGACTCTTCCCCGCTCACATAAAGCACTTTTTGTGTCTTTGCTAACTGATAGGCCAGTTGGAGTAATAAGGTACTTTTACCAATACCGGGCTGGCCAGCTATTAAGTTAACACTGCCAGCTACAATACCTCCACCAAACACAGTGTCAACTTCCTTCACACCACTCACCAGTCGTTTGTGGTCTTTTGCAAGCGATTTACTAACTGATTGAGGTGGTAACTTGCTTACTGCCGAAACAGCACCTGTGGCTGTACTTACAATAGAGGCTTGTTCTTGTAGCGTATTCCATTCACCACAGTTAAAACAACGGCCGCTCCAGGCAGCACTTACGGCACCACAACTGGTGCATACAAACTGAGAAATATCCCTCTTTGCCATTACATCTAGTGTAGCACTGTCTTCACTGGTTCTCTATGTATGCACAGATTACTGGCCCGTAATGGTATCGGGCCTACTATCAATTGCCTTCACGAGCTCACTCTCTTCAAGCGCAATGGCGTTTCGTTTGCTCACTGCGTCATTGTATTTATCTATAAGGGAACGAATTTGGCGAACACTGGCGTTATATGCTGACACCTGGGCGTTAAAGCCCGGCACACCTGCGTTATAGGCTTCGTATTGCTTCGAAGACAGCAAACCGTCCAAACGGGCACGCTCAGACTTCAAATTGGCATCTTGGCTGGCTAGTTTGTCTTCGGAAGCATCAATCTGGCTCTTGAGAGACTTAAGCTGCTCGTCATATGTATCAACGGCTTTCTTGCGATCATCAAATGCTTGTTCATACTTCTCAGAAAAGGCCACTACTGCTTTACGATCTTTGAAGTATCGAGCGTAATACGCCTCTAAATCAGCTGGCAAATTACGTACTTCAGTGCCAAGAATCGAATGCAATTCGTTGGTTACATCAGCACCATCCTTGCGATAGGCATCGATAGTTTCACGAATACGAGTGTCGGTCACCTGTGCGTAAGCGCTATTCAACATCCCATCTACTTTAGACTTCTCAGAAGGGCCCAAACGATCATAGGCCGCGTGTAGCGTCTCATGAGCGGCTGTAACCTGTACCACCCCTGCGAGCCGTGGATCAGTAATGTCAGATAGGTAAATGCCTTTGGAGGGCACGTAGCAGCCTAAAACGATAGTTTTCTCGGCAGACTTACAATTTTGAATAAAGGAATCTTTGCCATCAAGCTCGGGACGGTACACATAGAACAACCGACGCGTTTTGTCGTTCATGGTGGTATCGGTAGCAAGTTGAGAAACAGCTGCTGGCGCCTGGTAATTTCGCAGGCGCATGCTGTCATAGATGTTCCAACGATTGAACCACAGCAAGGCGGCAATCACAAAGACAGACAAAAAGGCTACAAGGCTGGTAACGCGGGTTCGACGACTCGGCATATCCGCTAGTCTAGCATGAGCGTTATTCGCTCGCTACCTGATAGCTAAGCTCTTTGCCTTTTGGTGCGCTAATCTTCACGATGTCACCCTTGTGGAACTTGTTTTCAAGTAGTTCAAGTGCCAAGTAATCTTCAACGGTATCTTGAAGAATACGCCGCATAGGTCGCGCGCCATTCTTGCTGTCATAGCCACGCTCAAGCAGGTAATCTTTTGCTTTAGTATCAAGCTGCAAACTAATGCCGTGCTTAACAAGTCGTTCACGTAGATCAGAGATCTGGAGATCCAGGATCTTTAGAATGTCTTTCTTAGTCAAGGCGCGGAACACGATTGTCTTGTCGATACGGTTCAATAGCTCTGGGCGCATCATTTTCTTGAGTGCATCAAAGACTTTACCCTTATTTGCTTCGTGGAGCGCATCAAGATCGCTTTGATCAGCGCGATTTCCAACCTGGAATCCCAAGCTGGCTTCTTTCTGAAGGCGATCAGCACCAATATTGCTGGTCATAATAACGATTGTGTTACTAAAGTCGATCTTGCGACCCTTAGCATCAGTCAATACACCATCTTCAAGAATCTGAAGCATCATGTTGAAGACTTCAGGATGAGCTTTCTCGATCTCGTCAAAAAGCACTAGGCTATATGGTTGACGACGGATTTTATCTGTTAATTGGCCACCTTCGTCGTAACCGACGTATCCAGCTGGCGCACCAACTAATCGTGAAACATTATGATGTTCACCAAACTCCGACATATCAATCTTGATCATGGCGTCTTCGGAGCCAAAGAATTCGCGTGCTAGGACACGAGCGAGCTCAGTTTTACCAACGCCCGTCGGGCCTAAGAACACAAACGATCCGATTGGTCGCCCCGCTGCCCCAACACCTGAACGATTACGGCGGATTGCCTTGGAGACAGCCTCAACTGCCTCATGCTGACCAATGACATAGCGACTAAGGTTCTTTTCAAGGTTCAAAAGATACTTCGCCTCAGAACGAATCACTTTCTTAACTGGCACACCGGTAATGCGGGCGGTGACCTCTGCAACATCTTCGCTGGTCATAACGATACGCTTTACGGCCTTACCGTTCTCTTCAAGCTTCTTTAAGTCTTCATTAATTTGTGAGGCGCGCTGTTTATGCTTAGCCGCTTTTTCGTAGTCTTCGCTATCAACAGCTTCATCGATTCGAGTATTTACGAGTTTCAGCTCCTTTTGGAGTTTCCGTACTTCGGGTGGAGTTTTGCCCTTATCAACACGTAGGTGCGCGGCTGTTTCGTCGAGTAGGTCAATCGCCTTATCAGGCATGTAGCGCTCATTTATGTAGCGCTTTGCTAACGTCACGGTGTCTTCAAGCACTTCATCACTAATCTTTACACCGTGGAACTGTTCATAATGCTTGCGTAAGCCCTTGAGAATCGCCAAGGTTTCCGCAGGATTTGTTTCTGGTACCTGAATCGGTTGGAAGCGACGCTCCAAAGCGGCATCTTTTTCAACATGCTTAGTGTATTCAGCGGTGGTCGTAGCACCAATCACCTGGATTTTGCCACGAGCCAAGGCTGGCTTTAAGATATTACCTGCGTCCATAGCACCTTCAGCAGCGCCAGCACCAACAATCAGGTGCATCTCGTCGATGAAGACAATGGTATGTCGATCATTCTCGAGCTCACTCATGACTTTCTTAAGCCGTTCTTCGAACTCACCACGGTATTTGGTACCGGCAATCATGCCCGCTAGGTCAAGCATCACAATACGTTTATCGAGCAGACTATCAGGCACTTCCTCAGATATAATTCGCTGCGCTAAGCCTTCTACAATGGCTGTCTTACCAACACCTGGCTCACCAATAAGTACTGGATTGTTTTTGGTGCGGCGGTTCAGAATCGTCACTACTCGCTTAATCTGGTTTTCACGGCCTACTACAGGGTCAAGTTTGCCATTTCGAGCCATTTCAGTCAGATCGGTACCAAAGAAATCAAGAGCAGTCTTACGCTGCTTTTTTACCGTTCGGCGACGGCCTTCACCGGTTGCTTCGCCATTCTCTTCATATTGCTGTCGGTTTAGGAATTGCTCGATCTCGTTATTGAGCGCATCAACATCGACATTCATATCAGCGAGTAGCTTCGTTGCACGAGCGTTTTTCTGGCTCAAAATACTATAAAGAATATGTTCAGTTCCAGTGTATTCCTGGCTGAACTCTTGAGAAATTTCCTGAGCCATCTTTAGAGTCAGTTTAGCTGTTTCGCTTAAACCTTTGCCACCAAGATTGATAACAAGTGTTTTAGGGGTCAGATTCAATACTAAACGAGCGCGGTCTAGGGTAACACCCGCATCAGATAATATCTTTGCACCAATGCTGCCATCTTGTGCAAGCACACCGAGCAGCAAATGCTCAGTACCTACGTAAGCACTACCGAAACTACGTGCAATCGCGTCAGCATGACGCAAGCTATGCAGTGCGTTGTCGGTTAAATGGTTCAAGAATTCCTGGAAATCAGGACTATTTGGCATCAATGTATCCTACCCTTCAGCGAAAATCTTATCTGTTCGCTATATCTATTATATCAATTAGCACTCCCGGGTCAAGAGTGCTAATTTAATGATGCTGTTTGTGTAACTTTATGAGGAACTTCAATGTCACAAACTCCACCAAAAACAGCTGCTACGTCTTCGGCGGCCACAACTTTTGTTTCACTAATCCGTGTACCGTCTTCAGCCTCTAGCCATGCTGCTGGGAAAGGACCAGGTTCGGTACCCTGGACAATACTATAAGAGTGTACTTCTTGATTGAAGGTTTGAATTTTAGAATTTTCAAATATAGCGCTGCTCATATTACCTTCTTCACTGCCGTCAGGACTCAAATAGGAATATGGGCCATTCATGACCGTTGGTGTCCTTTCTATTGTAGAAATAACAAAAGGCATGAAAGTTACGCGCTCCTGGCCTTCATTATAGTTATACATAGAAGGATTGTGCACAACTGTGTATGCACCCTTAATAGCTGCCGGCCATGCGACACATGTATCCCGTGCAACCAGAAGTGTAACTGGTTTACTGGTCGCTACCATTTCTCTTAGTTCAAGCAATCCATTCTGCCAGACTTTTTCGCTTCTGTCTGCTACTGACGTCTTTGGAACTTTAGGCTCTGTGGTGCTACTTGATCTAATCGGCACTTCATTTTGGGCATCTGTGTTTTGACTGCAACCAATAAAGAGCCCTAAGCTCACTACAAGTCCCATCCCACGTATAACCATTCGTCTTCTGTTACGCTGGTGCGAAATATGAGATTCTTGTGAAGCAATCACGGGTTGACCTATTCCTGATCTTGAGTTTCAGCTGGAGTATCTTCACCATGCTGTTCAATTGCTTCAAGCAACGAAGATTCCAGGGCTTCCTTCTTCTTGAGCTTTGGAGGTGAGATCTTGACAGGACCTTCGCTAACTACCGGCGCTGCTGCTTCTTGAGCTGCATTAATGTCTAGCTCGTAACCAGTTAACTTACTGGCGAGGCGGACATTCTGACCGCTCTTACCAATTGCAATACTGAGCTGATCTTCTGGCACGATAACTTTGGCCTTCTTATTCGCTTCATCGATTTCAACTCTGTTGACCTTAGTCGGGCTAAGAGCATTGATAATGTATTCTTTACTATCTTCGCTAAAGATAACAATGTCGATCTTCTCTTGTTCACCAACTTCGCTCATAACAGCGTTTACCCGAGTACCATGACCACCAACGAAGGTTCCGACGGGGTCTACACCAGGTACACTGCCAGCAACCGCAATTTTGCTACGAACGCCAGCTTCGCGGGCGATGTTCTTGATCTCAACAGCGCCACTTTCCATCTCAGGCACTTCCGCACGGAAAAGCCAATCAATAAACTGTGTGTTACCTCGGCTAACAACCAATTGAGGACCGCGGAAACCACGCTCAACATCTTTTAGGAAGACCTTGAGGCGCTGACCTGGGTAGTAACGTTCAGACTGGATTTGCTCACTTCGAGGCATGATACCTTGAGCTTTACCAAGATCAACACGAACAATATTACCTTCAACACGAGCCACAATACCGTTAACAACAGTACCGATCTTGTCCTCGTATTCATTCATAATGATATCTCGCTCAGCTTCACGAAGACGCTGCAAGATAACCTGCTTAGCAGTTTGAGCGGCCACACGACCGAAAGACTCTACCTGTTGGTGAATTTCAATCAAATCACCAATCTTAGCGTTCTTCTTCATAACTTGTGCGTCTTTGAGACTAATCTCAAAGTGGTCATCACCAACGCTCTCAACAACTTCTTTGCTGATGTAGGCATCAACTTCACCGCTGTTAAGGTTCATATTTACACGCACTTCTTGCTCGCGCTCACCGTAATCACGGCGATAGGCAGCAGCCAAAGCCTGCTCAACAATCTCTTGTACTACATCTTCTGGTAAGTTTTTTTCTTCGGCAATTGTCTTAAGAGCCATTGCTAGTTGTTTTACATCCAAATCCATTTTGTCTCCTTTTCTTTAGATCTCGGGTTCAGGTATGAAAAAAGTCGACCCGCTGGCCGACTCGTACATCACCAGTATAACAAACCTGAATAAAACGTCAATGTTAGCAGTAGTTGTAAATATCATCCTCCCCGTGACCCAACCATTTTGTTAGAATAAACAGATGAGCAAAAATGTGAAACACCTCCTTGATCAGTTTGTCCCGAAGAAGTACCTACTTAACATCGATGTCGACCGCGACAATATGACCTTTACTGGCAGTGTCATTATAAGTGGCAAAAAAACGGGTCGCCCTAATCAGCGACTCACCTTTCATCAAAGTGATCTCGAAATCACCTCAGTCAACGTGGTAAAACACGACAAAACTGGTGATCACGAGGTGGAAATTGACCGTATTAACCACCATAACAAGTTTGATGAAGTACGCCTACATGCGACTCATATGCTTTATAACGGCTCATACACTGTGCGTTTAGAGTTTAAGGGCAAGATTACCCGTCAAATGAATGGTGTATATCCTTGTTTCTTCACTGAAGACGGCGAAGAAAAGAAACTTATTGCAACCCAATTCGAATCCCACCACGCCCGTGAAGTTTTTCCATGTATTGATGAACCTGCAGCCAAAGCTACTTTTGAGCTCACTCTTACGTCACCGGCCGGCGAGACGGCGCTTTCCAATACACCAGTTAAGAAAAGCAAAGAGAAGGATGGTCGCGTCACCACAACTTTCGAGCCTACACCGCATATGTCGACTTATCTATTAGCATTCATCTTTGGTGAACTTGGTTATAAGGAAGCTAAAACCAAAGATGGCATTGTGGTGCGTACCTACGCCACACCCGAAAACGTTGAATTCACAAAGTATGCCTTAGAGATTGCCGTTAAATGTCTAGAGTTTTACGAAGATTACTTTGGTATCAAGTATCCACTCGAAAAGTGTGACTTCATAGCCCTACCTGACTTTGCATCTGGTGCCATGGAAAACTGGGGATGTATTACCTTCCGAGAACAAGCTATGTTAGTTGATCCCAAGAACAGCACCCTAGCTACACAGCAATATGTTGCCCTGGTGGTTGCCCATGAACTTACCCACCAATGGTTTGGTAACCTTGTTACGATGCGCTGGTGGTCAGACCTCTGGCTCAATGAAGGTTTCGCTAGCTGGATGGAATATCTCGCTATTGATCACCTGTACCCAGATTGGCAACTCTGGACTCAGTTTGCTGTCGACGAACAGCAACAGGCTCTTAAGCTAGACGCCTTGGAACACACCCACCCTATTGAAGTACCTATCCACCATCCCGATGAAATCCGTACAATCTTTGACGCCATCAGCTACAACAAGGGCGCAAGTGTAATCCACATGCTTCACGAATACCTTGGGCACGATGCCTTTCGAGATGGCCTCCGTCACTATCTGGCTACGCATAAATACGCTAACACTGACACGGTAGACCTATGGAGCAGCCTCGAAGAAGTTTCAGGCAAGCCAGTCCGTGAGTTTATGAACGCCTGGACTAGCTTACCGGGCTATCCAGTAGTTTCGGCAACTGTTACTGATCAATCTGTAAAACTAAAACAAACCCGCTTTTTTACCAATCCCTCACATGGCAAGGTTGAGCCAAATCATTGGCCTATCCCACTCCTTACTGAAACGAATGCCCCCGACACCTTTGACATGGCCAGCCTTACATTTAAGCCCGAAGACTATCATTCATTTAAACTTAACAGGGGTCAGAGTGGTTTCTATCGTACCGTATACAATGCTACTCACTTTGAACGGCTTGGAAATCTCATCAAGAAAGGCCGCCTAGAGCCCCTCGACAGGCTTGGAATTTTGATAGATATATTCGAAGCTGCCAAAGCAGGCTATGCCGATACAGTTGACGCCTTACATTTCTTGGATAACTTTGCACACGAGGATAATTTTGCCGCTTGGGATGCTATCACTGGCTCGCTTGGAAGCCTGCGCATGGTAATGAATGATGAAGACTTGCGCGAAGATATGAAGCCCTATATTCGTAAACTTGTAGCGCCACAACTTAAACGACTTGGGTGGGAACGACGCAAAAATGACACCCACTTCGATAAGCTGATGCGTCCTGTCATTTTTGGACTGGCAGCCAGTGCTGATGAAGAGGAGGTGGTAGCTCGCTGTAAAGAACTCTTTGCTTCAATTGATACTGTTCACATTGATCCGGATTTCAGAGGTACCGTTTTTGGCACCATAGCCCGACTCGGCGGCGAGGCGGAATTCGATAAACTCGTTAGTCTTCACAACAAATCGACTTTGAGTGAAGAGCGCGTTACTCTCGCGGCTGCAATTACTGGTTTCCAGCAACCTGAGCTCATCAAACGTGCCCTTGACCTGATTGATACAGATGATGTTCGCCTGCAAGATGTCACTTTCTGGATGGCCTACAGCTTCATGAACCGTCATGGTAAGCACTTAACCTGGAAATGGATGAAAACTCATTGGGAATGGCTACAGAATAACCTTGGGTCAGACCTTAGCTTTTACCGTGTGCCAATTTACTCAGCCCGTGTATTCTCTGAGAAATCGTTCATCAAAGAGTATCAGGCTTTCTTTGAACCAAAAATGTCGCCTGCCCTAGAGCGTTCCTACAACCAAGGCCTTGAAATGCTGGGCTGGCAAACAGCCTGGCGTGAGCGAGGCCTTGAACAAACAAAAGCTTTCTTCAAGGCTAAAACTAAGAAATAATTGGGACAAAGCTTCGGACCGTGGGTGGAGTACCGACTAGTTCTATGGCACTTAAGAAGTAAGCCCCATCCCATCTGTGGCGCGCCACCCAGACTTCGGCAGCAAATCTCATCTGATCCAGCTTTTGTGGTGTGAGATAGTCAAAACCCGAGCCAAAGCTATCACTCTTACGATACTTGCACTCAACAAAGTACTTAACGGGCCCTTTTTGGGCCACAATGTCGATCTCACAGCGAGGCGTTCGCCAGTTTTGCTCTAAGATTACAAAACCTCGTGATATCAGATACTCAGCGGCAACATTCTCGGCCTGACGACCAATATCTGTCGTATTCATATCGCCATGGTAGCAAAATGTTATTAACGAATTATTAAATGTTCATAATTTTTTGCATTGGCTTGAAACTTTTTCTGTGCATATCTGTTAAGCCATGTTGTTTTAGTGCCTGCATATGAAGAGCAGTGCCGTATCCAACATGCGATTCAAAGCCATAGGCTGGAAATTCCAAAGCTTTTTCAGTCATATAACTATCTCGTTTCACTTTAGCAATAATACTAGCCGCACTCACTTCGGCAATACTTCCATCAGCTTTAACGACACACGCTACATTACTAAATTCCACTGGGCAGAAGTTATAGTTACCATCCATGATTATTTCATCATCATAGGCAGCCCCAATGCCTTCTAGCGCCCGAGCCACCCCAAGTTGCATAGCTGCGGTGAGCCCTAAGGTATCTATTTCGGCAGGCTGCACCCAACCCTCACCAGCCAGACATACCCCTTGAAGCTCACGAGCATAGCGCTCACGAGATAGCTTCGATAATTTCTTGGAGTCAGTCAATCCAGCCGGTAAAGTATGAGTCGCACGAGCGGCTACGACTAGAAGTGGACCCGCCCAACAACCGCGACCAACTTCATCAATCCCTATTCGTACCATGTTTGTAGTGTACTAAAAAACCGCCCTTTAGAGGCGGCTTTTTTATAATACGATATAGATTTACGCTTCGTCGGCTGGCTTTTCAGTAACTTCAGCGACAACTTCTGCTTCAACTGGAGCTTCTTCGACAACTTCTGCTGCAGGTTCAGGGATTTCATTAACTGCTTCACGGTCAAAGTCGCGACCCGTTAGACGAGCTGATTTACCAGTACGAGCACGCATGTAGCTAAGGTAGTTACGACGCACCTTGCTTCGCTTAGTAACTTCAACCTTCACAACAAGTGGACTGTGCAGTAAGAATGACTTTTCAACACCAACACCACTGGCGATTCGACGCACGGTAATACGGCTCGTGTGAGAGCCTTTGCGATCAGTACGGATAACCAAGCCTTGGAATACCTGAACACGCTCTTTGTTACCTTCACGAATCTTTTGGTGAACTTTTACGGTATCACCAGATCGCACGTCAACAACTTGCGGTTTTTTGTACTTCGCCTCAATTTTCTGAATAACAGATTCCATAACCCGTAAATATTACA
>CAYLGV010000013.1:0-19124 GCA_964383395.1 uncultured Candidatus Saccharibacteria bacterium
TGCTAGCCTTCAGCCACTTTATAAAGCCAGCTTTAGCAATGTAGTCCATATGATTGGTTGGCTCATCGATCAAAACAATATGCGCGCTCGCAATCTGTACCTTGATGAGCTCTACCAGTCTTAACTGTCCACCACTTAGGGTTTGGATTTTACGGTCAAAGATATCTCTAGGTAGCTGGTAGGCATCGAGGTAGCTCTCGATAGTATTCTCGATCTCAAAATATCCAAGCGAAGAAAATTGCTCGAGAGCATCGCTGTAGGCATGCATCTTTTTCGAATTAGAACCCATGGTTGCTGGGTAGGTGTCTAGAATGTGTTTTAGCCTCGTGAATTCAGGTAGGTCGCCAAGCACGTAGTCCAGCATAGTAAGGTCTCTATGCTCATGATGTTCCTGACGGGAGCTGATCAATGTCAGGCCACTTTTGATGAACACTTCACCGTCATAGTCCTTGTCAGCACCACTAATAATGTCGAGTAACGTCGTCTTGCCAACCCCATTGCGACCAATCAGGCCCACCTTCTCGCCTTTGTTCAGGCTAAAGGTGAGGTCTTTATAGAGTTCATTGACACCAAATGCTTTAGAGCCAATGTTTACATCAAGTATCATAGCCTCTTAGTCTAACAGGGTTAGGCGTACAATGGGCAACTTACTTCTTGCGAGTGCCGAAGTATATACCGACCAAACCAAGCACTACCCCTGCTATACCTACATAGAGCGCGGTGTTTGCGGCACTTTTAGCATCAGCAGCTGCTTGTTCGGCTTTTTTGATTGACGCATCGGTGGCGGTTGTGGCTACAACTTTGGTAACCGAGAATGGTCCTGAGTTTTTATCTTCACTCTCATGGTCGTCACCTGTGCTTGTCTTGTCCCAAGCTACCACCGTTCCATCTGAATATGTTTGGTAGGCTTTCCACTGCAAGTCGGTAGCCTGCTCTGGCACCTGACCGCTAAAGGTGAAATCATCTCTGTATCCCGCTTTTACTTCGTTACCGCTCCAGGTAATTGACTTAACGGTAGCGTCCTCGCCTGTTCCATCTTTTTCAACATCAATCTGCCAGCCAGCTTTTTGGGTTGGCTGTACATACTTAAGCCCTTCTGGAACAGCAAGCTTAACACTTGTAGTCGAAATATCTTTTTCATTTGGCACACCTATAGTGAAGGTCTGAAAGCCAGCGGTTACTACTTCGGCAGGCTTTACTACTACATGGGCTGAGGCTGTAGCGCTAAGTGTTAGCGTAACTACTGCAAGTAATACTCCGAGTACTGATAATCTCTGATTTATGGCTTTGAACACTTCCCTCTCCTATCCCCTTACCTATTGAGCTTAAGTATAACAAATGTCAGAATGTGCTGTATTTCTTTATACCTTTTCGATGGTTAATAAACAGGATGATCAACAACAACGTAGATGTCGCACAAAAGACCAGAGCAGCACTGGCCAATGGATAGGTTGGCTTATCTAATGCGTTGTCAGTCACGCCTCGCGAAACACGCTGTGCGTAAGTGAAGGTATATGCCTTGTCAGAGATAACTGTAAGTATTAGGGTATATGCACCCTGCGCCGGAAATGTATAGTCTGCGGTAACAGAGTTTTTGTCTATTTTTATTGGCACCGTATCTGTTTTGCCCGTTGCCGTGTTTGTTATCCATAATTTTGCATTGTTTATGTTCCCGGTTTGGACGTCAAAGAATAGGTTAGCGGTTTGTCCAGCAACCGGATCATCGTCTGGTATAACATGTAGTACCGTCCCAATGCTCTTTGTCTCATCGCTAATCAGCACGTGAGCTGATGCCTGTAAGGGCGAAAACAGCATTCCAACGAGCAACAAGGGTAATATCAACAGTTTCTTACTCATTCTGGCCCCTACCATGTGAATGGCTATTAGCACCACTTTGATTATGGTCGGTGTGTTTGCTGTGGTAATTCTGTACTAAAACGGGTATGCAGAATACGCCTACAATTACGATAAACCACATTGATAACCACATCGTAGCTGCTTCTGTTCTGTCAAAATGCAGGTACTTACGATTAACTAATTTAGTAACGCGAAAGAGCTCAAGTCCGCTCAACACTACGAGCGCGGCGAAAGCAATCCATTGCACGTACGGATATGCAAGATGCGTGCCAATAGTCCAAATGTGCAATACAACCAGAATGAGACCAAAATACACAAATCTGTGTAGCCATTTCCACTTACGAAGTGTCATAACTGAGACAACTTTATCAAAGGATGTTGCAGCCATTAGCAACAGAATAAGCAGAGCAATAGCACCACCACCGAGCGACCATTTAAACAGTGACGGCAGCAAGCTTATTTCGCTAATACCACCAAGTTGACCCCATAAGGCTATAGCTGCATGCAGGGCAGCAAAATATGCAGCAGACACCCCAATAGCACGTCGAGCAAACTCAAGCCGTTTTATGCGCTGCTTGCCAATAACGTAACCAATAGGTGATATGATCAGCGCAACGTACCAGTAAAGAATACATAGCAAACCAAATACTTGTTGGGTTCGAATATAGTAAAGTTGGTCACTTGGTATATGCAGTCGTAAGTATGCTGCGACCGCTATACTCAACAGGACTGATGTAGCCAGAATGTAAAAACGTGAATTGTTGAGCAGATTATGGTTGTGCTTTGTAGTCACCATATAAACTATAGCAAATCGAGTCGCTATAGAATCATATACGAGCTTGCGAGCTTAGCCCTCGACCACTACTTCAAAGCCACCAACTGATATGAATTATCGACAGTTCCGTACTTTTATGGTATTTTAACCAAATGTCAGATCGTAAATATAGCCAGTTTGAAGAGCTCGCTTATCCAGTACTCACAGAGGCATTTGCCGAATCAGAACTTACAAGAGAGATGCGTGGTTTCAACGACATATACTCAATTGACTGGGCACAGGCACAATCACGGGATCAGAGTGTAAGAGTCGGGCTAATCAGAGTGAGTGGCGACCTATTTGGCATACTTGTGGAGCCAGATGAAATGGAAGGAACGTTCTGGATTCGCAACTCTTTTGGTGACGTTACGAAATTGCCTCTATATACCGAAGATGATGATATCGATTTATTCCCTATTGCAGTGTCATTTCGTGAGAAAAGAAAGCTTAAACAGGTACTTAGTGGTGCACGATTAGTCCTACAGGCCGTATAACTAGAATATTAATCCTAGGGTAGAAACTTCATAAAATGTGGACAATAGAACGACAGCATGAATACCTAGACCAGCCTGAAACTCCCGAGTTACAGGAACGAATGTACAATGATCTATTAGCGTTGGAGGGCCTCTCCCAAGAACTGCCCGACACTATAGGAGCACGTGTTATCGTTGAGAAGGGTTATGCCATCGATGCCGCTTGTAATGGCAGATTAACAAGGCTGCATTACGACACCGACATTATCATTGCAACCCCGGATACAGATAGTCCAGATGAGCTATACGCGTTGGTACGTGAAATATTAGGCAGATCTACGGGTTTCTCGTGGCGAGCTACACAACAAAAAAGAAGTAGTTGGGTTAAATTTCATGAGGCTGGGAAGCGTGAATGGGATGATGGTATTACTGGCACTGATCGTGATAGAGAACTTGCGCACCAAATGGATGTGCATGTTGTCCGGGCGAACGACCCTTTTGCATATGATGACCATATAGATTTAGTACCACATCCTGGCGATATGTATCGCAAGCCAATTATGGCTGTGGCATTGTCACATGTATTTGATCAATCATTTGAGCTGACTACACCCACAATTAGTGATATGGCGGCTACAAAGTTGCGGCTAATCAAATCGTTTGAGGCATTTTACGGTAATATGTTAAGGTCATCGGACTACTACGACTTTGAGCAGTTGTTTACAAGCTCTGATTTTGACTATAGCGACTTCTATGACCTTATTTCTGACTACTACAGCAATAAACAGGTCATGCCTGCTGATATCCCGGCTATTGTTTTGAAAGAGCTAGAACCACTAACTACAGTTACTCCGCAGTCACTACTTGGCTTTCTGGCGTGTAAACTACAGACTGCTTAGCAATAATTGCAATTTTATTCGGTATCGGCCTTTTAGTGCTAGCATGTAATGCCTGGGTGGCTCGCATCCCCTCTGGAAGGGTGGTGCGCTTATCAACGATGGCATGTACTAACTCCTCATCTGTAAGCTCGTAAAGGTCAGCATCTATCTCGTGGATAACTCTAGCGGCGGTCTGGTAGGGTGTTTCATCAGTGCCATCTGACTTATGCATTGCTACATAACCTGCTTGGCGGATGGCATCGATTCGCTCATCTGTAAGGAAAGGAGCCTCGCCGACGATTGCTCGTGGTGATACGTGCATACGTTGACCATCGACATACTGTATAGTCAATTTGCTGGGATTTAGTTGTTGATATCGTATCGACATATCAAGCGTTTCCCAACGTCGATCACTTGGGTAGTGCAGTTCACTGTTTGTGAAGACACTCGCCCTAAACGTCGTATTGGGCCCGACTAAGTAACGGAAAGGCGGCTCAATAAGGTAGTCTTTTGCGTCACGCCCAAGTGCCTCAAAGTAACCCCGCAAGCCTTTCGTACCTAGCAGCTCACCATGGCGCTTACCAGACTCTAATACCTCGTTGCTACCATCGGCAAGTGGTATGGTGTAGACCGATGGCCCAATACCAATCTGCATGTTTGGGTTTTCCAAGAAAGCTTTAACAACTGAGTGAACATAATTCCTATCGGCTATGCAATCAGCATCGGTTTGTATTAACACGCAATGCTCGGGGTGTTGAATACTAGCTATGACACTTTCAACGGCATGCTGTCTGGCTGGCCCAACGCCCTGCTTACTTGCATGAACAACATTCCCACCCATATGACTTACTATTCCTGCTGTCTCATCGGTAGAGTTGTTATCAGCAACTATTAGCGCTAAGGGATTTACGGTATCCTGGCCCTTGAGGGAATTAATTAGTGCTGTTATATAACTTTCCTCGTTGAAGGCAGGTACAAGCACATAGCACATGAGTGCATCGCCAGACCGAATGGACCTAACCTGCTGAATAACGCGATTTATTTTCCCAACTAACAAATCCTGTGGGGTAATCACTGTTTTATCGTCTATGTTATCGAGTGGCACATCAAGCCACCTCGGAAGGGATAACTCATTAAGCATTTGCTGTTTGGTTCTCAAGTGTTCAGGAACTCGTCTGTCGTTTTGTTCAATTAGCTGTTCGCAGTAGTCTAGCAGTAAGACATTCCCCGACTCGTAGCCGACTTCAATCGCAGCTTCAACCCAGGTTAGGGCATCATGCTCATTGTGACTTGGTGTTTGTTCATGTAACGACATATTCAGTATGACTCTTCTGGCAGTGGGTTTGGTTCACCGAGCTGTTTAGTTACTCGCGTCCAAGTAGGCAGTAACAAATTAGCAAATGTTGGGTCAAATTGTATCCTTTTGTCCCACATCATATTTGCCTTAGAGAGCTCCCATTCCAGAGGAATAACATCCGCTCCAATCGGGAGTAGCTCGGCACACTGTATCGTTGCGCCATCGATTTCAAATGATAAATTCTTAGTCACAGTGATTTGCCTATACATATTATGACATATGCATACTACCACGTCTAATTGTAACACCTTGCTATGTAAACTTTTTTATTTTAAAATAACTTGTATAATTACGTATATGTGGCAAATAGAAACTGCTTCTGAAGTGGATAACCATGAGATCATTGGCTCATTAGATAGATTATCGGACAATTCAGTAGCAGCTTTGCGAATACCTCATGTGTACACAACCGAGGAAGTAGATAGTATCGTAGCTAATGTAGACCTGCAAGGAGTGTTATGGTATCCGGGTTTTGAGCACAAACAAGGGCGTATTGGTATTAGTGCGACTGAGTATGTTTCAAAAGAGGATGGTAAAAATGCATACTTTGCATTAGAGGCAGAAGCTTCAGTAGTTAGGGATAGAATATTCCCAGGAGAGTTAGATCCCGTAAAAAAGATGATAGATATTTTCTCCCAAGGACTTGATACTTCAATTGCAGAAGAACCGTCATTAGACAACGCCAAGTATTTTACTGGGCTCATTAGAGCTATGGTACAGGAGAGTTCTACGCATTTTGACTTCGCACCTCAGCAACTACCTGGCTGGCAGGTTGCAAGATCACAGGCACAGTTCGCTGTTATAACATATTTACAAATGCCAGAGGTTGGTGGCGGCCTCACAGTATATAAACGCCCCTGGGAACCAAGTGATGAAGAATTTAATATGGATACAGCAGAAAAAGGACCAAATGGTTTCGACAAAGAGTTTTTAAATGATGACGAATCAATAACAATAGTACCGAATGCTGGAGAAATGATTGTTATTAATTCAAGAAATTTTCATAAGGTAGAAGGTATCATCTCTCTAGTAGCTCGGTATAGTATTAATTCGTTTATGAGTTTAATAGATAATAAATTATATCTTTGGAATTAGTAGCTAGATTACCATTGGTCATTCATTATAAAGGCAGTAAGTTGGTTAATAAGATCCTTTGTGATTGGCCCAACTTTTCCTTTACCAATAACTTTATCTCCTACTCTAACTACTGGGACTATTCCTTTGCCACTCACACTGATAAAGGCCTCTGATGCGACATCTAGCTCATGAAATTTTAGGTCCCTAACCTCAATTGGGACTGTTGGCTTCAACTTTTCTATGACGACTTGTCTTGTGATACCTGGCAAAATGCCCTGGGCAGCCGTTACTAATTTGTTGTTTACAACGCAAAAGAAATTGCTAAATGCACCTTCTAATATAGAGTTATCACTAACATATAACATCTCTTCTGAACCATCAGCATACATCTCACCCATGTGCTGGATTGCCTCTATGTAATGTATAGTTTTTGAAGCTGGGTTGTATCTTTTATGGTCAACTGTTAATACTTTTATACCGTTCTCATACATTGACTTTGGAAACACAAGGATATTATCAATAATGACAATCAATGTTGGAGTAGAAGATGTTGATAATCCACCCGAGACAATTACCCTCACTGCGAATTCTCTTTCTTTGTCGTTTCTCTTAAGTGTTTCTAGAATGATATCTTTGACTTCTTGTTTTTTCCATGGCATGGAAATGCCTATTGATCTCGCAGAATTAAAGAGCCGTTCTATGTGATTATCAAACATAAATGGCTTATGACCGTTATATGTTCTAAAAAAATCAAAGACTGCGTACCCGCGCAAAAATCCTAAATCTCTTGGTGAAATTAATAATGTATCATCTGTTACGAATTTTCCATTCAGATAATGTATTATTTTCATAAATCAGGTTAAGGGGTAAGGCGTTTAGGTCCCCTGTATAGGAAGGTTACTTCACGGACGTTATTTAGTCCAGTAATCTTGGTGAGTAAACGCGTAAGACCCAGACCAAAGCCACCATGTGGGGGGCATCCGTACTTAAAGAAGTCTGTGTAAAACTCTAAACCTTTTTCGTTCAAGCCCTTTTCTTTTATCTGTTCGATGAGTACATCATGTCTGTGTTCACGCTGAGCGCCAGTGGTTATCTCAACGCCACGCCATAAAAGATCGAAACTTTTTGTAAGACTTGGGTTATCTTCGTGGCGCATATGATAAAACGGCCTTACGGAGGTAGGATAATCAGTTACAAAGACAAAATCCGAACCATATCGTTCACGAGTCAGCATACACAAGATTCTTTCTGACTCAGGATCAAGGTCTTTTGCATCTTCTGGAATCCGGTATCCTGTTTCTTCTACCATTCTTCGAGCATCTTCAAGTGTAATACGAGGGAATGGATTTATTGGTATCTCAAAGATTCCACCTTGATCTTGTAGATCATTCCCAAAATTTGAAATAATATCAATGCCATGCTTATCTAATACGCTTCGAAGTGTATGTCGTAATAGTGCCTCTTCTGCATCCATAACGTCGTGATGACTATCTACCCAGCTAAGTTCTGCATCCACAGAGGTGAATTCGGTGTCGTGACGCGCTGTGAATGATGGGTTGGCCCTAAACACAGGACCTATCTCAAACACCTTATTGAAACCGGCTGCCATGGCCATTTGTTTATAGAACTGTGGGGATTGTGCTAAGTATGCCGTTTTATCAAAATAAGGAATAGCGAATTCTTCTGATCCACCTTCACTAGGGTGTGCAAGAAGCTTGGGAGAGTGTATCTCTTTGTAGCCCTCTACAGACCAAAACTCCCGTGCTGAATTCTCTAAGGTTGTCTGGATATCAAAGATGTGTGCCTTTTTACGCTCACGTAAATCAAGGTATCGCCAATTTAATCGGTTGTCTAGACTTGTGTCTTCTCTTATTGGTAGACCAGACTTTGCTAACGAATGTACGGCAAGAAAGTCTATCTGTATCTCTAAGCCGCCTAGTTTAACATTCTCGTTCTGTACTACCTGGCCGCCTACCTCTACAACTGATCCGGCCGTGAGGCCACTAATGCTATCGGCAATATCAGACTTATTGGGGTCGTGTTCGTCACGCACGTTAACAGTTTGCACGCTACCAGTTTCATCGCCAACAATTAGAAATTGAACTCTACTTTGATCTCTGATCTTCTCAACAAACCCGCCCACCCTTACATCACTTTCATCTGCTGCGTATTCTGGCAGTATATCAATAGGTGTGCGTTCAATCATACTTACTCCTGAATGTATATCTATACAATATTCTAGCTTGGCCAACAAAATAATGCAACGACTCATCCTAACTGTTTTATCTATTAATTATCATTATGACAATAAACTTGACGATACTACAATCGGGGAGTATTTTGAGATTTATGAGAGAGAGCATTGATTTAGTGGACATAGCATGGAATCTTGCTCTTGCTGCGAATCAAGAGTGGGACAATGCTGCTCAAGTTAGGCAAGATATCGAAGCGCTAGGGACGACAAGAATAGCAGAGACTAGCGTGACCGATATTAGCCTGGATGAGACCAGCAGAATGCTTAATGAAAAGTTAAATGGCCATCAAACAAATCATGACCTGCTAGTTGGGATGGCGGGCTTAGTGATTAACCGTGACTCAGACGATCCATTTAGAACTGATATGTCAATGGATACGGAAGAGCTTGATGGCACTGTCAATATCGCACGTGCCCAAAGGCTATTGAGCCATATCAAAGACGATAATATAGTAAGCAATCTTGTTGAGCGTCATAATATCAAACAGTTTGTGCGTACAGCTTTTGATTCTCTAGGTTTTATTGAAGTGGATACACCTATTTTAGGAACCGCAATGACTGAATATACTAAAGATAACTTCAAGGTCACAGGTAATGCGGGCGAATTCTATTTGCCGCAGTCACCACAAGTGTATAAGCAAGCTCTGGTTATCAATACATTCCCTAGGTATTTTCAATTTGCGAAATGTTTTAGAGATGAAAAATATGGATCGCGTAATGATCAACTTCATGAATTCACCCAAATTGATTTTGAATTACGTTGTGAGAACGAAGTTGAGCTAAGGGAATTCGCGGAGGAAATAATTTTACGATTATTTTCAAAGTGGGGAAAAGAGTGCAAAACACCATTCCCAATCATTGATTATCAGGATTGTATAGCTACGTATGGAACCGACAAGCCAGACTTGAGAAGTGATGATGTGGAAAATGCCTTTTTATGGGTTGTGAACTTTCCACAATTTGAAAGAGATGATTCGGGTGAAACTATAACAACACACCATCCTTTTCAAATGCCTGTCATAGACGATATCTCAGACATCGCAAATAAAACTTTCGAGATCGGCAGTAGTACTTTTGACCTTGTATTAAATGGCGTAGAAATCGGTGGTGGTGATATGAGAATAAACGATTATGAGATTCAGCAAGAAGTATTTAAGGTCTTAGGGTTAAAATCATCACAGTTTGCATTACTGCTAGAATCACTCAAAGATGGTCATGCCCCAAGCCATGGGGGAATGGCTATTGGTTTAGATAGGATAACCATGGCACTTACTGACGCGCAAGATATTACAGAAGTTACCGCATTCAATCTTTAATATTTTGGCTCTATTTTCTTAACAGACTATCTATACTCTTGAACGAATCACTTGCATCTATTTCTTCGACACAGTATCTATCATTTTCCCAGTACGCTCTGTGTGCCTTTGCGTTAGTATTACTCTTAAGAATCCTATATTCGTTACCAACTACCTCAAGAGCGGTGCAGTCGTCTAAACAAATGGCAACTCTGTTTGTATTAATAACATTCTGCTTGACGAAAGATTGACGATGCGGGTCTGTATCATAATGCGGACAATGGATGGCGTCTATAAAACCGAGTCCCATTACCAGAACTAACCCGTTACTATTGTCCACGGTTTGGCTTGAGTCAGAAATACCTTGGGCGAACCAGCATATCGAACCAGCACTTAGTCCAGATAGTACTATACCCTTTTCCAATGCTTCCTTAAGCATTTTATCAACCCCGAGACTCTGCCAAGTTGCCAGCATCCTTATCGTGTCACCACCCCCAACGTATATAGCATCGTGAGACAGGATCATTTTCTTAATCTGAGTTTTGGTAAGCGATCTGTCTAGCAAATATAAAACGTTAACTGAAGTAAATCCGATCTTAAGGAAATGCTTCTTTACTGCATCATAATAGTTTGTCGAATCATTGCTGGCCGTGGGAATGAAGAGCAGAGTTGCAGAGTTACTGTTTGTCAGTTGCAATATATCCTTATCAATATATGTGGTTTCAGCGGGATAATAACCATTGCCGTGTTTTTTTGGTCGACTTATCTCACCACCGCCAATGGCTACAATTTTTTGTAAACTAGATGTCATTCTTGCCACCTCCTAATAATCTCTTTACGTCTATTTTAATTTCAGTACCATTGTCAGGATCAAAATAATCTTGGGCTATAAGTTCGTATGTGGCCGAGAATATCCTATGCGTTAGTTTTTGATTACTTAGAAGTTGTAATTGGTCGTCGTGTTCTTTTGGAACTTGTATGCCTACGCTTTTTTTTGCAAACGACACAACTAAGTCTTTTAGAGTGACCGTCTCGCTATCATAGGCGTCCGTATATTCTGCGTGTGCATAACTCTTGCCGAGCTTTGGATGTAATCTCTGTGTTATTCCGATGCTATTACCTTCAAATACAACATCGTTTTTCAAAAGTGACCAGTTCTGAACGGAGCCTTGGTGAATATCGAAATAAATATGCGACATACGACCACCATTTTCATCATTAGTATGGTCGAGCATTTGAGGAACGTATTTAGTAGTACGTGGTGAAAACGTTGTGTGATTTGATGTGTATGTAATAAGCCCGATCTTACTATCAAATTCGTCATATAAGTGTAAATGAATTGTGAAATCTAGCTCCGCATTAAGAACTCTCTCTGGCAGATTAATATATGGTGCTACGACGGAGGTCTTTTCATTATTGAGCTGCATCATTTGTTCGTAACCTTGTCTTGCTAAATAGTCTCTGACCCTTGAAACATACGCAAGATTGATGCCGATTTTAGCTAACTTTCCTGGTGCACATTGCAAGTACCAAGCAATTACATCCAAATAATGGTAGCTGGAGTGAGAAAGTGATCCAACGCCGTCAAGGTACCCATGTGCACCACCCTTCAGAAACTCGACTGGGTAACGATGCACACCACTATTTATCACTGTATTAATGTATGTAATGCCCTCATTTGTTTGTTCATAAACAGATCGTAAACTTTCAGCTATGGTCATGAATGGTGAAAGTGCTCTTCTGCGCAGTGGTGTGCAGAACCTAAAATTAGGGTTTAGCTCTTGTGCGCGTTGTACCTTCTTGAACAATGATTGAAATCGTTTTTCGATTAGTTTGGCCTTTTTAGGATTCCAGCTTGAGTCTGGCACAACTACGAGTGGCTTGTCACAAAGCGCGCTAATACCAGCACCTGCCGCCCAATCTGCATAGAAATAGTGGTGCGTTGGATCGGTAGCAACGATCACAACGTCAACTTTCTCCTTAGTAGCAACTTCGCTTAATTGTCGCCTCAACTCAGGCTCTTTAAAGGCAGTCGGGTTGACCCAGAGGGGGTTATCAGACGATAATATCGCATTTAAATTTTCTCTGCCTACTTTATAATGACTGGGGTCTGTTAATCTTGGGTCTTGTGGATCGCAAATTGCTACTACACGTGTAGCTATTCCCTCAGCATTCATCGAGCGAATAGCAGGATAATGGTTCAATTCACATAAGTGCCCACTACCACCTATAATCAAAAAATTTACTTTTCTCATCTGTGCTTCTAATGCCCTTTGTTAATGCATTCTTCAATCTTTTGTGTACTCTTGTAACGCAAATTTAATCATTTCCTCAGGTGATTTGATAGCTTTCACATACTTGATGCAAAGTTCATCAGAAGGCTCCATAGCATAGACATCTATTCCATGTGCTACACAATAACCAATTTCAAAAGCGGCGCTTATTCCCACGTAGCCACCTGGGTTAACAAGGTAAACAAAATGAGATCTATGTATTTTTTCCAATACTAAATCCTCGAGTTCCTTGGCCGATAAATCAGAGGGATCATAGTCGAAGATTACAAACTCGTCCTCTGGGTTTAGAATCTTTGCTTCCTTTGGCGAAAGTACTTGAATACCACTTTCATGAAAACCCTTAATAACGTCGGTGATCGGCTCATAGTGCTTACGGAAACTACCTACTATAAGGCTCCTGTGCGTGAAATTGGAATCAACTAATTGCCTTGATCTCATATTGAGTACCATTATCCTCTATTAATATTCTGTTGAAAAGCTTTCCACCATTAATTACCGCGTTTACAATTAGCCAGTCTGTAGGAATGTATAACCTTTTGCATGTATTGAAATGACTTTCGTCCTTCCAATGAATTTTTCCTTCGGTTAAATTAGCCTTAATATCTCCCGACACTTCAGCTAGGTAAATATGCAATGCGACTTCGCTACTTTTTCCATTACTGACCATTGTTTCATGAATAACCTGAACGTATTTGTGACTAAGAACTTTAAGCCCCGTCTCCTCGTCGACTTCTCTTACTATTGCGTCTTCATGCTGTTCGCTAGATTCTACCTTACCACCAACGAGACCAAAGTATCCTTTATACGGCTGCCTTTTTCGCTCTTGGAATAACAAATGACCCGTGATGGGGTCACGAACAATCGCAATAACAACCTGCATTGGTTTCATTTATAAACTACCTCAGTAATATGGCTTATTTATACCATAGTGGTTGAATAATGGAATGATGATGGAAATAACTCGCCATCTTTGCAGCCTGGCTATCGGCATGCTTTTGTTACCTAGCCTTCAACCACAACTTCAAAGCCACCGTAAGCCATCTTAGCCATATCGTTAGGCATTTCAAAGTCAGTGGCGTCGTCGTATTCTTCACCCATTTCTTTCATAACTTTGGCGTTTACTTCATCGCGGTGTTCTTTGGATTCAAACACAATGAAAGAGAACCAAACGTTATCTTCGTCTCCAGCTCCAGCCATCTCCTTATAATCACGCGACTTCATGTCACCCATCTCTTGTTGCTTAAGATCATTGCCGCGGCATTCAAAATACTGAAGAGCACCATGCTTCATCCAGGAGTCACGTCCCATTTCGGCCATTTTTTGGTATTCGTCTTCTTTGCCTTTTGGTATTACGAGTACGAATCCATCTACATATTTAGCCATATTGAGCTCCCTTCACGTTACTTTGCTATATATGTAGTTTACCGTCTTAACGCAACACAACCAACGTTAGGCTACTTTTCAGTTTGCCAAAGAATGTGATCAATTGGGCCAGCTTGTGCTTCTGTGGTAATAAACTCATATGACTGTTTTAAGATCTGCTCAAGCACTTCAAGTTTGATATCGCTTAGGCTCTTAATATATATGCAGTAACCAGTCGTGGAGTGCTTGCCTAGTTCGGATAGCAACGCAGCGTAGCGCGTTGTTCCATCCATAAGATAAATCGTTATTTTACCTTTTCTTGGGTAAAAAGCGAGCGTGTGCGCCTCCCCTTTGCGGCCACTCGTATACTCGTATTTATACACACCGAAGCCGATCGTACCGAAGCCGTACAAAATAGGGTCTTCATTGGTAATTTGATGCATCAAGGCAACCAAGACGTCTGCGTCTTTTTTAAGTGTGTCTTGCAGGGATGCGAGGTACTGCTCTACAGTGATGTCGTTTCTTTCATCTGCTTTACTCATATGTTCATTCTAGCAGACACGAACCAATCAGCAGACCAAGATTCTAAGTATTAAACCCTTGGGTGAAGCACGTCTCGCAAGTGAGTTGCCCAGTCATAATCATCGAAGCGAATGATGTTGATTGGCCTGTCGATAGCCAGTCCAACGGTGAGGGGCGAGCCATCACAGGCCCAGTCGCTCAAGTCGTAACCATCACGAGTCAGGCGGTATGGACGCTTGTCTATATCAGTCATTTCAACAATCACTTTGGTGTGTGGACCAATAATTGGTGGTTTCTGGATGCTATCGGTACGGTTTGATCGGTACTCATTGGAGTGCACGAGCTGGTAGGCTTGAATGTCAGGGTCCATGTACTCACCACCTGCCGATGCAGCATAGCCCGTAGAGCCAAGGGCGTTGGCAATTATCAACCCGTCACCCGTGTAGGAGGCAAAAGTGGCCCTTCCCAGCCTATATTTGGCATGGAGCGCCTGAGCACTGGCACGTTCAATAACAACTTCGTTAACAGCGTTGGTTACCAGCCCCGTACTTGCCTCTTCCATCTGAACAGTGGGTACGGGTTGGATTCGGAACTCGCCCAGAGCTAACCGCTTGGCACGATCGGCAAACTGGTTATCATCTGGTGAGGTGTCCATCAAAAACCCAACATTACCAATATTTACACCAGCCACGGGCAAGTTGGGCAAAGAGTGCTTGTGTAACATATTTGAGAACGTCCCATCACCACCCAGGATCATGAGTGCATCGGCTTCTGATATGTCGTCAGCTACTTCAATGGCCACTGCGCCCAAGTGCGTTGCTAACTGATCCCTGACTTGCTCGGCACGGGGATTGAATTCGTCAGCCTCGATGAAGACTCGTTCGATGGAGGGGGTTGCTTCTGTCATATAGACAGCATAGATCAGGTAGTTAGTGTTGTCAAGACACTAATAGATTTTAGGAGTGTTATAAAGTAAGCTCGATGGTAGACATTCGAACATATTCTGCTGGTACAACATGCCCCTCAGGGATTGGTACTTCTAGACCGAATGTACGCGCGTAATGTCGGCCGCCATAATGTACAACTTCAACATCTTCTCTATCGAGCTCGATTGGAGGCTCATACGTAAGCATATCTGCCGCCATAATATCGAACAGCTGATCAAACTTTGCTAAGGTGCTGCCATAGTTATCTGCTCTCACAATAATGCGACCAGCGCTCAAGGCTGCATCATAGTCACTTGGAACGAACTCTTTAATGATTTTTTGCTCTGAACTATTGAATTTAGGTAGTTTTACCATTACTGTCTCCTCTTTGCTGATACAATAACACTTTTTTGAAGTATTGTTCAATGTCTGTGTTAGCATGTGCCGTCATTTGTTAATTTCAGGGGCTGATTTTTTTATCTGTCCAAGCAAAAAGCCCCTAAGAAAGGGGCTTTTAGTCTAATGTCAGTTAAGTTACAAGTTAACCTAGTAAGACTTTGTTGCGCCGTCTGCTACGGCTTTTTCGGCGTTGTCCTTAGACATCATGGCACATACGGTTGTACCGCATTTTTCGTGCTTGCCCTTGGCCATGTAACCACCGGTCTTAGTCTGTACTACTTCTGGTGCTGACAATTCAACGCCTTTTTCCTTACACTTCACGCAATATCCTGTGACCATGTCTGTCTCCCCTTGGATTGATTATTATTGCTTAACCTGGATTATTATAGCGCGTAGCAGGCGTATGACTAGTCTAAAAGTAAAAAGAACACCAAAAAGCCGGAAGCCATGTAGACTACCGACTATCTGTTCACACTACCTTTTAACAGGTATATTGCGATCGTTCCCAAACAGTTTTTTAATAAGCCATAGTGCTATAAAACGTATTACCTATTTATATATCATGTGCGTTAGCTTACGGTTCGATGGTTGTGCCATTTGATCTACCGCGAACTGCCTTATAGATTGCTAGTAGAATTACAGCTCCAATAACTGCAACAATGAGGCTAACTATATTGAACCCATTAACATCACTGCCCGTAAGTAGGCGAACAGCAAAGCCGCCAATGAACGCACCCAAGATTCCGACAACAATATTGCCTATCGCTCCTTGTTCGGCGTTGGTTTTCATAATTATTGATGCGATCCACCCTGCCAGTGCACCGAAGATTATCCAAGCCAGTATATTCATCATGATTGTCTCCCGTTCGTATTACGTTTGCATGTAATAATTCTAGACTGGTAGACAGCAACAGTATGTAAGGTTTTTCACTAAAAGTACGTTTGGTACTTTATTACTTTAGGCTGAACGGAGGGTACACGTCGGTTGTGAGCAAAAATGCATAGGCTGTCACGCGCAATGACCACCTGCCAACACCAACCACAAAGTCGAATAAGTCTTTTGGATAGGTACCAGTAAACAAGATCGAAAACCACGCAATAATTGTGGCAAAGAATGCAGCTATTACGAGTACAAACAATACAAAATAGTGAGGAATTGCCAGGAACCACTTAACGAGGGGCAGCCATCGATTTAAGTCTTCCTTAACATTTGGGTATTCCAAGTTTAGATGTACAGATTGTTCATCTTCGGTTGATGGATAGGCATCTGTAAGTAAGAACAAATATGCCCCAACTCTTGTTGTGAAGCGATTAAGCTCTAGATTGAAGTTGAACCACCAGCGTGGGTAGCGTTGCCTGAATAGAATCATAAGTAAGGTAGCTGCAAAGAGCGCTCCTGCAATACCACCACCGCTGTGAGTCACCATCTGGCCAGCTTCATCAGTGTACGTGCTGACACCAGATGACGTTAAGATGCCTACAAGAATCAGAATTGGGATGCTCCAGATCAAACGAAAGAACGTACTGACTCGATCAAGCTTTTTTGGATAGTCGATAGTGAGAGTTGCTGGGTATTGGTTGTTATTCTTTGCCACGATGTAAACTCCTTTAGAGCTTAGATTTTACTGATTGTATTGTATATCTAAAGCTTGGGAGAAGATATAGGTGATGGGTGGTGAGGGTTTGTGTGGAGGTTTATTAGTGCAGCATTATTAGCGAAAGTATAATGATATGGGTCAACCAGTAGAAGCAAAAGGTTTATTATTCCTTCAATTGATAGCTAATCGGATAATACTTATCTGCAAGCACACGTAACATCTTTTCAATTGAAACGGACAAAATGGCAAAAAATATAATGATGATTAGTAGGATACTATTTTTGGTAAAGTTTACAGTTAGCGGAAAACCTGTGAAGTCAATCTGGTGCAGCACCGGAACTAAAACTGTAATTAAAATCAAAGTTGTTAAATAAAAGAATCTCAAACTATTGCTTTGGTTAAAATATTCTAATGATTTTTTTAGACCGCCTTTATCCGTACGCTTAGACTTAGTAATCAAGAACTTCAGATATCTTATTACTGCACCTCTTGGTTTAGCCGAATTTATTGCTAGTTGTTCCATATTCATTACACCGTCAACAGTAGACGTATACAGTGCGGTGGCTTTAGCAAAGTCACTATCCGTGGAGTCGAAACGCTGTAAGGTGAGCACACCAATAACCCAGAGTAGTGAAACCACAGCTATGTATAATTCCATAAAAGTAGTGTACTAGATAAAGCTTAGTAGTTCCGAACTATTCCCCCTAATGATCATTAGTATCCAGGCGTATCTGCTGGGGCTTATTGTACTGGATATACTCGAGAACCTCTGTTATTGCATAGTGGGCATTAAGCCTGTTTGCGGAGTCTTTTTTCTGACGTATCTCAAGATTGACTCTTAATACATCCTCAGAGTAAGGCCTAATATCGCCAGAACGCAATTTCTCCAAAAATACCTGATCTTCCATAGTTACTGGCCATAGAATATTCGACTCACCCATCACAAACGAGTAGGCTTTTTCTTCGCCTGAATACGATCCTCTTTTGGGCTTAAGATAAACACCGTTCATTGTACTTACGTTGTCTTCTACATCTTCCAGTAATTCTTGCTGGGCATAGGTATCAAAGCTTTCTTTATCTTGGCTGGTAAACCGTTGGACCTCATCATTATCTCCAACTTGCACATCAACAGAAGTTGCAGTAGGAAATTTTTCTAATGGCATAATGACTGAGTTGTAGTAGTTAACTTGAACTAATGGTGATTGCACTAGTTTGTGCTCGGGAAGAGTTACTGTAAATTCAGTTCCATCTGGCTGAACATAAGTAACGGTCTCATCATCATTTTTTCGGTAGTTATTAACGAAACCCCTGGTCTTCCTGACTATAGCAGCGACACCAGTGACTCCTGTTTGAATATTCAGGCCAAGGAGACTCAGTAATATTATGAGTTCGTGACCATTTGAACTTCTTAAGTGAGTTAGTAGTGTTTCCACCGTAGACTGGTGAATTACAAAATCTGTAATCCATGATCCCTCACGAAATGGTCGCACCTTGACATCAATCTTACTGTCTGATCCGAGAACATCATTTGCGGACTTTATTAGCTCACCGAATTGCATGAGCACGGGAGCAATCTCAAATATATCTACGCCATCATCAGCGTTAATGCCATCCAATTTGTATACAATTTGTGTTTTATTAGGTGTCACTATTAGTATTATAAGCCCTAATGCTTAAATACCTTGTCTAATTTTGTCAGATCTTTACCCAGAGGATGAAACCACCAATTCAATCCGTAAAACTGCGCATATTGTCTCATGAAGTCTACTTCTAAGGACGAAATTTAAACCGTATGCTCGATCAATAAACAATAAACCCAAGATCATGAAAGTTTTTTTAGGCATCGTCTGTACAGCCTCCTCGACATCGCTCCGCTCCTCCACTGTGGCGTGCTCGAAGCAAGCTTCTGCGCGCGTCCTCGCTTCGCCAAACTCTTTAGCTTGAATCTGGTTAGCCCAAGAACCAAAAGAAAACCGCCACGAGTCTAAGCGTGACGGTCTTCTTTTGGTGCGGGTGAC
>CAYLGV010000014.1:0-18960 GCA_964383395.1 uncultured Candidatus Saccharibacteria bacterium
CGGCAGTTGTAGCTCAGACTGATCAACTGCCATTGGCTATGTCCTCGAGAATATCTTTTTTGTTTTCTTCAAGCTCGTTTAACACGTATTCAAGCTGGTCGTTAAGGTCAATCTGATTACCAATGGCTGCTAAGACATAGTGGTTCACAATATCTGCCATATTGTCTTCGAAGTGCTTCATCATACGGATCTTCTCGTTCGCCACTTCTTGTGCAAGCTGTTGACCCATAACTTTTCGTTGTTCTTCAATGGTCGCCTGAGTCTTGCTGATTGACTCAATAGCCATTTGCTTAGCGTCAGTGATAGATTCTTCGTACTTCGTAAACTCCTCTTGGAGCTTCTGCGTAATCTCGCTCTTCATGTATTCGTTGAGCTGACTGGTCGTAAGACGAAGGTCTTGCTGCAAGAACATGGCGTTTTCACCAATAATTTTCTCGAAGTGCAAGCGACCACGGTTTCGTAGCTCTTCACGGAACTCATCATTGAAAATGTGTTCTACATCCTGCTCGGCCAGCTCGGTTGTTGAGTCGCCCTTGCCTTTATGGCTCTTGCCACCCCCGTTATCTTTAAGCTGAACGGCAACGTAGATGAAGGCTAAAGTCGTAGCGAATAGACTCGCCAGTATCGCTATTACCCCCCAAAGTTCCATGTATACGTTCCCACCTTTATACTCTTAGTATTAAATATACCCCAAAAACTCCTGTAATGAAAACAATTAGACCAGTTATGATCACCTGAAACATACTGCGAATTATCGATTTTTTGCTTAGGGGGTTACGGCCAATCGATATCAAGCCGCTACGCACCCCACCATACATGAGGATACCCGCGACAACCGTACAGATACCAAACACTAAAACACCCATGTAAACACGGAATGGATTAACCGGTCGACCAGCAATCGATGTAGCTACTTTCATGAGAACGGCCGGCACATTAGGCTCAGTTGCTTTTAGTAGTGGATTTTTGGCCACACCAACATCCATTTGAACACGCCCGATACTTACGCTTATCTTGTTGTTGTCGCTATCTTTGACGTCGTTGTTACCAATGACATCTTTTTTGCCATCAAAGTCAGTAATAGCTCGTCCAATAATGTAAGCTTCTTTTTCACTCGCCTTCATACCGATGCCAGAGACTGCTGAAGCGGTTATATAGTCGCCAGCTTTAACGGGTCCGTTTTGAGTGCTCACCAAAACGTCATAACGGCCATTAGTGGCAACAAACACCCGCTGTCCGGCATTGGCCAAAGTCAGCGGTGCATCATTAGCCGCTACAACCACGCCCCGCATTTGTTCACCTGTCTCGGTAGTTACCAGCTCTACTTTGGTGGGGTCATCCTTCTTGAGCATAACAATCATACCCCGCTGTAAACTGAGGTCAGCGTTATAACCTTCGGTCACCGCTTGAGCATTCAGTGGGTGTTGCATGCTCACAACAATGAGGAATACCAGACTCAGGAATGCCGCAATACGCTGCCAGGAAAAGTAATGTCTTATTTTTGTCTTTAACATGGTTATGGTTACATCTAGTAACCAGTATACCAATTTACGTCAGTTTAGCTAGTGTTTCCACTGCCGTTAAAACAGCCTGTTCAGACGTCCCACGACCCATACTAAAACGTAATGATGCCCGAGCCTCTTCTTCAGATAGACCAAGCGAATGTAAGACATGTGAAGCCTCATCTTTGCTAGCGCTACAAGCCGAGCCAGCTGCCGCCTGGATATTAGCCTCGTCCAAAGCGTATAAAAGGCGCTCATTATCGGCACCTGGGATCGTAATATGAATATTGTTTGGTAATCGGTATTTGAGTGAACCATTTACCTTTACTTGGGGTAGTTTCAAATTCAGTTCATGAATAAATATTGTTTGAATATCCCGAAGACGCTCAACTTCAGGTTTGCGACTTTCGGCTGCCATAGTCAGTGCTGTTGCAAAACCAATAAGGCCGGCTACATTCTCGGTACCACTACGTCGGTTTAGCTCTTGGCCGCCACCATGAACCAATGGCTCTAGCACTGTTCCATTTTTCACAATCAAGGCCCCACTTTGCTTTGGTCCGTAAATCTTACCTCCGTTAAGAGTCATCAAGTCCACACCTAGTCGGTGAACATGTATATCGAGATAATTCACTGCCTGGCAGGCATCAGTATGAAAATATAAGGGCTTAGTGTTGCCGGACTTGATACGTGTTTCGCGAACACGTTTGATGCCAGCAGCAATATCTTTGATTGGCTGTACTGTGCCAATTTCGTTGTTGGCAAACATCACACTTACCAGCACCGTATCATCGGTGATTGCCGACAAAATCGAAGCAACGTCAACAACCCCATCTACCTTTGGTGTAACTTCACTAAGCTTCCAGCCTTTTTCGGCCATAACGCGCATAGGCGCTAGCACTGAATCATGTTCAAGAGCTGTGGTGACCATATGGGAACCTGGAGAACACGCCAAAACACCTTGAATTGCCAGATTATTGGCTTCTGTACCGCCGGCCGTAAAAACCACTTCACTTGGACGAACCCCAACCACTTGAGCCACTTGTGCACGAGCAGCCTCGACATCTTTGCGCACTGCTTTAGCAGCTAAATACTGAGCTGAGGGATTGTAAAACTTATCCGTGAAATACGGCGCCATAGCCTTTAGCACCACTGGGTCAAGTGGTGTCGCAGCTGCATAATCAAAGTAATGTGTCTTGGCCATATCTCTCACACTATCACAATGGCCTTGTATACCTAGGCGGTAATGGCGTTGTTGTACATCTCGCGGTTCAAACGGTCAACATAAACACGGACGGCCTTTTTAAAGCGGATTGTTTCTTCGTTGCCAACCTTTTGATAACTACCACCCTGCGACTTCAACAAGCCATCAGGCCGTACATCGTAACGAGTGGTACGAATCTGCTGCTGTCCGTTCTGGTCAACCCACTCTTCGTGCCATACCCAGGTGTGACGGTCAAGACAGAAGAACTCACGTCGATGGCCTGCTGGAATTGCTCCAAACACTTCACCACCGATTTTGGCTTCGTGGCGAATCAGATTACGGTACAATTCAGCGTCACGATCTTGTGCTCGCTGACTCGCAACGCCGTGAAATAGCTTTTGTAGCATTAGTTTTGGCTCCTATCAGCCATTTCTACGAGAGCCTGGGCATCCATCTGAGCAAATCGAATGCTTTCGAGTTGAGCGCGGATTCGATTGGCATCGAGACTACCATCAGTTGGTACGGCAGTAGTAAAGGTTTCATCTGTAAAAGCAACAGGAGCTGCTATCTCAGGTTGTGGCTGAGCAGGAACATAGTCAACCGTGTTAAGAGGGGACGTCGGAGTTTGTTCTAATAATTGCTGGGTAACAGATTGCTTAGGAATGTCGATTGTAGGAAGATGTGCAGCGCCATGAGCTGCTTTTCTTAGTTCACCAACACGTCGCCCGTAAACTTCTGGAGCTGATTCTGGGCTACCAGTGATACTTTCAGCTATAGTTTCAAAACTGTGTGAAATGGTTCCTAAGAGTGACATTGTTTCCTTCTTTTACCTCTGTTATTTGTGGTCTATTCTAGACCAAATAAATTGCAGGCATTTCGGGTCGTACTTTCTGCGATCTGTTCAATCGATTCATCCCTTAGGCCTGCTAAAAACTCCGCCGTCAGCACAATATGCTTAGGCTTGCAGATTGTACCACGCTCAGGGGCAGGTGTCAAGAAGGGGGCATCGGTTTCAAGTAGCATTGACTCGAGAGGAATCGCCTTGGCCGCGGCCAGTTGAGCCTCGTCTTTCGTAAACGTCATAATGCCATTTAGGCCCACATACAGGCCCCTAGACAAGACCTGCTCCAGATCCTGTATGCTAGCCGAAAAACTATGAATAACCCCTCTGAGGCCCTTGAAATTGTCAAAAACGGGCCAAAAATCAGCAAATGCCTCACGAACATGAAAAATCAGCGGCAAATCGTTATCTTGAGCAAGCTGTAATTGGAACTCCAACAGCGTAATCTGATCTGTTTTTGACGAATGAGAATAGTAGTAATCGAGACCACACTCACCCACTGCTTTCACATTTGGATCTTTGGCTAAAGCTGCAAAGCTCGCCTGCGTCTCAGGGTCTAAATGGGCTTTAGCCTCATGTGGGTGAATCCCGATACTTGCCCAACAACGCTGTTGCTTACCAGCAAGGACTAGGGCGAGCTTACTATCGTCGAGCGTACAACCCACGAGCATCAGTCGCGTCACGCCAGCTGTCATAGCTTCGTCGATCAAAGGTTGGGGATCTACACAATCAGCATTTGCCCATTTGTTCTGAACAAAGGCGGCCTCACCATTTTCGGTAGTCGAGGGTCCAATTGCCTCCTGAATATGACAGTGGGTATCAACAAACTCCATTTACTCTATTGTATCGTATTGATACAAGCCGTGACGCAGAATAAAACGAGCAACCGTGGGATTCACTCCTTCAAGTGGTCTACCTTCAGCTGCCGCCAGACGTGCACCCGTTGAAGATACCGCTCCACAAGGAATTGTGAGAGTTAAGTGAGCTAATTGCTCGTCTTCTTCGGGCATCACATAACCATCACGGGGAATGAGCAGCATGTTTGTATCCCGTTGCAGCACCAGTCCGTTCCGCCAATTTGGCATATCTAGGTAACTATCAGCTCCATAAACATAGTGAAGTGTATCCTCTGGATGTTGCCTGGCAAGTTCCTGCACTGTAGTCCAGGTCTCAGTAGCACCTGGAGCATCCAGCTCGTGAGTTATGATTTGTAACCGATCGTTGTTACCAAAGCGTGTCTGCTTTACCAAGCCAAGCATGGCAAGGCGGTCTTCGTTAGTTGTCTGCCAGGCTTTATCGGCTCGTTCGCCACTGGGCATCACCCAGACTTCATCAATATCAGGTCGCGTCAGACAAGCCTCAATAACAGCTTCGTGAGCGATAGTAGGTGGATTGAAGGTTCCCCCATATACAGCAATTTCCATAGGTTGCCCCTTTCGTGTTAATTAGTGTGCTATTGACACTTACTAATACATAATGTACATTGTGTATGTACTTATTGTCAAGTAAACACTAAGAAAGAAGGGAATTATGGAAACGTTTGACCCTACCGAAACGTATCTCCGCCTCGCCACTGCCTGCCCTGAGGTGCATCTGGCAGATGTTAAAGCTAACGTCGCAGCTATTTCTGAACTATATGACGGAGCCGTTGACCAAGGTACTGCCCTGGTCACCTTCCCCGAGTTAAGTATCACCGGATATACTTTGGGTGATCTCGTGCAACAAAACGGCCTACTCAGCCAGGCTGAGGCTGGCATGTTTGAACTAGCTGAGCAAACTGCCAATACCAAGACCGCCATGGTGGTTGGCTTGCCCTACCGCGTTGGCAATAGTCTCTACAACTGTGCGGCTGTTTTAGCCGAGGGCGAAGTGAAGGGCATTGTGCCTAAGCAAAACATGCCTACCTACAGCGAATTCTACGAAATGCGCTGGTTTAAAGCCTGGGATCAGCCATCGACTACAGTCAAAGGCCCAAATGGTGATATTCCCTTCGGCACTGATCTACTCTTTGACCTCGCAGGTGTACCGGCTGGCGTAGAGATCTGCGAAGACTTATGGGTTCTAAATTCACCACATATCGAGCAGGCCAACAATGGTGCCATGATTACTGTTAATCCATCTGCCTCACCTGAACGGGTTGGCAAACCATCAAAGCGACGCAATCTGGTGGAGATGGCCACTGAGCGCACCATGGGTGCCTACGCCTATGCGGGCTGTGACTGGACTGAATCAACCACTGACATCGTAATGAGTGGCCACCAAATGATTGCCGAAAACGGCAGCATTCTCGCTGAGCGAGCACCCTTTACGCCTAATCACCGCCTCACCACTGCCGACATTGACCTTGATCACCTGAGGCATGATCGCCTCCGCGACACCAATTTTGTTAACAAGCTCGGTGGCATTGCTGTCGAAACCCTAGTGGAGCGAGCCGATTTCGAACCAGAGCCACGCCCCAACCCTTACCCATTCTTGCCTGCTGGCGAAAGTATTGACCAGCGCAACGAACGCCTGCAGTCAATTATCGACATTCAGGCTCATGGCTTGGCCCGTCGCTTGATGGCCGTGGGGCATACAAAGGTTCACCTTGGCCTATCTGGTGGGCTTGATTCAACCCTTGCCTTCCTCGTAGCGGTTCGCAGCGCCGAGATTCTCGGTGAGAAACCTAAAGATGTGGTGTACACCTACACCATGCCGGGCAAAGCCAGCTCCGAGCGAACCCAGACCAACGCCACTAAACTGGCGGCTCTGTACGGTATAACGAACGAGGTACTACCTATCGACAAACTGTCTGCCGAAATGTTCGTAAGCCTCGGCCACGACGGCGAAGAACAAGACATAACCTACGAGAACACCCAGGCCCGCATGCGCACCAGCATTCTGTTTAACAAAGCCAACCAGCAAGGTGGCATTGTGCTGGGCACTGGTGACCTAAGCGAAATTGCGCTGGGTTGGTGTACCTATAACGGCGACCAGATGAGCAACTATAACGTGAACGCCGGAGTGCCTAAAACACTGGTACAACACTTGGTTCGCTACATCGCAGAAACACATGCCGACGATGCTCCGAGGGACATTTTGCTCGACATTCTCGACACCCCAATCTCACCTGAACTAACCAAAGCCAAGGAAGGTGAGATTAGCCAGAAAACCGAAGACCTCATTGGGCCGTACGAATTGCATGACTTCTTCCTCTATCAGCTGATTCGCTGGGGTGATGCCAAGCCAAAGATCGCCTACCTAGCCGAAAAAGCCTTTGCCGACAAATATACGGCCGAAGAAGTAGGCAAGTGGCTGAATGTCTTTACCCGCCGCTTTACCACTGCCCAATTTAAGCGCTCAGCTATGCCCGACGGGCCAAAAGTCGGTAGCGCCGCCCTCAGCCCTCGTGGCGACTGGCGCATGCCATCTGATCTCATGAACGAAGCAGTCTGGGGCTAAACCAAGACTTAGTGTAAGATATGAGTTATGTCTAGTGTTTACGAAGCCCCTATCTTAACTGTCGACAATGTCATCTTTCAGTTAATCGATAATGAATTGTTTGTACTCCTTATTGAACGTCTAAAAGACCCTTTTAAGGGTGAGTGGGCGCTGCCTGGTGGCTATAACCCCGTAGGTGAAACTACTCACGATGCTCGAACGCGCGTACTCCAGGTAAAAGCCGGCCTTGAGGTGAGCAAACTTAAGTTGATTGAACAGCTTTACACCTTCGATACGGTCGCCCGTGACCCACGTGGCCATGCCGTATCAGTAACCTATATGGGTCTTGGTAAAGACCTGGTACCAGAAGGTAGCAAAACCACCGAGAATCCTCAGTTCTTCTCTGTTAATAGCCTACCAAAGTTGGCTTATGATCATGACAAGATCATTACATATGCTCATGACCGTTTACGATCAAAGATTACCTATACCAATGCAGTATATGCCCTACTCGACCCCGTTTTCACTTTGTCTGAGCTTCAGGCCGCCTACGAGGCTATTCTTGGCAAGCCCCTCGACAAGCGTAACTTCCGCAAGAAGTTCCTAAGTCTTGATCTCATCCACGAAACCAGCGAAATGCGCCGTGAAGGCGCTCACCGCCCTGCCCGGCTTTACGCTTTCAACAAGACCACGCTCGAAGCGCTGTCACGCAGCTTCGATTAACAAGACGCTACTGCTTTGTAATCACATTGTTTTGATGTACAGTCAACAAGATGTATAGACCAGACAGTGTAAGCACTGCGAACATTGAGGCCGTCAGAGAAGCTGGCGAACTCATGGACCGTATCTTTCTGCTAGCCGGCCAAATTGGTGAGCTTTTAGCATCTGGAGACGACTTTGTTGAGATTCTAGAGAACACCGATGACTCACTAGTAGACCTGAATATAGCGTTGGCAGGCCTCCCCGTTGATTTTCACTTTTCAGGAAACGGCTTTACGCCAAATGCCCTGCCTGACGGTGATGTCCATCCTGCATACACCCATGTGCAAACCGAGTGGGGTAAATTCTCTGAAGTTTACATATCTGACCCGGCCGACATTGACTACATGACCAAGGAAGAACTTCTAGAAGAGCTCGAAGATGAGGATGAAGACATCAGTACTGTTGGCGTGTGCCTACCAGGACAGATTGATCCAACTGTCATGACTGACCTTGCTGAACTGTTTTTGACCCCAAAACCAGGGCCACAATTGTTTGTTGAGTTCGAGGTTCAGCGACATACCGATGCCGAAGAGTTCATGGTTGGCCCTTGTGTTCGTGCCCATGACTACAGTGTGTACTACATAATGGCTGCCAGTGATCTCGTAATTGACATGGTTGACTACGAAGGTGAGGGCGTAAAGCCAGTTGATGTCGAGGACCTTATTGGACTGCTTGAGGTTGGCTCAGATCAAATGAGACAGATCTTCCGTGATACCCGTTTTCGCAGGTCATCCCTCAAAGAACAACGCGCCCGAGTAAATGGAATCACTGAACGTTTCAACGCCCATGCAAAGCTTGACCGCTTCACTACTGTTATGAGCTGTGATTATCTCTATGCTCCTGTCATCTCACAGGATAATCTGCAAATGGCAGCAATTTCTACTGATGAGATTAGCGCCTTTGCCTTTAAACCGCTCCGGGTTGATACCCTTGAATCATTCGGCCTAAACAATGGCCATCGCATTTATAGCAATAACAGCATGATCGACGCCGACGCCGGTCTGGCGATAGTTGGTGAAGTTGACGACGATACCCGTGAGCGTTTAAGACTACAGTCGCCTGTGGTTTGGATCCCAATTAGCTCGCAAGACGTCGAAGCTCACTTTATGCCCTAGCTTCTTGGTAATTCTCTACCATCATCAGCTTTGAGTGGAATCTGATCAAATATCTCATCCGGAATGAGTGGCGGAAAGGCTGCGGCCTGCACCAGTAGTTCGTGACCACTATATTCTCTCCTACCAGGAAGCTCACACCATTCGCCACCAAACGGTGAGGCCGTAGGATCATCGGGCTGGGTAATACGTCGCCAGCGGTTGAACGGGGCAATGTCCTTATCATCGTATGGATTAACACGGCTGTATTCCAGGATGGCACAGTTTCCAAGGGTTTGCGCTGGGTCTCTTTCGACTTCATGGAACTCTTCGGGCAACATATGCTCGTTCATATATCGTGCAATCATGAGCGTGCCCCCATGTGCTGCTAAGAGCAGTCGTTTATTAACATACTTTTTATTAAGCGTTCTCTGTATATCCCTCATTCGAAACAGCTGGTCATATGGTGACTCGCCGCCATCTGGACGTGCAAAGAACTTAGCCGCTTCTCGCATACGTGTTGTGTGAGCGAAACGTTGCTGGCGCTCAGAGTAAGGGATCATGCCGTATTCACCCCAGTCTTGTTCAAGAATTGCATCGTGCTTACGCCACATTGCATTCGGTGCCAAGTGACCCGCTGTCTGCCTACCCCTAAGGGCAATTGTACACAAGAATGCATCAAAGAAGTCCTCTGGATCGCCATATTCGTCAGTAAGCCACTCGTTACCGGCCTGTGCTTGTTCATGGCCGCGTGGCGTCAACGGATGCTCCCAGTCTGGTCGTGCATACACCTCAGGTGGTATCAAATCCTTAAGCCCGAGTTTATCTGCCCTCACCGCAAGATTATGTTCAGATTCACCGTGCCTCACCCATACGGTATGTAGTGGTCCTGCCATAGCTTTCTCCTTTCTTATCTGTTATTCAGTATAGCAAATAAACTTAGTGTTGACAATACATTAAGTAAGATGTACTATGCAATCAAGTTACTTAGTGTAGCTTTAACAATAACTAATAAAGGGGACTATTATGAACACAAAAGAATACGCATTTGGACTAATCGACGCACAACGCGGCTTTATGCCTGCCACCGAGGGTGATCGCTTAGGTGTAACCGGTTTTGGCGAGCTAGCTGTTCCCCAAGGGGAGCGTATCGTACCAGCAGTTAATCGCCTGCTTGGTGAATTCGCTATGCGAGGCTTGCCAACCTTTACCACACAAGACTGGCACCCGTTTGAGACTGGCCACTTTGCCGATGAACCTGACTATGTCAACACCTGGCCTCGCCACTGTGTTGCTGGTACTCCTGGCGCAGAATTGCACCCTGGAATAATCGTGCCTGATACAACTGAACGCTTCTACAAAGGCTTCATCCCACTTGGCGAAGGTGACGAGGACAACAGTTACACCGGCTTCCTCGGCTTTAACAAGCGTTTTGAACGCTTACCTGAATGGCTTGAAGCCCAAGGCATTCGCAATGTAGTACTTGGCGGCCTAGCCCTTGACTACTGCCTAAAGGCAACCGCGCTTGACCTTAAGCGAGAGCTTGGCCTGAACGTAGTCGTAGGTGTTGACATGACTCACCCTGTCGCACAAGAGACCGGCCTACAAGCCATCACCGAGATGGAAAAAGCTGGCATCCAATTTGCCGCCACCGACGAAGTGGTTCGACATCTTGAGAAGGTAGCAGCTTAAAGAAGAAGGAATGAAGGAGAATATTATGGAAACAATACAATCACCAGTAGTCTACGGACCAGAGCTTGAAGAAACCTATCTGACCGCCGGCCTTGACTACTACAAGCCAACAATGAGCCAGTTTGTGCACGAAGTTGAGCCTGATGCCGAAGTTACCTTTACCTTTAAGAACCGTGGCAACCAGCGTTTGCTAGATTACCTAACGGTTGAGCAGGTTCAGGATCACTTCACTGCCATCGCTGAGCGCGGCTTCGCACCAGCTGAGCTAGATTACTTAGCTACCCTGACCAACGCTGCTGGTGATCGTATGTTTACCGACGATTACTTGGCACATATTGCCGAGACTCCTCTTCCCAAAGTCAACGTTGTCGAAGTCGATAATGACATCGCTATTAACACCACTGGCGAGTGGGCTATGACCACTTTCTGGGAAACGGTTGTGATGAGTGAAGTCAACGAGATGTACTTTGAAAACTATGTCCGCACTAACGGCATCGATGTCTTGGCTCTTTACGACGAAGGCGACCGACGCCTGAGCGAGAAAATAGTTTTCCTACAAGCTAACCCAGACATCAAAGTTGCCGAGTTCGGTACCCGCCGTCGCTTCTCACTTAAATGGCAGAAGCATGTTGTTGAACGCTTGCAGCAGGAGTGCCCTCAGAACTTGGTTGGCACCAGCAACGTTGCTCTTGCCAATACCTTAGGACTTAAGCCAATCGGCACTTTCGCACACGAACTACCTATGGGTTATGCCGGCTTGGCCGATGCCCGAGGCGAAGATATCCGTGCTTCTCACGGCAATATGCTAGATGATTGGTACGACTTTTACGGTGACGAACTAGCTATCGCCTTAAGTGACACTTTCGGCAGCGACTTCTTCTTCGAAGACTTCACGCCAGAGCGCACAGCCAAGTACCGCGGCACTCGTCACGACTCAGGTGACCCAGTCGAATACGGCGAGAAAGCCATTGCACATTACGAAGCACAAGGCATCGACGCCAATACCAAGACCACCCTGTTCAGCGACAGCCTGAATATGGGCAAAGTCGCCTTGATTCACGAATGCTTCGATGGCCGCAAGCAACACCCATACGGCATCGGAACCAACTTTACTAACGACCTCGGACTGACCGCACTTAACGTAGTCATGAAGTTGACACACGTGAAAGACACGTTGACGGGCAATGATGCCTACACCGTTAAGCTCAGCGACGATCCAGGCAAGCACACGGGTCCGGCCGACACAGTCGTCCGTTACCAAGCAATATTTAACCCACGAAAGGAGCAACGCCATGAACGAGCTCTTGCAACTACTCAATGTTAATACAACTTTCTTTACCATTCTGGGATACCAGATGAGCTATATCGAATTCTTCGGAACACTCTTTAACCTCGCCTGTGTCTATCTACTCGTTCGAAAGAACATTTGGAACTGGCCAGTCGGCATTATAGGAGTGGTACTATTTGCCATCCTCTTCTATCAACTTAACCTGTACGCCGACTTGTTTGAACAGGGCTACTACTTTGTAACCGGCTTCATCGGCTGGTATGCCTGGACTCGCACTCGCAAAGCAAGAAAGGCAAAGGACGATGACGAGGACATAATCGTCAAACGCAATTCACTCAAAACGAATCTGTTCTGGATCGGTGTAATCGGAGCCTTCACAGCTCTCGGCACCTGGGTGATGAGTAATGTAAATATCTGGCTACCCGCTCTGTTCCCAGAGCCAGCCGCCTTACCGCTACTCGATGTTTTAACAACCGTAATGAGTCTGGTAGCGCAAGTTCTCATGATTCAGAAGCGCCTCGAAAACTGGATTCTCTGGATCATCGTAGATGTCATTGCTGTCGGCCTGTACTGGTACAAAGGCGTACCATTTGTCGCGCTGCTCTACCTCGTCTTCTTAGTACTCGCCAGCATGGGGCTACGCACCTGGTTCAAAACTTACAGAAAGGAACGTCATGAAAACGATGAAAAAGGGACTGGTGATCGGGAAGTTTTGGCCACCACATAAAGGGCATAGTTACCTGATCGACTACGCAACCGAGCGCGTCGACCAACTCGATGTACTGGTTTGCGACAACCCCGCCTACACCTTACCGGCAGAACAACGAGTTGCCTGGCTGCAAGCCATGCACCCCAAAGCAAATGTACAGACCATACCTGATCTGGACACCGATACTGACTCAGAGCTATGGGCGGCCTTTACAACCGAGTATCTTGGCTACACGCCAGACGTCGTCTTTAGCTCTGAGGAATACGGCCCAGTCTATGCTGACTGTATGGGAGCCGACCATATCATGGTCGATCAACCGAGGAAACGATTCCCTATCTCAGCTCGCTACATTCGCCGCGACCTGCTAACTAACTGGGACTTTCTACGCGACGAAGTTAAACAAGCCCTATGCTTTCGGATCTGTGTACTTGGCGCCGAATCAACAGGGACCACAACACTATCAACGGCGCTTGCTAAACACTATAAAGCACCCTGGGCCCCCGAGTTTGGTCGCACCTATACCGAAGCTCTACAGTTTCAAAAAATAGACTGGACTCACGAAGAATTCTTGCACATCGCCCGCGAGCAACAGCGTATGGAAGACGATATGGCTAAGCGCTCAAACGGCTTGCTCATCTGTGATACCAACGCCTTTGCAACGCAACTATGGGAAGAACGCTATCTTGGCTCGACCTCAGAAGCAACACTTGAGTTTGGTTGCACAACGCCTGATCTATACATTCTGACCGATGTAAACATCCCGTTTGAACAAGATGGCATTCGCGATGGCGAACATATCCGCCACGCCATGCATCAACGCTTCATTGAAGCCCTGGAGGCTCAAGATGTGCCGTATCTCCTTGCTACTGGCACACGAAAACAAAGACTCACGAAAGCAACTAAAGCAATAGATGAACTACTGAAAGGAAAACAGTTATGACCGAAATACTAAAAACCCCAGAAGTCATGGACGGTGACTGGTTCCGTGACGGCAGCCTCATGCTGCTACGTGAACAGTTGGCCATGCGAACCTACCCAGGCTACCCCGCCCGAACTGAACGCTTATGGACAGATGACGACGCCTGGTACGAACCACTGCAGTTACCATACGGTCCTTGGGACACATCCAAAGGTGCCGTCCCCACCATTCCCGAACGCGAAGACTTAACCACTCGAGGATTACATATCGATGCCTACGGACGCCCTTTGCATCCATGGCTAGATATGATGCTGACCGACCCAGATATTGGTGTCGTAACAGGCAAGGGTTTCTACTGGAATTGGGGGCCAAACTACACTGCCGATCCAATCGTAGTTCGTCATGATTTAGCTGAGCCTCATGTGCTACTGATTGAGCGTGCTGATAAAACAGGTTGGGCCTTACCTGGTGGTTTTGTCGACGGCAAAGAGTCCGGGGTCGAAGCGGCCCTAAGAGAAGCGAAGGAAGAAACAGGCTTGGCAGTCGAAGAATTTAACCCATCCTGTGCCGTCACCTACATTGGTCCATTAGCCGATCTGCGCGTAACTGCCAACGCCTGGCCTGAAACCACTGCAGTCCGTTTCGACATTCCAGATGCAGAAGCAGACAAGCTTCCAAATGGTACCTGGAAAGGTTCCGACGATGCACTCACCGCGGGTTGGCTCCCTGTCTCAGAACTAGATACTAAGTTATTTGGTTCACATGTATTGCTGATCAGACAAGCTCTTGGCCAAGCCTAGTTTGCTACAAGCTTCATTAGCGCATCAAAGTTCTTTGCATGCGCTACAAGGAAGTCTTTGTCATCAAAGTCATAATCGTCTTTACCGATATTGGCCATTTTTGCACCAGCTTCGGTAAGCATAAGGTAACGTGGCCAGTAATCCCAGGGCCCACCACCTGCTTTCAGGTTGAACATGCCATCGACTTTACCAGCCGCAATCGCATCGTAACCCATACGTATAGAGAAGCCTGCAATCTGCGCTCGAAGCGCTCGAAGCTTCTCGACGTGGTCTTGGTCAAACAGATCAACAGACATCTCGAGCCAACAGCGCTCCAATGGTCGCCAGCGCATCTCAACCTTCTGGCCGTTCATAGTTACACCCTTGCCTGCCTGTGCCAACCACAATTCGTCTTTAGCAAAGAAATAGGTGACACCCCATACTGGCTTACCTTTATCCATGAGACATACCAAGTTCTTGCAACCAGGAAGACCACGAATAAACTGCTCCGTGCCGTCAATCGGGTCGAGTAGCCAATACGTCTCTTTGTTGCCTGCTTGACCGTGCTCTTCACCATGCAATCCAGTACTTGGGTCAAATTTCAGCAATGCATCACGCAGATCTAACTCAATGCTCTTATCGAGTGCTGTTACTACTGTTTGGTCACCCTTAGTAACATAGTCAATGGTGCCGTAAGCTTCCATGAGTTCAGGCCTCACACCTTTAAGTACGCCCATGATCACCTGCTGGGCTTGATCAAAATATGCTTTATCCATAGTTAGCCTACTTGCGTTTCGGCGCGTGGATTATCTTTACGAGGGAAGAGTGTTCCTTCGAGCGGACGGACGACACCTTCTTCAAATACATGGCGAATCTTCACAGCCGTTTCAGGCATGAATGGCGCCAGCATCTCGGCAATTTCGAGCAAGCAGCTTACCTGGTAGGCAAGGACTTCGCGTAAGTGATCTTTGTCATCAGACTTAGCAATTTCCCATGGCTTTGCTTCGTCGATGTATTGATTAAGCCCACGAACCTGCTCCCAGACTTGGTCTAGAGCACGGTCAAAACGACAGTCTTCAAGAGATTTCAGGTATTCTGCCTGGTCATGCTCGGAAGGTGGCGTATGGCCAATGATGCCATTCTCATACTGTTTGATCATAGCGGCGGTGCGCTGTACGGCGTTACCGAGTTCGTTGCCTAGCTCGTTGTTGTAAGCCCGATGTAAGCGTTCCCAACTAAAATCACCGTCTTCGTAGCTTGGGATATGTCTTAGGAAATAATAGCGGAACACATCTGCGCCGTACTCATCGATCACATCTTGCGGGTGAACGACGTTACCGAGCGACTTGCTCATCTTCTTGCCTTCGCTGGTAATAAAGCCATGTACATACAGTGTTTTTGGTAACGGTAAGCCAAGACCAAGTAAAATACCTGGCCAGATGGCAGCATGGAAGCGCAAGATATCTTTGCCAATCACCTGTACATTAGCTGGCCAAAACTTCTTAAAGTCTTCATGTTCTGGGTAACCAAGCACGGTGATATAGTTCATCAATGCTTCAAACCATACATAGATCACTTGCGTGTCGTCGCCTGGCACCGGGATGCCCCATGAGATCTTATCTGCTGGGCGTGAAATGCTGATATCTTCAAGACCATCTTTTATGACTTTGAGGATTTCATGCTTGCGAGTGGCAGGAATAATTCGGAATGAACCATCTTCAATAGCCTTTAGAATCTTAGGCGCGTAGGCACTCAACTTGAAGAAGTAGTTTTCTTCTTCAACCTTTTCGTAAGCACGATTGTGATTAGGACATACGCCACCGTTTTCTTTCACAACCGCCTCGGTAAAGAAGGCTTCATCACCAGTACAATACCAACCAGTGTACTTGCCCTTATAAATATCTTTTTTGAGATTTTCCCAAATGATTTGAGCACGCTGTTCATGACCATCATCGGTAGTGCGAATGAAGCGATCATTGCTAAGGTTAAGTGCCTTGCTCACATTGAGGAAGCTTTGGCTCATTTTATCGGTAAATTGTTTCGGTGTAAGACCTTGCTCTTCAGCTTTTTCGGCAATTTTGCCACCATGTTCGTCGGTTCCTGTACAGAATAAAACTGGAATGCCCTTAGCACGTTCAGAACGAGCCAGCACGTCGGCCATAATAAGTTCCAGCGCAAAACCAATATGTGGTTCTGCGTTTACGTAGGCAATAGAGGTTGTTACAAAGTAGTTCACCGCATCAGTATAACAGAGATAGCTATGTAAATCTAAAGAGCAAACTCTGATATATCGTTAAGGCTGTGTGCGATAAAGTTATAACGTTGTTAGTACGCCGTGCGTACACGGTTATAACAACGTACACACTTTTTGACCATGACCATTGTAAAAGGTGAGGACTTACACTAGGCGTAGTTAGTAGATAAATGCCAGAGTCCACAGTGTCTACACTTGTAAGCCTTAAGACTTACTCCTCGCTGCCAATCCAGTGCGGCGGCAGCACCTATAGCTGCTTGTTTATTCTCGTAAGTAATTTTATCGGCGCAAGGTAGTTCAGTAGTGGCTTGATCTTCGGTCATTTCAATTAATTGTATCAGCTACGCTTATCGATAAACTCATTGCAGAAATATTCGAACACACCGTTCGTCCAGCCAAAGCCGGTTTGTGATGGATAGACGCCACGCGCTGGTGGTTTGTCAGGTGCAACAACATTGTATTTCTCGAGAAACACACCGTTTTGATTGAACCAGTTAAGATTCGTCTTGAGCCACTTCATAGCAATTCGTTGTGCATCTTCACGATAGCCATAGGCCAGTAAGCCTTTCACGATTAAGAAATGGAGTGGTGCCCAGCCATTCGGATATGCCCACTGTGTTGGCATTGAGCCTGGCACGAACTGGCTAAGCTGCTGTACATCAGTTGTAGCTAAGCCACCGCGATTCTCGAAACGCCTCAAGGCTTTGACCATTTGCTTAGCTTGTTCGGGTGTCACCATGCCCGCCCACAACGGATAGAAGCCAGCTAGCGAGCTAACGGTGCCACGCTTTTCTTTTACATAGTTATAGTCGTAATACAGTCCGCGCAGATTGCTCCACATGAGTTCATGCATAGTTTCTTTGCGATGCTCTGCAGCTACTTCCCATTTAGCTGCCCCACGTACATCACCAATATGACGATAGAACTTAGCAATGTCCATTTCGTATTTGTAGAGTAGTGAGTTCAGGTCGATCGGCGTGTAGTTTAGTGCCTTGCGACCGAAGCGTGGTGTCATATCCCAACCACTTTCAGCTTCGGCAAGGTCATGCAAGACATTGATGTCATAGTAACGTGATAGGCCACGATACACCTGTCGTGCATTTGGCTTTTTAGTACCCATCCAAACAGCCTCGTATTCTGCTTCGGCAACGGCCATGTTTTGTGCCAGCCATTTGTCATCGAGATCGTAGGTGTTGTAGAGGTCCCATATGAAGCTCGTCAGGAATGGTGGCTGGCTTCGACCAGTAAGGTAAGTGCGTGAGGCGTTTGGGATTGAGCCAAGACGTTTGAATAGAGCGGTGAAGTTTTCTAGGACGCCTAGATTGAGAACTTTGTGCTCTTCATCAAGCAACCCCTGCAACATGAAGTAGCTATCCCAGTAGTAGAGCTCGTTAAAGTCAAAATCGTGACCTTCTTCAAAAGCCGGCACTAAGTAGGGCTTAGGTAAACCAAGTAGGCTTTCGTCATCTTTTGGGTGGAATCGCTCTAAGCGATGCCAATAGCTTCGGATATAATCGCGAGCTTTGGCAACATCAGTAGCCGACAGATCTTGATGCCCTGGCCAAAGTTTTTTAACGGCATGTTTTGGTTTTTCTAACATACCTACCAGCCTATACGCTGGGCCGCGCAAGCGTCAAGTGTAAAGGGTAGGCAATTTATTGAACAGCTACGAGCTGAACTTCAAAAATGAGAACAGCATTAGGCGGGATCGAACCCTGCCCTTGTGTACCATAGCCCATTGCCGGCGGAACGATTACGAGCCGAGTGCCGCCAACTTTCATGCCAGCCACAGCCTGCTCCCAACCAGGGATAACCTGATGAGCACCCTGTGTAAATACGAAGGGTTGCTTTTGTCCTTTTGAGTCAGTCTTGGTTTGATCGAACAGCGTACCATCTGTTAACCAGCCACGATAGTACACGCCAGCTTTCATATTGTTGCCAAGCTCAGCGCCTGTGCCCTTTTGTACATCGGCAAACAGAGCGTCTTTGTTGTCTTTGTACTTGTCGTATTGCTTGAAGGTACTTGTATCAAAAGCTGAGGCAGCACTGTTAGAATTTGAACCGCTGCCGCTTGAGCTGCTACTACCGCCGCTACTGGAACCGCTGCCAAGGTTACTTGGCGTTAATTGTCCGAGGTTATTTGCCGAACCGCTGCCGCCACTTACGCTTAGGCCACCACTATCACTGCCCTGCCCACTATTAAGTGACACACTATCGGAGCCAGAGGAAGCTCCAAGTGTCCCGCTATCCTGTTCAAATGTTATCTTGGCGTTCTCATTGGCGTTTTTGCGTAATACCCAAAATGTTGAACCACCAATAATGCCGCCCACTAGGAGCACCATCACCACCACAAATGCAATTATTTTGCTTTTTGACATCTGCCGTTTAGTGTAGTCGATTATGCTTTTTAAGACAAATGTTGCACTACCAAACAAAAAAGCACCAGCTTACACTGATGCTCTTGTGGTGGAGCTGCCGGAGTTCTGCCCTCCGGGTCCGCCA
>CAYLGV010000015.1:0-15506 GCA_964383395.1 uncultured Candidatus Saccharibacteria bacterium
GTTTTCCAGACATTTTGAGGCTTGTTGGGAATGTAGACCAAGAAGATATAGGCAATAGCCAAGATGACACATAACCCCAAAAGAATACCGAGTGCCAGGAGCAGGCGCTTAGTGGTCTTTGGGTTAGAAAACTTCGACGTATGTGCGACAGGCTGACCGGGTGTTGGCGTAAGTGGTGGTTGACCAGGCACAGCACCTTGTTCTTGAGCAGCTTGTCCTTGGCTGGACTGATTAATAAACGGCTGCCCAGCGAATGGGTTGCTATATTGCTGTGGCTGGGCGGGTGGTGTGCCTGTTGTGGCTGACTGTTGCTGCATGGCAGGATCCAGTGGCGTAACCTGAGGCTCAACCGGTGTCGGCTGATAGGTTACACCCGGCTGAATAGGTGATACACTCGCCTGTTCGTCGCCAGGACTTTGCAAAGGATTATTTTTCTCTTGAGGATTCATAATATAAGTCTGTGCTGTTTCGATCAGTATATCACGCTTACGCTTCTCTGTAAGCACTCCTTACACCCAGATATGAAAATTATTCCGTAGCCCTAGCATTCCCCTCCACTTTTAGGTATAATCACCGCTGTTAATATTTCCATATTGGGGATTGGCCAAGTGGTAAGGCAGCGGATTCTGGTTCCGCGATCGGGGGTTCGAATCCCTCATCCCCAGCCAATTTCATATGCTAAAATTAATGCATGGGTTTATCCAACGTTGATCTACAATCAATACGTCAAATCGTTCAAGATGTTATTAGTCCTATCGAGGGAAAACTAGAGGCTCTTGAGAATGACATAAAAGAGATATACTCCATGATCTCTGATTCTCAAGAGAACCCACAAGCTAAAGACTCTCTACACAAACCAAACCTTGAAGAAAAACTACTCAGTATGCACAAAGATTTAATGGATGTAGCTAACCAAGCTGGCATTGTACTCCCGAGCCACTAAGTTTGCATCCCTCACCTCTAGCCAAAAAGACAGAACTAAGGTTCTGTCTTTTTTAGGAGATGTAAGATCAACAGTTAAAGATCAAAGCCTTGAGCAATAGTTTCTGCTTGTTCATGGCTAATCTCAGTTGGCTGGTGAACAACAACGGTACCAGTACCATTATGCTCCAGCTCGTGGAAGCGTGGCGGTATATCGACCAGCTCAACATTGGCACACACCTGAACTATATAGTTTTCAATACCTGTATTTACGCTTAGTGTCTGTACGAGCCCTTCACAGTCACCGCCATCAAGAGGTCGGTCCAGACATCCATTACAATTTCGCGCCATAATTTAAACTCCTCATTACCCGTTATAGACAGTTACAATAGGTACTTAACAATAAGTCTTATGAAAAATCAATACGCTACTACTCGATAATGGCGTTATCTTTAACCAATTGAAGCAGTAACGTCTCTATTTCTTCACATTTTTGAAGGAGCTCTTCATTCATTTCGCCTTCCAGTACCATGAGTGACGAGATGGCGTAGTGACGGAAGAGTAGGACGCGAGGAATGTGGAGTTGCTCGAGGGGTGTTAATGCTCTGCTCTTAACATACACTTCGATATAACGCTTTACCTGCGTAGTTTCATCAGTTTCAAAAAGCACCGACCACAAGCTAAAAGCCAAGCACACTGCTACTGGCATGACCACTAAATCATCAAAGTCCAAGATGCTTAGTAAGTTGTCCTTGTCGTCAAAAAGGGTGTTCTCGATATCGTAATCATTATGGACGTAGCCATAAGCCAAGGTACTGTCTAGCTTAACTTGATAATTTCTGGCACGGCTAATAAGGGCCTTGATGCGTTCATTGTTGAGCGAATCATCGTCAATATGATCAGTAAACTCACCTGGCACTAGCTTAAGTACGGGCTTAACGCCAATTTCTTTGGCGTATTCTATGCCAATCTTATGCATGGCAGCATGACTAGCCGCAAGCTGGTCAATAATTTTAGGCGTGTATTCGATGGGATGGTGTCCAGGGATAAATTCCATGGCAATAGCACTCCAAAGAATGCCATCGATAGTGATCTTCGTCACATATTCATCAGAAGTGTTCGGAATAATCGCTGGTACTAGTATGCCTGCATCACGGAGAGTCTTCATAAAGTCAATTTCGCGCGCGATGTCATCATCGCTCTTCTTAGCATATCGATAGACACGCACCACAAAGGTAATGTCGCTTTTGATAATAAACGTGCTATTCTCAATGCCGCTGTCAGCAGCAGTGAAGCTAAAATCGGAGTGACCGTAGCAGTGTGCTACTTTTTGCAAATTCTTTTTGGTCGCCTGAAATTGTCCAATCTTTTTGTATGCCATAGCGTGATTATATCATTTGGGTAGTGCTCCTAATAGAGCGAGAGATTTTGCTAATCCTCCTATTTGATGGTAAAGTTTAGTTAAATGAGCGAGAGGCGGGTGAGTATGAACATACCCTACACCAAACACGATATGCTTCCAGAAGACATTGAAGCTGTTACTTTGGCACTGCAGTCAGGAATGCTCACCAACGGCTCTGAGATTACGGATTTCGAGGCAGACTTTGGCACTACTATTGAAGCACCTTATGCAGTTGGTGTCTCTAGTGGAACAGCCGCTTTACATATGGCCGTTCACGCTTTAGGAATAACTCCAGAACAGACCGTTCTCATACCTTCACTAACGTTTGCCGCAACCGCCAATGCTGTTCTTTACAGCGGTGGCTCAGTGGAATTTGTAGATGTTGATCCTGACACCCTTCTTATTGACAGTCAAGTAGTTGCCGATAAAATTCAGACAAATCCAGACAAATACGCCGGAGTTATTGCTGTCGATTTTGCAGGCTACCCAGTAGACGCCAGGGAGTTAGCCATCACTTGCCGCCAGGAAGGCAAATGGCTGATTGAAGATGCCGCACACGCCCTAGGTGCAATTGCTAACTATAGGGGTGAAATGGTGACGGTTGGATCCGGAGCATATGCCGACGCCACTGTTTTCTCGTTTCATCCAGCTAAACACATTACAACTTGCGAAGGTGGAATGGTAACTACCAACCAGCCCGAGCTCGACCGGACACTACGTCTAATACGTTCGCATGCTATGGATAGGGCCAACGTTGTTGCAGACGAAGAACCATGGCGCTATCAGATTGATCAACTTGGCTTTAACTACCGTATGAGCGAAATTAATGCCGCCTTGGGTAGAAGCCAGCTCGGACGGATAGGGGCCAACATTGCGCAACGCCAGAACATAGGTCAAACCTATCAAGAAGCCTTTGAATACAGCAACATCCGCACGCCAAACTATGATGCCGAACATACTAATGCTTATCATTTATTTGTTGCTCAAGTTGATAATAGAAAAGAAGTCTACCTGAAGCTTCGAGAAGCCGGTATCTTTGCCCAGGTACATTATGTCCCACTTCATATGCAGCCTTTTTATCAAGATATGGCTAAGGGTTCTGAACTCCCTTATACCGAAAAATACTACTCAGAATGCTTGAGTTTGCCGATGTACCCGAGCTTAAGCCCTGCTGAGCAAGCCTATGTGATCGACACTATTAAAAAGTTGGCTACATGAGGACATCATTATCATTCCTAGCTAATGACTTGGAGCAAATGCCACCACAAGGAGTGTATGGTAACGAGGCAGTTGAGGCGGTCTTATTCCATAAAGACCACTTAGAGGAAGAACTCTGGCAAAACACCTGGCGTAATGTGGGAGCAGCTGTCACACAATACGGAGCCGAAAATGTCACTTTTCACTTTCCTATGAATGGAAGCGACTATATGGAAGACGACTCTGTACGAGCCAAACTACTAGAATCATACCAGCGAGCCAGTGATCATGGCCTAGCTGGGGTCATCGTACATTCCAACCGAATCCGAGCCGCTGCGGAATGGCGTCAGTTTGATCAAGTTGCTGAACGCTCTCGAATTGGGGAGCTATTATCTAATCTTCGAGGTAGGAATTCCTCTAGCACGACATGGCTCGGCCTCGAGAACATGCCCTCCGTGGGCAATTATGGTGACGAAACTGATCCACTTTTCATAAGTCCTGCCGACTTTGACGAACTACCAGATAACGTCGGAATCGTCTGGGATGTCTGTCATGCTCTATGCTCGCTACAGTATGCTTGGGCTCACCAAAGAGGAGAACTACCTGACCAGCTTTACCTGCGACCAGAAGCAACTGATTTTACGAATGTACCAAGCCTTGGCAAACGTGTCGTTCATTGGCACTTTGCTTCGTCTAAAGGCCTCAACTCACCCGATAATGGCGTTACCTGTACCGAAGGCATGCTCCCCGCAGAGGGTGATCTGGACGAGTCAGTCTACGAACAACAAATGCGACTTATTCAAGCAATTGGCAGTAATGCTGCCGTCAACTTTGAGGTCCAAGAGGACAACTATGCACAGCGCCAGCGCGGACCATTAATTATAGCTTGGACCAAGAGTATCGTCGGCAACTCACAAGCTTAGTCTTGGCACCGTTACAAGACGACCACCCCAACGTAACTTAGCAGCTAGAAGTTCAGGAGTATGCGACTCACCCATATTGTAACGAGATGCTCCGTATTCTTGGGCTCGCAAAATACTTTTCCAGTGAAGCGCTTGAACTGCACAGAAATTTGCATATTCACGGTCCCAACCGCTAAATAGATGAAAAGCTTCGTTACGATTACTGACAACAGTAGACATAGCGATCGGTTGATCATTTATCTCAGCAACATACGTTTGGCCAGTAACTGTCGGTACAGCAAGAGTGCTGATTGAACGGAGTATCTCTACACTGGTCACATAAGAGCTCCCGACTCGACGCTGTGTTTGGTTGAGCAGCCTTGCTATTTGTTCGTAGTCATCATCTTCAGACAACAAGCGTGTCTGTACTTCATGTTTTGCGGCTTTACGTACGGCTGTGCGACAATTCCCTGATATTACTCTTCGAAACAAATCCTCTGGGGTAAAATTGATATCCACAATCGTGGTTTTTGCCATTTCAACAGAAGGAGCCGACTCAGGCCAATAATTAGCTGGATAAAGCGTTCCTTGGACAGTACTTGCGCCAACTTCAGTCTTAAGCTCACGTAATACTTCGATACTAGTTTCTAGTTCCGTACGACCGTCAATGACTTCATGCAGAGGTAGTGGTCCTCCATAGCCAATAAATGAGCTACGCAACCCTTGTTCTTGTCGATAGGCCGGAACAAGCCATGCTTGTGTACCACGAGACGCTCGGTAAGCCAAGAAGTCCTGTTCAAACTGTTCGGCAATCATCTCGTTCCAGGCGTATTCATGAAATGGCGAGGCGTAAGCTGTGAGCTGAATATCTGCATCCCAGCCTGCTGCATCAATTCTTTCTAACTCAAAAGGCATTATATAGTTCCTATCTTTTGGATCGCATAAATGAGCCTATCAACCTGCTCCGAAGTGTGGGTCCACTGAAAAGGCAATACAACTACAGAATTAGCCACACCCGCAGCTCCTTCGTCTTCTTGCGCAGGGTATTGCCGATAGCGACTAACCCTATGAATAGGATGATAATACCAAGTGGACTGGACACCTTCTTGCGAAAGCGAGTTCATTATTTCGTACCGTTGGGCATTGGGAACATTTACAGCTAATATAGTTGGTGCCCCATCAATATACTGCAAATATCTAAGTGCTGTTTCTCCTAAGTTTTCAGTAATTGCCACACTGACTAACTTGTATCGTTCATCATGTTCTGCTCGTAACGAAATATACCCTTCTATTTGTTGCAAGGCCGTCGATGCATTGAACCGACTAATTCGACTCTCGCTACTACCTTGATGCTGTCGAGCTTCTAGTAATTCCAGTTGGGTTTCAAATCTCGGCAGAATTCCTGTGTTTGTTTCTTGGTAAGGAAGTTGTGATTCCGTTAAAAGATCCCTCCCATTACTACCATACATAGCGCCTCCACCTGATCCGGCCAATAACTTTGATACACCAAAAGAATACACAGCAACATCATCACCATGTAAATGGGCTCGGGTTTGTTGGACGGGACGAGAAAAGGGATTAGCCTGAGCTTCATCAAAAACAATGGCAGCATCATTATCGTGCAACGTATCTTGAAGGCTACTATCACGTTTTGAGTTACCAAAATAGGTAGGCCATATAAAAGTATCGCAATTGGCGTTTATAGCGAACTGTACCGCACGATCCGCGACTGTGGTGTCGTCTTCTATATCATAAAAAATGGGCATTGCCTCGGCATCGATAATGGCATCTACAAGACTTTGGCAAGAGTAGTGCGGTACAGCAACACGTTCTTTAGATTGTGCAACAATATAATTTCGCACCAATGATGATGCGCTATTACCTAAAGTAATTGCCTGGGGTTCAACCTCAAAGCTCCTACCTAGGCTTGTTTGCAAGTTAGTTTCTACCTCTTCCATAGGTGTTTCGTTGTGCGGAGGCTGGTTAGGATACAAAGGTACACTTAAGGGAAGCTTGGGCAAAGGAGGGTATCTGCTATCGATAGCCCGTTCAGTCACGTAAGTATGACCTCATTGCTGCCTCTAGGTGGATATTGTAGGTTGCGATATCGGCGATGTTAATAAACTCGTTGGCTGTATGAGCTTGAGCAAGCGAACCGGGCCCATAAACGACAACTTCCGAAACACCAAACGCACCAAATAGCCGCGCATCACATGGGCTTGGGAAAACGCCAGTCTGGATATAATCGAGTGGCGCTGTCTTGGATAATGCACCTACCAAAGCTTGTTCTGTAGACTTATGCCCGTCAAAATAAAAGTCCGAGAAAGTTGGTTCCACTGCAGGGTAGTTTCTGCCGAGCTGGCCTGCTATCAACTTGCGTATTTTTTGAGCGGTTAAATCGACTGGGTAAAATACGGTTGATTCGGCAGTTATCTCTGGCATTGGCGTTGCGGCATCAATACCTCCCTGTATAAGTCCAAAGGCGTGCCAGAACTTACTTCGATCAACATCAGCTTCGTTAGCTACTTCCGAAAGTACATTTTGAAAATCATTAATGGCGTCAATCATTTCATATAATACGTTCTCCCTAAGAGCAGCACCAGCCATGTGACGGGAGACACCCTGGGCTCGTAGAATCATGTGCAAAAAACCAAGCGATTCAAGAGCGATAGTTTCGTCACTCGGTTCAGCAATCAGGCATGCCGTTGATTCGGTTTCGTCCAGAAAGCCACCCTCCTGAAGCGCACGTAAAGAAGCCAGCGTTCCATTACCACCAACTTCCTCATCCGCTACGGCATTAAAAATGATTTGCCCAGACCATAGGTCACGTGCCTCAGCCAAACGTGAAGCTACGTACAACTGAGATGACAAACCACCCAACATATCCGTTGCACCACGGCCCCAAATTTTGTCGTCGGATATTTCGCCACTATTCCATGCACGCTCCCAGCGTTCTGGGTGTGTGATTGGTTCTATATCGTAGTGCCCATTTAATAGTAGTGTTTTGCCAGGTTTACATCCTCGTAAAACAGCAATAACGTTTTGCTTAGGCTGTGCTCGATCGCTGGCATACTGCCCGCCAAAACTATCTACCGGAACGTAGTTCGGATCATCAACCAGTTGCGCGGCTGTGTAATCCTGCACCTCTATCGTGTCCCAGTCAAATTCATCTAATTTCTCGGCAATCTGCTGGACACATTGCTGTTGACCCTCAGACGAGACGTAAAGTGGACCAGTCCGAACAAGCCCACTAAGGAATTGTGTTTGAGATTCAAGACTATTTGGGTTGATTTGCGTCATATTAAACCTGGGTACGTACCCAATCAATTACTTTGCACAGTGATTCGTCGAAGTCAGCAGATGGCTCATATCCCAGTTCTTGCCGCGCCTTATCAATATCAGGTATTCGATAAAATACGTCTTCGATTTCGTTCCCCTTAATAACAACTTCCGACTCGGATCTGGACAGATCAACGATCTTTTCTGCTAAAGCAGCGAGCGTAAGAACATTGTTGTCGTCACCTATGTTAAAGGCTCCAACAGTGTCACTTTGAGCACTATGTTCGGCGACCCGCAGTGCACCATTGCAAAAGTCATCAATGTAGCACCAGGCACGCACTTGTCGTCCATCACCCGATACTTCGAGAGGTTCGTCGGTAACCGCTCGTGCAACTAGAGATGTGACCGCGTTTGAACCATACCGGTAGGGACCAAAAACATTAAATGGACGGATTATTCCACCTTTAACACCGTGTTGCTGGTTATAAGCTCGCAGGTAATACTCACCAGCCAATTTTGCCGTAGCATAACACCATCTTGCTCCGTCTGATGGGATTACTGCCGGTTCAACCTCTGCAGGACCTGCACACTGAATACCGTAAATTTCACTAGTACTAAAGAACAGAACTGAGGGCTTTTTATCGTGGTTAGCGGCAAATTCAAGGCTATTTCTGGTGCCCAGAATATTGGTATCCAAAGTTAGAGCTTGTTGCTCGGCTACTTTTTGAATCCCTAAAAACCCGGCGGCGTGAATAATATGATCGAAGATGGGCTCTAACGGGTCGAAACTTTCGGCGTCTAATACATTCCCTAGAGTTATATCAACATTATCACGATCGGAAAGCCCTAAATCATAACCTGTTGTACCAGAGCCTGCATGTAAGTCCATAATAGTAATATGGTTACCGTATTCAGGATCGGCCAGTTCTTGTGCCAGGTGAGCCCCAATGAATCCACACCCTCCTGTAATAAGTACTTCTGAATTCTGAATCATGGTCACTCCTCTACTATACGTATTATCAAATCACTCTAGTCCAAATAATTGTTGCTGGACTTCAGCAGCATCAGCCAAATTAGCAACAAGAATACCTTCGGCAGCTAAATGACCGAGTACTGGTACTGATAAACTGGCGCCATGCTGAAAAACATACAAAAGTTGGTCGGTATTATCATCACTGGCTATCCGGTTGATTCTTAGCTGACCATCGGCTACACATTCGTGCACCAACATTAACTCTCCAATCCTGTGGCTTCGTTCGCCGCCATATCGATCGGAACCTTCTTCTTTAAAGGTAAGAGCAAGGGGCTCCATACCACTGTGACAGTCAGATTTTCTGTCTCCTAGTTTTTCTTCATCTAAATGCTTGGACCACAAGCAGTGAGGGCAATGGTTTCGATTATGGGTGCCGATGTGTTCATTTATTGGCGCCCATCCATTGCAGTGAGAGCAAGCAAAACCGCCATGATCATGTTCTCTCCGCCTCTCGACATCGATGTGCTTCTTCCGTTCACGTGCCACATCTAAATCATCAGGCTCATGTAGTCGAAACTTCCTCTCCTTAGGCATGCCTCATACTATAGCATAATTTTTTAAATCTTCCAGCAAATACTTACTGTTTACCTCTAGTAATGTTTGCACTGGTAATTAACAGATGGTATAGTATCTATACTATGAGCAGCGCAGCATTTGAACCAATTGAATATGAGCTTTTGCCTCGGCCAGTTTTTGTGCCCCTATTTGAACGCGAGAACTACCGGGATGATGGAACTGGTGTCCTGGACCATACTATGGTTATGTGCGATGGTGTAGTACATGAAGTTACTAACTTTGATGTCATTCAGGACGCCTTTAGAAACTGTGTTCCGCCAAAAAAGATGCATTATGGTGGGGCTTGGAGCCAAGAAGCCAAGAAAACTAACAGTGAGCTACGAGAAAAGCTCTCTCGAGGTGCAATAACTTCTCAAGAAGTGTTTGAAAGCTTTGTTGTCGGCGTTTATATGCAAGACCTTACTGCAGAGTAAGTTTTTTCATCAGCTTCAACTTAGTTGACCTTTTATAAGTTCATTGCTCATCCCTAGCCTTTAGCCAGATAGAAAGCATCTGTCACAAAATAGATGCTTTTTAACTTATTGATAAACAGAATTTAACTGAATTCGAACGGTTAGTACTAACACCAAAACTAAGTGCCAGTCGCATACCATATACTATGGGCGAGTGGCATCAACAACACTATCAATGAATACCTCGACTGCTCGTTCCTGTACCGCACAAACACTTGTAGTCATGGTGCCATTGTCCTCACAGGATACACACTGCATAACAATATCTGTTAACGGCAAAAGCCTTGTCAGTGCATCTGTGTTAGCGCGTACTTCATAGTCTGTGCCAACAAGACCCTGATCCTCTACGAGCTTATCGACTCGTGCCATCTCGTCATCTCTTGCTTTGAGCAACCTCGCTGCTATACCACAAATCTTCTTTTCTGACTCACCTGTGGCTGTTATAACTTCGTACATTTCATTACAATGCCATATTATTATATATTTAGTCAACACCTACACCAGTCTGTGTCAAATAGCTGTACACCAGAAACCAGCCCCAACCAATCTTGCTTTTTCAGCAACATAGTATAATTATGTCTTCATGACAGCCTTTCGGGAGTTAACTGAATCAGGTATAGAGATGCGTATTCACGCGAATAGGAGATTGCCCGAACTGGATGCAAATAGCATTGATACTTCCGGTTGGGAGCCAGCTATCTTTTTTCGCAACGACAGGTCTATTGACCTTCATCATCAAGAAATTGTGCTTCGCGAAACCCAAATTACTAAAAGTGGGCGTTTTTTGCCTTTGCATACCATAGGACTGACCAACTCGCAAAAGAGTAACCCAAATTTTGGATATAGTTATTGGTATATGTTCCCTAATCACCCCATTCCAGAAGTTAGAGAGGAAACACTCCAGGCAGCAAGGAATTTACGAGATGGCGTACTACAGCTTGAAGCTCGAGGACTCGTAGAGGTAACATTTGTTATTAGTTTATCTGTAATATAATTGTAATTTCGCAATATTCATGCCATAAATATAGTGATGCCGGAGTATTCGTTAGGACCTGAACAGGTTCGTGATCTTGATGTTGAATTTTCTGCACATGCAGCTGCTTTGTTTCGCGCAACATACGGCAAGAGTCTGGATTGCTCTCCTATCTTTCCATTTGACCCAGAAGACAGGTCGGACCCACTCAATATGTATGATCCTAACGAGCCAACTATTGGTATTTTTGATGGGTCATTCACTGGTGAAGAGTTTCTTGGGCTTGCAGCCGCACAAGCTCGAGCAGATGGTGAAACAGCTCCCAACATAATTATTCTGTTTGATTGGGCGTTGCGATCGATGGAAATTAAAAACAGCAGGCTCTACTCATGTCACGGAGCGATTGTGGATGCTGCGGGTAAAATTAGCGTAGGCGCCTTTAGCAGACCTGTTCGCGTAGACCTGTTATTCGCTGATCCACTTGATACAGCGAACAAAGCAATCCTTGCAGATGCTGGTGTTCCGATGACGATTGACCCGGGATACTTCGAACAAATGAATGATAAGTTCACTGCTAAAGCATTGTTACATTCGTCTGCACTCATGTTGAAGAGCATAGGAGTTGACCATGATCAGCCAGCAAGCTATGACGATATCGCAAAGTTTATTGAAACGCATGCCCCGAAAGGTGTAGTGGTAAAACCGAGAAGAGCAGCTCGGGGTGTTGGCGTAAAAGTCTTTGCTGAAAGCGAAGTCTACGACATAGTGGCTCACTCTAAGTTGTTAGCTGATGATGGCGTTGGCGCCATAATCGAACCATATAAACCACCAATTCTGATCCAGGATGACAATGATCGGGATAAGCAATGGAATATTCGGGGTGTTGGTGGAGGTGGGCACTACTTTGGAGCATATGCTCGAGTTGCTCCCGAGGGCGGTCCCGTTAACTATGCAATGGGTGCCACTGAACATTCACTTGAATGGTTGCTCGATAAACTTGAGGCTCAAGGACTCAATCCAGATGACGTAGCGAAACGCTTTGAAGAAGCTCATGCAAAAATTGATCATCCAAGCTTATATGGCAGCGACATGGTTATTACCGAGACTTCCGATGGCAAAGCAGAGGTTGTGGCCTACGAGATAAATTACGGTCCATTTGGTGGGCTTGAAAATATTATTGAGTATAAGCCTATATATTCCGAGAAGCATGCTTCAGTAAAGCATATCCTTGATTATCTCGTCACGCAAATACCCGTACCACCTGATTCCGCGCCTGATGGTCATGCTGTTACAAGATTATCACCAACAGACAGTTCACAGCTTAAGTATGAAATGTTATGTGCCAAGCATGTTACTGCAGATGATATTGAGCGTTTCTTTGCGCGAGTGGAAGCATGTTCAGATACAGAAGACACATCAAATCTTTGGTTGTACTTTGGTGACTTGCTCGATATGTTCGAGAGAGAGTCGGGTGAGTATCATCCATACCGACAAAGACAGCTCGAAGCTATCGCAGATGTTCATAACCTAGAAGCTTTCGAGCTCGCCTATATAGCCACCAATACGTATGCCCGCGAATCTGGTCTATCACTACAGACCGCTAGAGATTTTGTTGCTAATTACCCTAATAGTACGAATGGCTACAAAACTCTGCTGAAGATATTACTTGACGAAAAACGATATGGGGAACTTGTTGAGACCGTCGTAAAAGCATATGCCTACCTCGAACCAAATGATGCTGAGGCACAAGTAGGAAACTTGATGTACGAAATCATAGCAAAAGACCCAAGGGCAGAAGTAGTTGAAGAAGTCGGTATGAAATACATCGACAAAACTTCAGATTTAATTAGAATCTACAACCCCGTTGTTAATATACTCGGAGCCATGGGTTCAATGGACTCAAGAGCACGCAGCCTCATCAAAGGTTACGCATTCCAGCGAGTAGAGGCTGCTGATTTTCATGCTCACAAATCAATCGTAGAACTAGGCACATCCTGGGCGATCTACTATGGCGAATGGAGAATTGCCAATGGCTTTTTAGGCCAATATGTTGCAGCGTTTGATTCATTGCCCGAAGCCGTTACTGAATTATTAGCGAATCCAGATACACTACCCTGGCACGATACTACTTTTACGGATTTTGCCATCAGTGTTCTCACCTACCAACAAAATTTCGGGCCTTTGGTTGAAGCACTCACGCGTGTCGATCACCACTCACGTGCCTTCAAGAGGTACACTAAGCGTACATCTAAAATACTCGGTGTAGACCGCAAGCTGTTTACTTCCTATATTGATCATATTCGTGCCAAAGAGTCTGAGCTCGCTCTAAATGTAATTACTTCCACTGTGGTTAATAAAAAGCATAGACCTGGAAGGCTTGACCTGCTTATAGCCTATGCTGCACATAGCTTGAACTTGGACGAGGTCGTGAACCTATGTGCCGAGAATTTTGGTGATGCAGTTTACTGGAGCAAGACATACGAAGACTTGGGCGAATCTTAATTTAACTTTGTTCACAGTCCTCAATCGACAAGATGGGCTATCTTGTCGTTATAGCATTAGTTTTTAAGACTAGGAGTTGGGTTTGGGAAAAGCCGACTCCTTAGCCAAGCTTGAAAAACGACCTTACCGCTATCCCGCCAATCATATTGAGAGATTGAGTCTCTTCTCGATCTTCTGCACGATTTAATTTGGCCAGTGCAGCCTCAAGATGTCTGACTATTTCTCGCAGCTCTGTACCTGCAGTATAGATACTTGATATGGTTTGCCCGCTGGCTACTAGTTCTGCCAGTCGGATTACCTGTGCAGTAATTGTGGCCTGCTGATCTTCACTCAGGCCCCATGTGTCCAAAGCCATTTCAACTGTCGTTTCATCGTTGAGTATTTCATTGATCTGCTCAAAAAGCCGTGGAATTTTTCTCTCTATATATCCTGAAGCTTGGTCGAAAGCATCACGGTCATACATATCATAGATACGAAAACCTCCAGCGTCGCCCATTAGTTGATCGATAGCAGTGAAGCTGCTCCCGATTGTAAACAAAAACGTATCTACGGGTTTGCGCTTTTGGAACAGCCTTACGCGCTCTAGTACTCCATTAAACTGGCTAGGTACAGAACTGGTGAGGTCAAGCCAGTTGTAGGCTTGGCCTAAGGCTTCAACACTGGCTTCTGGGTTGTTAACCTCAATTGCAAGACTTTGAATAACGTTAAGTAAACTCTTTTGAATCGCGAGTTTTTTACTAACATCCGAATCAATTTTTATAACTTGAGTTTCATTTTCCGTACCCACCCCAATAGATAGCTTGCCGGACCGTGCCGACTCAGCTACATCTCCAAGTATGGACGCTGTTTGTGCGTTTGCTGTCGCACCCTTATCAGGGTGAAACACAATAAGTGATTGCTTAGCAGCATCGCGGATATCCTCAACTTTCTGATCGTCGTCGGGTCCAATTAGGTTAGAAAAAACGCGTTGTGAATACGCTTCTATCTGTTCAGCAGACGGAAGGCCAGCAACAAGAGGCCAACGGTCGCTCATTACTTGACGCAAATTATGCAGTGGCTCATCTTTTGGCTTCTTCTCCCTGCCACCGATCTGCACATCGAGCAGTTGCTGTCTTGCAAGATCAAGCGCTTTTAAGTCGAAAGCACGTTCGTTCAATTTCTCAACAGCCTGAGCCATATCTATATCAAGTACTGCTTCAGAAAGATTTCCAAAGTCTTGAGGAATTGCTAGTTGGTTCCCGGTCATAAAGATTATTATAATAAACTATAGTGGGTTATTTTGCAATTTTGAACTTTTCTACTGCCACCCAAGAACATGAATTGACACCAGTCCACGAAAATGTTATTAATATGTGATGATTAGAAACCACATTGTTAAGGGTGGGGTAACCTTAATAGCCGCTGGATCATTACTGGCAGGTTGCGCCAGCGGCGAAGCTGAGCCACGCCAAGTGAACGGGGTTGGGCTAGAGTATAGCTTGACCGAAGGTCCAGCCAACGAAGCAGTTGACTCTGGCATCATTCCTGATACCTTGCCCTACGAAGATATCGTCCTTCATGGCAACATTCGAGACCCTAAAGGCATAACAACATATCACAAAGTTGCTGGTCTTACCTTAGTGGAAGGCGAAGATGGCGAAAAGAACCTGGATTACAGCGCGCAAGCTGGACTCGATACGAATGTTGACCAACTTTTCCAAGCAATACTGACTGATTCCGAAGATTTAATAACAGCTGCAGTTAAAGGTGGTACGCTCGATTATGTAATCTTTAATCGCAGCCTCCCGGATGACGACACAACCAGCAGTCACTACAACCCCTATGGAAAAGTCGTAGCAATTACCTTAGACGAAGAGAATACCTCGTATGACGAGTTACTAGCAACTACCCGTCACGAACTATGGCATTCGCTAACCATGGGAAGACTAAATTTCACTGATGAAGAATGGAATGGTCCATACAAAGAAGCTTGTGATAAGCTCGATGTCTTATATATGCCACGATCACTAGATTACGTAGCGCAAATCGTTGATGAACTCAAAGTCTACCTGGAAGAAAAGAAAGCTAAGTACCCCAAAGATTATGCAGAGATGATGGGGCCACTTGAAGCAGTTGATCAATACCTCGAAGCTGGCAACGGTGCCGAAGATATATGGCTATATTGTGGTCAACTGTCAGTTGGTTATGCCTTATCTGATCTAGAAAAGGCGGCCTTACAAATTCCTGAAGATGGGTTCGGGAAACTAGGCGGCTTCACCTATAAAGATAC
>CAYLGV010000015.1:15606-18284 GCA_964383395.1 uncultured Candidatus Saccharibacteria bacterium
AGTTGCCAGCCTAGATCCAGCAGAGCGTGAGTTTGTCATGACATTACTTAATCTCACGATCAACCACACCATTGAAGTCAATCCTGGTTTAGCGCTTTACTTGACCAACACACGCCAACAGATTCACGATCGCGTCTACGAGTCTTAGGCCTGTCAGCCATGGAGCTACAGCCGAAATAAACAGCAAAGATAGGCATTTAAGATATCATTCTTTGGTGCAAAGTACTATTCTGTAACTATCATGAATATTGGCAAGCCCGACGAACTATTCTATTGGGGACCTTCACGAGCCAAACCGCTTTATATGAGCGACTTTATGGCGGCTGCTGAAACGTTTTTCATACATCTGGCTCGCGATACAGAGATGCCTAGCCCGCCAAAAACCCTAGTACTATTTCATGAAGACAAAATGGTGTGGCTAAGTAATGCTCAGGATTTTTCTGATTTTACAGAAGCGATGTTTAACATCTATGCCGAACAAGATCGCTACCAAAAAGATTATCGAGCATGGCGAGCTGCGGTTAAGAAATTTGCTCATGCCGACGCGAGCGAGCTAGTCGAAGCCTGGTCACACACGCTCTTTGCTGAGTTTTCTTTGTATGGTGCCGCCACGGCGATTAACAAACAACTGCATAGGCTTGACAGTAAACAACGCCAACAAATCTGGGGTGCTTTCACCTTGCCTGTTAAAGATACCTTCATGAACGCCATCGACAAAGAACTGTATATAACTGGTGACCCGCAAAAGCTTGCAGAGAAGTACCCATGGATCGACGATGGCTACAGCGGAGTACATGACACGTCGCTTACGTACTTCACCAAAAGACTCAAGCTTGTCCAAGAAACACCTCCTCTAGAAGTGCCTAGACCTAACCTCGAAGTGCTCATTAAGGAATACAATCTTTCTAAAGAGGAAGTAGCTCACCTAACTCTCGCAAGGGACCTAGCCGAGTTTATTGATGACCGCAAAGCCTGGATGATGCAGACCAGGCGCAACATCCACTCGCCAGCTATCAACATTAATTACGGCTGGTGTTTTGAAAATGGTAAAGCACAGACCATGACCATACAGTCTGTCAAAGAGTTTTGGGAGCGTTATGTAAATTTTAAAGCGTATTCATCGACTGTCTCTGGGTTAGTTGCAAGCAATGGCGGTCATCACTTCTTAAATGGCGAGATTCGCGTTGTCACCAGTCCAACTGATAATGTTGAAGACAATATGATTCTGGTTGTACCGTCAACAAGCCCAAGCTATGTACCCTTAATGCGCAAAGCACGCGCCCTTATTACCGATCATGGTGGCATTATGTCGCATGCCGCCATTGTCGGCAGAGAGTTTGGCTTACCTTGTATTGTTGGTACCAAACATGGCACAAAAGTACTAAAAGATGGCGATAAGGTAGTCCTTGACCTTGTAAAAGGTGACGTAAGCCGCTAGAACAGGCTTATTACCCAAGCCGCAACTAGTAAGTGCGTTAATGCCTCGCCACCCGAAATGGCAATCTTATGCCACACATACCCCTCAGGGCTTCCACCAAAAATCATGTTGCCTGCTGTAGTTGGAAAAACAAACCCCAGCCAAACAATTGCGGCAATTGCATACGGTGATTTATCTGGCAGTAGACTAATTAAAATGGCAAGCACCCAAGCAGAAGAAAATGTTACAAGTAGTTGCACGGCATACCAGGGAGCCATCTTTGATTGCATTTCTTTTTGTTTTTCTTTGCTGAGCTTATCAAAACCATGAATCTTGCCCCAAATTTTTCCAAATGGCAACATATACCAAAAGGCACCCACGGCAAACATAGCACCAGTCGCCGCTAATACTGCAACATAATTAACATCCATACGAAATCCCCTCATTGCTGTTACGCTAATGTTCTAAAGTTGATAGTACTCTCCATCATAAATATTTTCCAGATCTTACCACTTTTAAACTTCATGGGCGCGAGTATAATGAGAGTTTTGAGACTTTAGAAGAAGGAGTCATTATGAAGGAACGAGGAAACCACCTATTACGTAACACAGTTAGTGCCTGCGCTGCGGGCTTAGCTGTTGTAAGCATGAGCGGTTGCCTGCCACAAACAGAACAACCTGTTGGAGCAGAGGGACTGCCAAGTGTTCGAGTAATTGGTGACAGCCTTACGGCATTTTTAGAGTTTGAACCCGATGGTGGTGCGTTTGACAGAAATAACAGATTGCTCACTCAAGACTACAACGATGCTGGTTTTAGCGCTGATGTTGTTGCCGAGATTGGCGCTACAACTGATGATCTAAATACTCTCGATACTGAAAGCTTTCCAACCGATATTACCTTGATCGCCCTTGGCACAAACGATATGCACACTTCAGTTGAGACTGGCGAGACACAGATCCCAATTGAGACAGCCCAAACCAACTTGAACGGCTATTTGGGTTCTATAACTAGCAGCTGTGTAATCATTGTAGGCGTTGCTGAAACTGAGACATGGGGACTAAACGTTAATGGTACCGAATGGAACAACAGACTAGAACAGATAGCAGCTGATCGTAACCTATCAGGCCTGAAGACAATCTATGTTGATTGGGCAGCCCAGGTTGCTGAGCACCCAGAATATCTGGAGCCAAATAATGTTCATCATACTGATGCAGGCAAAGCAGCTTATCGAGCAGATATGCTCCAGTCCGCACAAGACTGC
>CAYLGV010000016.1:0-18224 GCA_964383395.1 uncultured Candidatus Saccharibacteria bacterium
GCTTACGCTTTTAATGGGCAAGCATGAGTAATAACAAAAGCTACTTCTACCGAGACAAACCAATATTTGGTTTAGATATTGGGTTTTCTAGTATCAAGGTGATGCAATTAACCCCTCACGGCAGTAAACACCGGGTCACCGGTTATGGTGTTGCCAGTTTCGATTCCAAGGCTATCGACAATGGTATCGTTAAGGATCCTGAAATCATCGCCAAGGCTGCATACGAGCTATTCGACAAACATCTTATCGGTGATATTACTACCAGGCGTGTTGTCGTAGCCGTGCCGGCTGCCCGCACCTTTACCCGTACGCTCACGCTTCCAAAATTAGCCAAGAAAGATCTTGAGGACGCAGTCCGTCTTGAGACCGAACAATATGTGCCAATGTCGATTGATGAGTTATACGTTGATTACGACATTATTAGGAGTACCGAAAAAGAACAGGAACTGATTGCCGTAGCTGGCCCAAGAGATATTGTTGATTCCTACCAACAGCTGACTGCTTTATTGGGCCTGGAAACAATAGCCGTCGAGACAACTATTGGTGCCGCCAGCCGACTATTCATGCAAGCTGAACGAAGTGATGTGCCTACAGTACTAATTGACCTCGGTTCACTATCATCTGATATTACCATTTACGATAAGGGACTCATTGTTACTGGCACGGTACCTGGCGGTGGCGACAGCTTTACACAAGCCATTGCCACTAAATTACATGTCACCAGACCAGAAGCCCATATTATTAAGACCAAATACGGATTGGGCCTGAGCAAAAAGCAAAAAGAGATCAACGAAACGTTGGCCCCTATCCTTGACCAGATGATCCGCGAGATACGCCGCATGATCCGTTACTACGAAGAACGTAGCGGTTCCCAAAGTAAGATTGGTCAAATTGTTACCATGGGCGGCGGCGCAAACATGCCAGGCCTTTCCGAGCACATGACCAACTTGCTCCGCTTGCCTGTTCGTATGTGTGACCCCTGGCAGCATATGGAGTTTGACGGTCTGCAACCACCAAACACTGTCGAAAAATCAATGTACGTCACCGTCGCTGGACTGGCCCTTACTATGCCAAAGGAGATCTTCACATGATCAATCTTTTGCCACCAGACGTTAAGGAAAACATGGTGTACGCCCGTCGCAACACGCGTCTAAGGCATTGGATTGTTGCTGTCATGTTTGGCGTCTTTGGCATTTTAGTTATTGTTGGCGTCGGTCAACTCTACTTGCAACAGTCTATAAACTCCTATAGCCAACAAGTGGCAGCTGGTGAATCCGAGCTAAAGGCCCAGAAACTTGATGAAACACAGACCAAAGTACAGCAGTTAAGTGGTGATCTCAAGCTTGTGGTCTCAGTCCTTCAAAAAGAGATTCTATTTTCAAAATTACTTGCGCAAATCGGTGCTGCACTCCCTACCGGCTCTGTACTAACAAATCTTAGTATAAATAAGGTTCAGGGTGGTCTCGATCTGCAAGCAGCCACTACCAACAGTCAAACAGCAACACAGTTACAGCTGAATCTACAAGACCCTAAGAATCAAATTTTTGAGAAAGCTGATCTAATTAGCATTCAATGTATCTCGAATGCCAAAGCTACAAGTGGTGATGCCCTAAAGGCACAGTATCCATGTACGGCTCAACTTAGAGCATTATTTGCAAAGAATAACTCGTTTACATTTATCAGCGGAACAAGTACTGGAGCTAAGCCATGAACAGCAAGAAGATGTTCTATATACTCTTGGGCGGGTTCTGTTTAAGTGTTGGTTTAGTGATTGCTGGCATTGTGCTTGGTGATATGTACTTGCATAAGCAAAGTGCTAAACTCGTCGACCTGAAACTACAGAATAAGGTTATCGAAGAGCAGCAGTCATCGCTAACTCAAGCCAAGCGAGACGTTGAAAAGTACGCTGAACTAGACAAGATTGCTAAACAGATTATTCCGCAAGACAAGGACCAAGCCAAAGCGACGCTTGAAATCTTGAATATCGCCCAGGCAACAGGTATTAAACTGGCAAGCATTTCATATCCAGCCTCAACTCTTGGCCAAGCACCCGCGAAAGCCCAGAGCACCCCTGACAGCAGTGGCTCAGCTAGCACACCAAAAGCACCGGCCACCACTACACCATCTATCACCCAAGTTAAGCCTGTCGATGGCTTGCAGAATGTCTATCAATACGACATTACTGTTGTCTCTGATACCGACTCTCCCGTAAGCTACAGCAAGTTAACAAGCTTCCTGCAACGACTCGAACAGAACCGTCGTACGGCCCAAGTAACTCAGTTATCGATTCAGCCTGACTCACAAAATCGCAATGCCCTGAATTTTACATTAACCTTAACCCTATACATAAAGCCATGAAGTTAGATTTCAAAAACCTACCAAGTAAACTCACGCCAGTTCTTAACTTCTTAAAGCGCTACGCAGTATTTATATCCATTATTGTAGTGCTTGGTATTGCGGTCTTCTTTGTGCTCCGCATTAACCAATATAGCCGCATGGAACCAAGCGATCAGGCCGTCGAGGATAAGCTACAAACGGTACAACGTCCTAAAGTAGATAAGGCAGTATTAGACAAGATTCAAGAGCTAAAAGATCAAAACGTCCAAGTTCAAACCTTGTTTGACCAAGCACGCAATAATCCATTCAACGAGTAGTTTAACTACGTGGTACGTTTAGAAGCTCGTTGGCACGATTCGCGGCTTCTGGTTCATTCTCAATATAACTCTCTCTAGCCTGTAGGATTATCTGAGCGTACATGTTTGGCTTAGGACAGTACTGAAAATGAAAGTTAGAGCGCTCTCCAGCAGTCTCTACCTTGAGGGTACCGAAGCCGAAGGCTGTTGCCAGCAAACCATTCTGCTCGGCGGAAATGTCTTCGATATTTGCCATGGAAAGCTCTGAGATCTGACGCCTAAAAACCCCTGTTTGCTGAAACTGCTTGATGCTGTCATCTGTTACAATCCATTGGTTCTTGCGGTATACATAGGTTGCGATGATCAAGAAAAAAGCTGTCACAGCAGACGCCACGACAGCAAATATTGATAATATGTGTTGTGCTCGCTGTTGAGCATCACCGTCTATAAGCGATGGTATAACAAACCAAATAAGTCCAAGGGCAACAACCAAACCAACCAGAGCCTGCAAAAACAGAGCAACTAAGCCAAAGGGGTGCCGTTTAATAACAACTGTTACTTCTGAGTCGCTACCTGGTTGCGGAGTTTGATCTGGCTTCACGCTTACAATTATAACAGTTTCGGCTGGTCAGGGGTGTCGGAAACCTCTTGTTTTTTTCCAAGGTGTTTGTAGGCCTTACGCGTTACCTTCCGCCCACGTGGTGTTCGCTCCAATAAGCCAATCTGCATTAGGTACGGTTCATAGTGATCTTCCACGGTTGAACGCTCATCGGCAAGTAGGGCCGCTAACGTTTCAACTCCGACGGGACCACCTTGATAATTCTCGATAATTGCTACGAGTAAACGTCGGTCGGCCGTATCGAGACCCAACTCGTCAATATCCAGCAAGATTAGGGCTTCGCGAGCTTGTACTTCGTCAATAATCCCGTCGCCATTAACATCAGCGTAATCTCGTACACGCTTAAGAATACGGTTGGCAATTCGAGGCGTCAGTCTAGAGCGTTCAGCAATAAGGGTGGCCGCTGGAGGCTTAATCTGACTATCCAAAATACTAGCCGAACGCGTAATAATAGCCTGCATCTCTTCGGGTGAATAAAACTCCAAGCGATACACATGCCCGAAACGGTCCCTTAATGGAGCAGCTAGAGCGCCAGTACGTGTTGTTGCACCAATGAGAGTAAACTTCGGGATATCAAGCCTCAGCGAGCGGGCACTTGGGCCTTTACCGAGCATGATATCGATAGCATAGTCTTCCATAGCGCTATATAGGACTTCCTCTACTTGTCGGCTGAGGCGATGGATTTCATCAATGAACAGAATATCGCCTTCTTGTAAGTTGGTGAGCATACTAGCCAAGTCAGCTGCACGGTCAATTGCTGGTCCACTTGTGACACGAAGATTGGCACCCATCTCTTTGGCAATCACATTTGCAAGGGTGGTTTTGCCAAGTCCAGGTGGTCCAAATAATAAGATGTGATCCAGTGGTTCACCGCGCTTTTTGGCGGCTTGAATACTAAGCGCTAGATTCTGTTTCACGCGTTCTTGGCCAATATAGCTATTGAAGTCTGATGGCCTAAGCGTTACTTCCAGCTCAACTTCAACGGGGTCTTCTGCTGGAACATCACTTTGTACAATACGCTCAATCACAAGCTACTTCCCCTCAAAGCTTGCTTCACTCGTTCTTCGAGTGGCAAATCTTTAGCTATGCTGCCTAATGCCAAAGCTGCATCATCTGCACTATAGCCTAGAGACATTAAGGCTTGTACGGCTTCGTCTTGGAGATTTGCACCTGGTCGACTAATTAGTAAATCGGCAGCATCGCTTGGTAGCCCTACTTTGTCTTTTAGATCAACAACGACGCGCTCAGCCACACGCTTCCCAACCCCTTGAGCTGATTGCAGGAACTTCACGTCACCGCCAGCAATCGCACCAGTTACCTGGCCCGCCGAACCTATGCTTAAGATATTAAGAGCCATTTTTGGCCCAACACCATTTACACCAAGTAGCTGCTCGAACAACGCTTTAGTCTGTATGTTTGTAAAGCCAAACAGGTCATGAGCATTCTCACGGATATGTTCGTATATGTATAGTTTTACTGGATCACCAGGTAGCAAGCGATTAAAGTCTTCGGCAGGTGCAAGTACACCATAGCCTACACCCTTAACATCAACAATCAGTAGTTCAGACAGTTTTTCGGCAACAATGCCAGATAGTGTTGCAATCATCTCACTTAAGTATACTACTTATGCTGAACCATAAATGTTGTGGTATTCCCTGCATCTGACAAATTTGTATTCCATACAATCTAGGCACATAATAACAATATGTTGGCTACCATAGATCATTCGGGTTTTGATGTAGCTATCCACGAAAACAGTGGTAACGTCCCTGACTGGACTAATATTTACACGTTTGCCGACCAGCTTGATACCGAGGTCGTAAATGAGGCCCTTCTAACCATCGCCAAATGTGGATACGTAGTTAAACCTGACAGCCCTGAGTCCGGACTATGGTTTAGGACACGTGGCTTCATGGATGAAGCGATAGGTGAAAGTGTTCAGAAAATGCAGCCTCTTTTAGATCAATTTGTCATGCCGACAATCATCAAAGTTGAGCTTTTCTCACCTGATGAAGCAAGAAAAAGTACCGAAGATGACAAAGATTTTCAAATTTATAATGTGACATCTACTATCCTTAGCATGCTCACGCAAAAACATATCTAACCAATCACATGGTTTGCATATGACAAAGGGCAGCCGCAATAGCATCAGCGCAGTCATCTGGCTTTGGTACCTCGGCTAAGCCAAGTTGCAAACGCACCATTTCTTGAACTTGCTTTTTATCAGCCTTTCCATAGCCCGTCACAGCTTGCTTAATCTGAAGTGGTGTATATTCAGCAAGTTCTAGGTCATGCTGCTTGCCAAGAAGCAGTACTACACCGCGCGCCTGACTAACTGACATAGCTGTCGTAACATTTTGAGCGAAAAATAACTTCTCAACCGACATGATAGCTGGTTTCAGTTCTTTGATGAGTTCATCGAGTTCAGCATAAATCGTAAATAAACGTTCACTATCTGCCTGCTTAACAGGAGTACGGATAACGCCTGCATCAATAAGTTTAGGCATCTTTCTATCATCTAGTTCAATGACTCCGAAACCTAAGATTCCAGTACCTGGGTCAATGCCAAGTATTCTCATAGCAAACAACCCTCTCGTGCTTTCTCAAGCGCCAAGAAGTTCCTCGGGAATATCAAAGTTCACATGTGTAGCTGTAACGTCATCGAGGTCATCAAGGGCGTCCATTAAACGCATGATTTTACCAGCCGTGTTGGCATCGTCGACTTTGATGGTATTGCTTGGTACGTAGGTTAACTCCGCCTCAATTACTTCAATATCTGCCTGCTTTAATGCATCGCGCACTTTGGCAAGATCCTTTGAGTCAGTGTAGATAACAGATTCCTCACCTTCATCTTGCACATCCTCGGCACCTGCTTCAAGTGCGGTCATCATCAGGTCGTCACCACCACCTCGAACTCGAATGCTGCCCTTATGCTCAAACTGGAAAGCAACTGCGCCCTTTTCAGCAATATTGCCACCATGCTTGCTAAATGCCAAACGGACCTCTGGGTAGGTACGATTAGTGTTGTCGGTGGCACACTCCACAAGGATTGCTACACCCCCTGGACCATAACCCTCATATAAAAGCTCCTGCAGCTGTGCAGCGCTCTTGTCTGCCACACGCTGTATGGCACGTTCGATATTAGATGTTGGCATGTTAGCTGCCTTGGCTTTATCGATAGCCATAGCAAGTGCAGAGTTGATTGTTGGATCAGTACCGCCACGAGCAGCAAGCGCAATCTGATTACCGATGCGCGTAAATGCCGCACCACGCTTTGCGTCGGTTACGGCTTTCTGTCGTTTGATGGTTGACCACTTGCTATGTCCGCTCATCTTAAGATACTCCGTTTTATCTCTGTTATAGTAGCAGTTTTTGATTGTTTTCTCCAGAGGATTATGAGTAACGTGGCAATCGCTATATAGAGCAACGTCAAACCAACGATACTGAGCTGGCGCTGCACGAGTATATGAGGTATTCGTGCCATAAAGACGATGACATCCAACATATATGTCAGTATCACCTCTGCTGGCCAAGCTGCCCACCCAGCTAATCCCGACAAGAACATCCCCGCCAAACCAGCGAACAGGGTAAGTAACATGGCGAGTGGAACAAATGGCACAACAAGCATATTTGCCAGTAGGGCTATTAGGGAAACTTGCTTGAAGATATATAAGGTAAACGGTATTGTCATGGCCATTGCACAGACACTTTCTGTGAGCAAAGCTTTTACCGAACTCGGGCTATCTGACTTGTATAGTCGCTGATTTACGAGTGGCCCCATAACCATAACTCCAAAGAATGCCAGAAATGATAGGTACCAACCAATGTCACTCCACAGATAAAATGGATTCCAACCAGCTGTCAGTGCTGCCGTAAAGCTGATCAGTAACAGTGGCTTGAATTGCCGCCCGTAATACCAGGCCATCAAGCTAAACAAACTCACCAGTCCTGCTCTCACAATAGATGCACTAAAGCCCGTCATAATGATAAACAACAATATCAAGACTACTGAGCACACTGTAATCTGGTATTTTGAGCCCTTCTGTAGCAGTTTTCGGCTAGCATCAACAATGATGGTGAGGTTATATCCCGATACAGCAATAATGTGCGTTAGACCCACGGCCGACAACATTACTGCAAACTCTTGAGGTAAGGTAGATTTCTGCCCAATGAGAAGTCCCATAGCGAAGGAAGCATGCGGTTCTGGTAACGCCGATTGCATACCCGCCCCAAACCGACGACGCATACCGTCTATCATCGAATGACTACGCTCTATTACCTGCATGTCGGCAAAGTCCATCCGTAGCTGTTTGCTACCACGAGCCAGTTTTACTTTGCCCTCCACTTCTACGATGTCACCTTTGTATACCGCCACTTCACCAAAACCAGCAATTTGTATACTCCCCGGCAACGATGCTTCATATGGATAGCTAAAATTAAGGTGATCGGCATCAAATACCAGTTGCGAGTGATCGCCATACACACCATCACTCGATACCTGCACCTGAGCAATAATAGTTTTGCCATTTAACTCGGTTAATGGCTTCGTGGCCTGCAAAAACTGTGCTCCTCGCCAATAACCAGTGCCCAATCCTATCATGGCCACGATAACCATCGCCTTGTTATTCAGCTGCATGAGAAGTAATGAAAGAATAACCGACGCTACGACGACATAGGTTTGCGAGATTGAACCCATCTGTAGGCGAACCGCCGCCAAGCCCCAAAGAAAACAGATAAACAATATGGTCATAAGCGAAGTACGAGCCAGTGTTATATTTCTCAGCATATACTTAGTTTATATTAAGTATATGTGTTTGCTTGCTGTGATTTAAACTTCGGATTCGATTTGTTTATTTAGACTGGTTATTGGAGAACCGGCGTACTGAACGGCGAACCTGATACCGCTCCAGATCGGCCACTGGACGTTGCATGGCAAACAGGCTGTGAACTTCATCAAGACTGTAACCCTGAAGCATCAGAATAGCCGAAGCCATGGCTACGCTACGATGCCGTCCTTTATGACAAAACACGTAAACCTTACCGCCTGCATCGATCACTTTTTTAGCTAACTGGGCAGTGGCAAGTAGTCGCTTTTGGCTCACAAAGCCAATTGGAAGATCAAGTGAAGGTACCCAGACATCTTGAATGAGCTTTTGACGCGCTACCAAGGGCGATGGCCACTCGGCGCGCATATTCACGAGAAGAGTTATACCCAAATCATGCAGAGCCTGATAATCTCCCTTTCGTGGAGTACGACCCACATATAATGAATCAGTAATTTGTGACTTATCGAGTGGCTTCATGTGTATCACACTATAGCAAACAACTGTTGCACACAGGAATCTGCTGGTATACTGAGAAACAAATAAGGAGATTCCCATGGCCCAGAAACAAGCACCAAAGCAGCCAACAGACTCAAAACTAATGTTTATCAAGACAGCTCGAGTGTTGTCATACATCGTGTACACGTTTATGATCGTTGCCGTTGTGTTCTTGTCCCTCGGCTTTGTATTGCTGCTTTTTGGAGCAAATCCAAATGTCGGCTTCACAGAGTTTGTGTACAAAGTATCGGCTGAGTTCCTACAGCCCTTCCGTGGTATCTTCCCTAGTCATCAGGTTGGCGAAACAGGTTACTTCAGCACTTCTGCCCTATTTGCAATTATCATCTATATGTTGGCAGCTCTCGGTATCAACTCACTCATTAGCTACATAACCGCCAAGATGGTGAAGCACGAAAACGAGCTTGATCAATACCAGCTCGAAGCCTAGACGTTAACAATCGAGGTAGCTGTAATAACTATCAGAACTACAATTTGTAGATCGATTTATGCAATTTTCATAATTACGTGAGTATTTACGATACTTAGAGCAAGGCTGTTGGGTTGTACTATTGGTATCTGATTGTGTCGGATCTGATGACGATGTCGGATCAGTATATATTGGCGTATTCGAAGGTGGCGTGTCATGTAAGGTATTCGAAGGGGTAGCTGGACTTTGTTGAGAAGTACTCGGTGTCTGCTGAGTAGTAGTTGGCGTTGTTACACCCAAAGTACTAGCAGCACCGTTCGGAATAGGATTACGGAGTCCCGTGCCAAATAATATGCCCAATAAAACAGCAAAGGTAGTCGCCCAAGCCCATTTGCCCATGGTTGACTGCTTAGGCTTTGGTGAGCTATAGGCTCGTGATCGTGTCGGTTGTGGTCGAGGACGCGTTGAAGTCGCTGAACGCTGATAGGTATGCGGAGTGTATACATATTCATAGCTGGCGTCGTTGTGGCGGCGTGTGCTTGCCTTAGGGACATCGAGTGTCTGGTTATACCTATGTCGAGCTTGAGGATCCGACAAAACACGGTACGCTTCATTTATTGATGCCATCTTTTTAACATCACCATTAAGATCAGGGTGAAACTTTTTGGCTAATACTTTGTACGTGGCCTTAATCTGAGCGCTATCTGCGCTCATAGGGACACCCAGCACCTGGTAGTAATCTACACCATGCATCCTACCATTTTACCATTTCTAATCTGAGGAGTGGCTTACAACTACTTCCACTGAATCGAGATGTACCCGACGCGGAGCGTGTCTTTGTTACCAAAGCCCCAACCGACGTCTGCATAACGCAATTGGTTCATTGGAGTGATTGGAACTCTGTACTGAGTACAAAACTCTTGATAGTCAGGAGTAGCAGTTATGGTAAATGTTTCTGTATTACCTTGTCCATTTGGGTGTGTCAGCGCGAACTGCCCGCTACCCGATACCAACTTAACCTTTGCACAAGAACGCACTTGTCGCGCCCCTGTAGGTAGCATAACGCCGTTTTTAAGTGACAGGAACTTATTCCCCGAGCCACCGGTCATTTGCCATACAGGCGTATTCCTCTTGCTACCAGTAGTCTCATTTACCATTGTGGCATCGCCAGTTTTAGATGGCTTAAGCTGAGCACCGCCGAAGGTTGCATTATTATATGTGGCAGCAAAGCTGCGATAAGCCATCCAGCCACCGCCAACCACTGCAAAAACAAGCAAGAATAGAATAAATCGTCCCGTGTTACTTGAAAGTGATATTTTTCGATTCAGCGTGGCTTTTTTTGTCTGCTTAGTCTGTTTGGTTTTAGCTGGCATGGTTCCTGCCTTGTTGGTTATGTTTACTCTATTTGGTATGCTACCCTTCTCTGATGTCTTTTGCAACTCTCAGGCCATTAACAGTTACGTGTCAGTTAAAGATTGGTCTCATTTGAAAGCTTAATTCTAACCTTCTCAGTCATGGTATTTGTACTAACATAGGCGAGAACGTCAATGTCTGGGTCATACAGCTCAATCATGTCTAAGTCGTTACGGGGAAAGATTCTTGCACCCTTAACTTGCTTGCCACCGGCCAAGGCCTGCTTCAGCTCGTTATATTGTTCTTGATCTAGATAAAAATCAACGTCTCCAACGTGATGGCGGTACGGGTCGGGCTTACGTATATAAAGGTAGGTGTACGTTGTTTCTGGTATATCATCTTGAGCAGGAATAACGATGGGCTCATGCAGTTTGAAATACTTCTGGTTTGGATCATCTGATGGCTCAGTTAATTCTTTACGGATTGCTACAAGCTGCTGATATTCACTTTCGTAATGACAAAATACTCCCATGTTCCCAGCGTTTGCGAGATACGTGTTAAACGACTGCTTGCAGAGTTTGTGGCAAGCGCTGTGAATATACGTTATGGCCTTTATTAGCTGCTCTTTATTCTCTATAGGACTAAATCGGTAAAGTTTCATTACATGTCCTCTAGTTTGTAGACATCAATGGCTGGTTCCTCGTACGAGTGAGAATCACGTATAGCTGCAACAATCGCATCAATGCTATTTTCATCACAGGTAATCTCAATCCGTTCCTCGACTACCTTTTCTGGCACACCCACCTTTCCGATGGTTGGATTGGCACCATCACTTGGAAGAAATCGACCGATACCTTTCACCGAAAAACTGCAATGGATATAATTGCCTATTTTGCCACCGCCTGCGTTACCAATAGTTTCACGCAGTGCATCAGCCTCGTTTTCGGGAACTGTTACGACTACTTTATATTTTTTCAAAAGTATTCCCAATCGTTCATATCATCTGATACTCCAATGATCGCAGGTATATCAAAGTCTAAGCTTTCGAAAGAGCAGTATGTGACGCTTCGAGAGTGTCCTTCAATCAATACCATTTTCCCTTCTAGACTGTCGCTCGCTAGGATAATTGGAGGAAGCTTCTCTCCTTCTTCAATTTTTTTGCGGATCTCGTAGATAAGTTCGTTGTTAATGTTATTTACGTTTTGCCCCTTCAAAACACAGCTTGCTGTGGTAAGGAGTGAACGTTCACCGTCTGTCATATCTGGGCTACTTTTTAGACGAAACGCTTTTTTGAGCTCATCTAAAGAAAGGTCTACTCTCATCCACTGGGTATTACTAGGAAAATTGGTAAAAAGTTCTGTGTCAGGCCAACCCCTACATAAACCTAAAACTTTAACCCGTTTTTTGTTCTGTATAGCGTCGTCGTAATTTGGATTATCGAGCAGGCTTTCGCCATATCCTAGCATTTTGAGAGCTTTTAAACTCCCACTACGGAAACGTGATGAATGTAGTTCGGCTTTTAGGAACTCTCCGATCATCTCGTCTGAAGAAATTTCTCTTAAGAGTTGCATTCTTTCATCATATCAACAAAAAACTCCTCAGAATAGAGGAGTTTAATCATGATTAATATAAACGTATACTTTGCAATTGCAACCGAAATTAGATCAAATCGTAAGACTTCAACAGGTCTGTTTGTTTAGCGAGCAATAAAATCGCTACAACAAGCCGCGGGTCGCGTAGCTGATTATTTATGGCAAATTCATAAAGCTCGTCCCAGGTGTGTTCTTTTACTTGACCAATGTTTTCTAGCTTTGCTTCAACCCACGGTGCCACTTTTCCTTGCTTAAGGTTGGAGCCAATAAAGTAGTCTACATAAGTGCTAGGAAAATCGGTCTCAATAGTAGCGAATTTATGCAATTCAGTTGGAATAATGCCTGTTTCTTCTTCGCATTCTCTGGCGGCCGCTTGTTCGGTTGTCTCACCGTTCTCGACCATGCCACCTGGGCAATTCCATAACCACCTATCCTGCTCAGTCTTTTTATCCTCAATCAGTATAATTTTGTTGTTTCTAACAAGTAACGTTGTCGCTGCAGGAGGCATGTTCATGCCCCATCCATGTTCCGAGCGGCTCAGACGTATAGTGCCATCATTGTAGACTTCTTTGAATTCATCCATGATCTAAGTGTATCAAACAAAAAAACTCCTCATATAAGGAGCCTTCTATGATACGTATGGAGGGCATTGTGGACTCTATTGCAACTAAATTAGCTGCTCAACCGTTTATTTTTGCCATCAATGCCAAATAACTCCCATCAATATCTCCTAGAACAGGCTCAATTATTACTACATCTTGTCTATGATTGGCTATCTCAATCATATTGTCATACATTTCCGCTAACTTCGTTTCTCTGCCACCAGTGTCAATAATACCTCCCGGCCTAAAGCCTGTAGGGTTGCCACCCTCTTTTCCTCGTTTAATAAAACGGCGGATAGCTTCTTCCTTTTCAACGAAAAGTAAAACCTCTATAAAATCAGCATCACATTCTTTGGATAAAACCCTAAAACTATCTGCCAGCTCTACTGTCTGTATAATCTGGGGGATTATTACGTCGTTGCCAGCAGTTAAGCTGATTCGAGCCATCTCCAGGGCCATCTTTTTTGAAATTGGAGATGAGGTTTCTTTTTCTTCGCGCCAATGACTAATCATGCTCCATACATCGTCAATATCTAGCTGCAATGTTAGTGGATGATTCTCACCATATTTCTTAGCGAGTGTTGATTTACCGATACCTAGTGGACCATTGAGAACAATAAGCTTCGGTTTCATTGCTTTATCATAACAAAAACTTCAAATTGGTGTTATAGATACAGATTCCTACTAGAGTTTTGATTGGAGGGCCCAGCGGGGTTGCTTCGCTCTTCCGCTACGGCATGCTCGAAGCTAGCTTCTGCGCGTGTCCTCGCTCCACCGACCCGCTTCACGATTTCTGATCTCTATGAGATCACCATACAAAAAGCCCCAGCGTTGCTGAGGCGTTTTGTATGGAGGGCCCAGCGGGGCTCGAACCCGCGACACGCGGCTTAAAAGGCCGCTGCTCTACCAACTGAGCTATAGGCCCGGCTTGGTTGCTGGTACAAGTGACAGATACAACCGGGAAATTAACTCCTTACATTATCCGTATTTTGGGCTAAAAGTCAATCTGTTGAGTTAGGTATGATCTTAGCTTAGTGATGATGTTTCTTGCCATGATGGCCATGCTCACCGTGATGACGTGGTCGCATAACCCACATTACGATCACATGCAGCCCTGCTACACCAGCAATCACCACATCATGTGCCTGTTTTAGGATACTGCCAAATTGCGTGCCATAAATAGCATGTTGCGTGCCTGGTGGTAATAATGGAACAATAAACTCTGCTAGTAAAAGTGCATTGGCAATCAGCAAAATAAGCTGGAACGGCAAAGCTGCGGCAGATAACGTTTTACGCATGAGGAACAGCGTTATAATAAGTGGTAATAATAGTAGGACCAGTTGTACAATCGCATCGCTGCTCGAGCTATGGATCATGGAGCCGAAAGTCAATGCTGCCGTATCACCAAGCATTGTAACCAAGAAGTAACCCGTCACAATACTCACGAAGATATACAGCGGTTTTACACGCAGTACAATAAAGAGCAATAGGGGTAGGCCAATTATAAGGCCAAGTAGTACAAGTGGTGGCATGTCATCATAGTACCGATAGTGCTCCAAAAATGCTACTGCTTACAGTATTGTGATCTACTGAGACACAAAACGATCGCCGACCTGTAGTCCAAGTTGCTTCACTGTACCAGCTGGTACTTCGAGTACATATGAAGCTGCTGCTTGAGGGCAAAAACTACTTGGGTAAGTAGTTTTGCTGGCGTTTTCTTGCACATGCACCAAGCTCTGGTACTCATCAAACCACAGCATGTCGATATCAAACTTCATGTCTTTCATCCAGAAACAGTCATAGCCAGGTTCACTAAATACAAACAACATACCTGTATTAGGCGCTAGACCGTCACGGCCCGACAATCCCCTCTGGCGGCTTGTATCTGTACTAGCTATCTCAACATTGTACGGAAATGTGCCTTTCTGGCTTAAGAGAGTAACTTGTTCGGTTTTGCCATCACGACTCGAGATTTTTGAATCTGTTACCTTGATATTATCAGGTTGTTTTCGTGAGTCGTTCTTTGAACTATTTTGTATAACAACGACACTGAATACCACAAGCAAACCAACCGCTAAGAATAGGCCAAGTAGTAATAGCCGTTTTTTAGACGCCCAAAGCGACATTGGAATTAGGCACCGACTCGGTCGCGCTTGCCGCGCTTGCTCTTGGCGTTTTGTTCGATGTAATCTAGGATTTTGGCAGCCACATTGCGACCGGTAACTTTTTCAATACCAAAGCCAGGGCTCGAATTAACTTCAAGCACCAGCGGGCCGCGTTCGGAACGCATCATATCAACACCTGATATTGGCAATCCCATTGCTTTTGCGGCTTTTAGGGCAGTCTTTTTTTCTTCGTCAGTTAGTTTAATAGCCGTGCCTTCACCACCTTGGTGCAAGTTAGAACGAAAATCGTCGTCAAGACTCTGGCGTTGCATACTGGCAATCACCTTGCCATTTACTACAAATGCCCGAATATCAGTACCAGCTGACTCCTTTACGAACTCTTGTACTAAGAAGTTCACACCCTCAACATAAAATGCCTGCATTACCGCTTCAGCGGCCTTTTTTGTCTCAGCCAAAACTACGCCTTTACCATGCGTGCCACGAGCAACTTTGATAATTAACGGCGTGCCGCCAGCCTGTTCGATAAGGTCCTCTACTTCTGCAGTTTCACGAGCAAAAACCGTTTTTGGGATGCCGACACCTGATCGTGCCAAAATTTGTGTGGCTCGAAGTTTGTCGCGCGTACGGTTGATGGCCAGAGAACCCGAAGTTGAAAATACCCCCTGCATCTCAAACTGACGAACAATGGAAGTACCATACTTGGTTAAATTAGCTGCGATGCGCGGAATAATTACGTCAACATCTTTGACTTCTTCACCTTCATAGCGAACCACTGGGTTACCACGTTCGAGTGTTACATAACACTTTGCATAATTGATTACACGTACGTTGTGGCCACGAAGCTGCGCCTCATCTTTGAGTCGCTTAGTTGAGTAATTGCCAGGTCCTTTTGAAAGAATAACTATATTCATACTTTAATCCAGGTTATCTACATCTGCTTTCTCTTCATCTGAGATTGGAGTTCCAGTTGCTACATCAACAATAAACCGGTTTCGTAATAGCTTCCGTCCAATAAGCGCAGGATACGTCTTCATGCCCCTGTTTGCAAGCGTGAAATTTGATTTAACTTTCTTGCCAGCAATCTGAATAGTCAGAAAAATACTGTACCGATCCTCTTTGTGACCAAAAGAGTTCTCAACCTCAATCACTTTAAACTCGGTGGTGCTCTGTTCTACGCCTGTGTATTCCTGAGATTCAGGACCCAATAATGTGTAATACAGAGTACCGTCTTTCTCATGCACATTTGTAGCCCATACCGAGGAGCGGTAGGCACCCGTATCAATTTTTGCTGGCAGATTACTAATTCCACTAGCCGGAAAAGCTACGCGTTCTGCACGACCGATAGTAACCAGCTGGGTTTGCGCCATCTTATTCTTCCTCTTCCTCTTGTTGGTTCAATTGGCTCTCAATGAAGTCCTTGAAGAGTTTTTTCTTCTCTGCAACGCCATAACCAGTCGCAAAAGCAGGGGTTGAATTTACCTCAAGAATGTATGGCTTATTAGTGGTTTTATCGACAATAATATCCACACCGCTAATCTCACGCTTAAGACTGCGAGCAGCATTACGTGCATGCACTAAATAGTCAGCTGGTAATGTCTTAGGATCCACAAAAGTTCCAGAACCACCTTGAGAAGTGTTATTTAGGTGAGTATCACCCTGTCCTTTACGAATGAATACTAGTGGCAACAGGTCAGAACCGGCAAACAGAATACGATAGTCACCGTCGTTTGGTAAGAAGTTCTGAATTACATATTCCTTGCCGTCGACAGCCTCATCAAGTATTTGTAAAGCTTCCTCGGCAGTCTTAATAAGATGGTTATCTTCGCCTTTGGCACCATCGTCAGCCTTCATAATCATCGGAAAAACAAATGGTTCTGGAATACGGTTATCTGCAAAGTATTCTCGTAACAAATCACGTTTTACAAATAACGTATCAGGCACAGGCACACCACTTACCGCTAGGCGGCACATCTGTGAGATCTTGCCCCAAGCTAAACCAGCGTCTACTTCTTCGTTAAAGAAGGCTATGCTGTTCTGTTTTAGGTAGAACGCAATCAGTGAGGCATGTTCATTATCGAACAGCCAGTTCTTAAAGTGCACGAGATCCATCTTGTTAAGTGGCATCTGGTGACGATTATCGAAAATGCTAATCTTACCGTCAACAACTGAAATAACGATGTCATTGTAGGTTGTGTAATTAATGCTTATATTTTCTAGGCTTGCTTCGACATCGCTGTAGAACTCTTCTACATAGCGTTCACGGGTTTCCCAATCGACAGTCTTGCTTCTTCCAGAGGTGATAATGAGTACATTCTTGTTTGACATGACATTAGCCTAGCATTTTATGCGGTGCAATTGCTATACCTCGCTAGGTGGCGCAAGGTACGTTAGCTCCGTAACTAATTTTAACAATTCGTATCCAAGTGCGACGCCAATAACCTTTGAAACATGGTCACGTGTTTCATTCTTGGTGGTTGCCAGTCGTAACATCTTCGTCAACTCAATTTGTAAAGCCGGTGCAGCAATTTGCTGCTCGCTAAAAAAGTTACGAGCCACGTTTGTTGTCATTGTTGGCTTTAAAGCAGCCAATCGGTTTTTAAATGGGGTCCCATCGTCGTTCAGTTTTAACTCATGTGAGTTTTCTTTTTGAACGAAATACTCTCCGTCATTACCAATCGTTACGTACAAACCTAGATCATCCTTAGCGTCTCTCACGATTCGACGAGCAAAGTCATGCATTGCTTCGGTTGGGTTCGGGCCAAGACCAATGGTAGCCTGAATTTCGGTACGGTCAGTGGACTTCATAAATTTACCCCGAGCCATGCCATGCACGGCTACGAAACCATCTGCTGTAGGCAAATGTAGTCGCATTTCATCTTTAATTGGATGCTCATCAACAGAGGGGACATTGGTAGTTTGCCGTCCAATCATAATGAGTCCCGTACCAAAGTCTTCAGCCAGGACCGCAACTAAGCCACCCGTCCCTGCATCAGGAAACCGGCTCTTGCCCGTCTGGATGCTAATCGGCCTGGTGGCATGGTCTGCAGTAAATAGTACTCCTGTGTCATCACCTTGCTGAATCGTAAGAACTTCGTCGGGATAGGTTGCGGTGCCATCGTTGTACTCATCGTCTACTAGGTTTGGGGCAATGTGTCCTCGTTCAGCAGCTTCAATACGCTCATAAGTCTCTTGGGCCCACGCTTCAGGCAACTGAGGTAGCCAAGGCATCGAGGTAATGTCGTATTCACTCTTAGCGCGAGCCAATGCAAATAATTGCTCATTGAATTCTGTCATTAAACATATTATAGCACTGTTTTGATCTTTTTTCAATACCTGTTAGGTGTTGCGTGGCAGATACTATATCCACGCCCTTGGACAGGATTTAGCCACCGTGAGCATGCTTAACGCGCAGAAATACAAAGATCAGACCCGCCACCAATAAGAAAAGGAAGAAGAGCATCATTGGGATAAAACCGTCTTGATTGAGACGTTTTTTCATATTGCCCTCATTATTGCCCAAACATAAGCGTTATGGCAAGAGTTGCAATGAA
>CAYLGV010000017.1:0-18197 GCA_964383395.1 uncultured Candidatus Saccharibacteria bacterium
TTGTACTTCGCCTCAATTTTCTGAATAACAGATTCCATAACCCGTAAATATTACACTACCTATCTGTAAAAAGCAAGAATATTATTCTACCGCGACATAGTTATTTAGCTAAGCTATACTTATGAGTATGAATTACGCCGATGAAGCAATGAGGAAACACAAAGAACTAAAAGGTAAGATTGCTGTCGAATTAAAAGATCAGCTTGATAGCAAAGATAAATTGAGTACTTACTACACTCCTGGGGTTGCTGCAGTTTCAAACCACGTCGCAGAACATCCCGAGGAAGCTCGTGATTATACCTGGCTTGGTAATGCTGTAGCAGTTATATCAGACGGTTCGGCGGTCTTAGGACTAGGCGACATTGGTCCATATGGTGCACTTCCTGTTATGGAAGGCAAAGCAATGCTCTTTAAACACTTTGCTAATATCGATGCAGTTCCAATTGTATTAAATGTGCATACACCAGACGAGATCGTTTCAGCTGTAGCTGCCATTGCACCGAGCTTTGGTGGTATTAACCTCGAAGATATTGCGGCACCATATTGTTTTGAAGTTGAAGATCGACTCAAAGAAATGTTGCAAATTCCCGTTATGCATGATGACCAACATGGAACAGCCATTGTAGTTCTGGCTGGGCTTATAAATGCTATGAAGGTAACTGGTCGTGATCTAAAGGCCTGTCGCATCGTTTGTGTCGGTGCTGGGGCTGCTGGTACAGCTATTATGAAACTCATTAACACCTATGCAGGACCAGAAATCCTTGCGGTAGATAGTAAGGGGATCATTAGCTCTGGGCGCTCTGATCTAAATGATGAGAAGAAAAAGTTACTTGAATTCACTAACAAAGAAGATATTGGTGGTTCACTCGAAGATGCCCTTAAAGGTGCTGATATCTTTATAGGAGTGTCAAAAGCAGGTCTATTGACGGCTGAGATGGTCAAAACTATGGCTAAAGATCCAATCATATTTGCCATGGCGAATCCAACACCAGAGATCATGCCAGACGAAGCCAAGGCTGCAGGTGTCGCTGTCATGGCAACTGGCCGCAGCGACTTCCCTAATCAAGTAAACAACGCCTTAGCCTTCCCGGGTATTTTCCGAGGAGCACTCGATAACCGTGTTCCAAGAATTACTGATGAACATAAGCTCGCAGCAGCAGAGGTCATCGCAAGTCTAGTCGAGAAGCCTACAGCTGATGAGATTATTCCTAGCGTTCTTGATGAACGCCTCGTCCCTGAGATTGCTAAAGTGATTGTCTAGTACAGATTTTATCTATTAGCTAGGACTTATCACACTTAGCCTACGACGCGGTAGACCTCTTCAAGGGTAGTTTCGCCGTTGATAACCTTAAGAATGCCATCTTGGAGCATGGTTCGCATGCCACTAGCAATTGCTGACGCCTCTATCTCTTGAGCGGTTGGTTTTCGGCCTGATGACAAGAGTTCAGCAATTTTCCCTGTCATTAAGAATTGCTCACGTAATGCCAACTGGCCAGAGTAACCATACGGGTTCTCAGGAGATGCACCTGGTTGATACAGTTGAATAGAGTCAACATTTGGCCTCTCGATGCCTGGAGGTAAGTTCTCAATTACTTCACGCAACTTATTAAGGGTAGGTTCATCAGGCTTGTAGGGTTGCTTGGTAGCATCATCGAGACGCCGTACAAGGCGCTGAGCCATCACCAGGCGGATTGCTGACACGAACAAGGGGTTCTCGCCAATGATGTCCATCATACGCGTTAGAGCGGCTGAGGCTGAGCTAGCGTGGAACGTTGAGAGTACAAGGTGTCCCGTCAACGAGGCCTGCAGAGCCGTCTTGGCAGTGTCCATATCGCGTATCTCACCAACCATCACGATATCTGGGTCGAGACGCAAGACAGCACGTAACTTCTCAGCGAAACTTGTGTCTTGGGAGTTTTGACTGGTAACCGAAATCTGTGTAATACCATGGAACTGGTATTCAACTGGGTCTTCGATAGTGATAATCTTACGTTCTTCAGTATTTAGACTGTTAAGCATTGAGTAAAGGGTCGTTGTTTTACCAGAGCCGGTAGGACCAACTGTCATTACGAGTCCACTTGGCTTTTTGATGATGTCATCAACAACTGCACGTTCAGACACTGATAGCCCAAGTCGATCAAGATTATACATTGACTGATCCAGGTTAAACAGACGCATAACTACGTCGATACCATTTACGGTTGGTACGGTCTCGAGACGAACGTTCACATCAACATTAGTCCCATCAGCCATAGTTACATGCTGCGCGATGTGACCCTGCTGCGCATCAGGTGAGGAAGTCGACACATTCCCCGCACTAGCTACAGCAGAGATCAATACACGATACTTATGGAGTTCAATCTCAGCGACTTTATGTAACACACCATCAATACGGAACCGAATACGTGCATTGGATCGTTGTGTTTCGAGATGTATATCTGAAGCACTGAGTTGGTGAGCTTGTTGTACAAGATAAGCCAGCATATCATCGGCTTTAACTTGTTCGAGCGTCATAGACACTTGCCTAATCTGATCATCGCTGCCTGCTTGGGCGAGTGAGATATCATGATACTCAATCTGCTTTGGTGGGTCGTAAAGCTTCATGTAATCCCGATAGCCCGCATCTGAGATCAGCACAAAAGAAGTTCGTTGATCGGCAAATCGGCCTCGAAGCATGGTCATAGTTTGGCTCGAAGTATTGTTTGTGACCCCAAATAGCACACTGTGATCATCGAGCTGAAGCGGAATAACACGCAGTTGGTAAAGATCTTCTTTGTCTAAGAAATCTTTATAGATGGTTTTATCAGGACCGGACGTATCAAAATACTGCAGATTTAATATCTGCGCCCGTCGCTGAGTGTTCAGCTCTTCGTCGCGCCTAGCATCTTGGCTCATATGCTCTTATTTAACCATAAGCACAGCCCTTACCAAAGCTCCATTATTTTGGTTGTGATACCATTACTTGCAATGAATCGTTCGATTATTATTGTTGCCCATGATCTAAGAAGTACTCACAATGTTGGCTCTTTGCTTCGCACAGCTGAAGGCTTGGGTGTAGCACATGTATATCTAACGGGCTATACTCCTTATCCCCTTGAGCCAAAAGATACACGCTTGCCACACCTTGGCCAAAAGATTCATAAAGCCATTCAAAAGACTGCGCTTGGTGCCGAAACTTCTCAGCCCTGGAGCCACCACAACGATATCAATGAATTACTCAAAGATTTAAAGAATGATGGTTATATGTTGGCAGCATTAGAGCAATCATCTGACTCGGTACTACTGCCGTCATGGTCACCTCCAGAAAAGACCGCTTTACTACTCGGACGTGAGGTCGAAGGCATTGAACCAAAGCTACTCAAGTGCATGGACAAGATCATAGAAATCCCCATGTCAGGTAAAAAAGAAAGTTTTAATGTCGTCCAAGCGGCTGCAATGGCACTATATCACCTGAGATTTACAAACTAACCAAAAGCGTTTAGACTATGGTTATGGCGACAAAGCCGGGCCGTCCGCATAATTTCCGGGCCCTCAGTAAACCAAAACCTATACGAAAAACAGATCACCGGCACTACTGGCCATATATTCCTGTATTACTGCTTGTTATTGCCACTATGCTCATGTGCCTAGTTCAGCCTGCACAGAAACGCGGTGTACTTGCTTATGCAACAAATGTCAGTACTGATGACTTACTGTCTGCAACTAATAAGCAGCGCCTGAGTAATCAGGTGAACAATCTGACACTAAACAATGAATTATCAGCAGCAGCTCAAGCCAAAGCCAACGACATGGTTACTCGCAACTATTGGGCCCATAACACTCCAGATGGTAAAGAGCCTTGGGTCTTTATTAACGCCACAGGTTATAAGTATCAAAAAGCTGGCGAAAACTTAGCCTATGGTTTTGCCACTAGTAAAGATACCGTAACAGGTTGGATGAATAGCCCATCTCACCGTGAGAACCTCCTAGATAAAGACTTCACAGAAGTGGGTTTTGGCTTCGCAAATGGTTCAGATTTCAACAAAAGTGGTCACGAAACGATTGTGGTAGCCATGTATGGTCGTCCACAAATACTTGGTGTTGCCGAAAGTAGTGCAGCTATACCACTGTCTGCTAGTGATACTGCTTCCAAGCCAACACCCGTTACAACTGAAACGAGCATAGCTCAAGAACCTGCCGCTAAACCAGTAACACGCGCTCAAACCCTTAGTGGTGGTCGAGCACCGTGGTTTGTGTTTGCTGTTGGTCTCATGACCGGCATTGCTCTTGTACTACTACTTGCTAAGCATATGGCTGGGTTACGACATGTACTAAAGGATGGTGAGAAGTTTATGCTTCACCACCCACTGCTCGACACGATCCTCATAAGTATCGTTCTGCTTGGCAGCTTCTTATCTCAGACAACTGGTTTCATCCGTTAATCTATTGTAGCTTTACAAAGTCAGCGCCGATGACTGCTTCAAGCTGAGGAACACCCGTCTCATGTGATATCCGATTAGGTAAACGAATAATCTGCTTCTGGGTACCAATCACAAGCACTACTTCTGTTTCACCAGGGTGAGCATCAATCGTTTGTTTTAGAGTAAGTAAGGTGTCCTGATCATTACTGGACTCTAGTCGAACGTATAATCGACTTGGTTCAATGCTTGCTGGTTTATCTGATACTGCCGCAGCCTTGGTCTTTACTTTTTTAGCTTTAGCAGGGGTCTTTTTCTTTTTTCCTGTTTCCTGATAGGCTTCTGCTTGTTCTGGCGTAATCTCGCGGGCGTCGTCTACCAATACTTTTACTTCGCTACCTAGGTTACCATCCCGATCTTTTGCACTCACCTTACCCTTAATAAGTGCCACTCTGTCTCGCTCCCAAATGCCTGTGGTCTGTTGATAAATACTTGGGAACAAAATAATCTCTATCTCGGCAAACTGATCTGCAATACGAACAAAGGCCATCTTCTGACCATTTTTTGTGGTGATCTCACGAATACTGCTGATTGCACCACCTATTTGTACTGCCTTGCCATCATGTTCTGGCTTTAGTTCGGTTAGTGGTACTGCTTGCTCAGCTAAGTAAAGTTCGAAGGCGGCAAGCGGATGCTGGCTCAAGTACAGACCCAACAATTCTCGTTCCCAAATCAGTTGCTCATGACTCGTAACCGCTGCCACTGCTTCATTTAGCGCTAGTGTAGATTTAATCTCTGTATCGGCATTACCAAACAGATCAGTTTGACCGCTGAGTGCGTCCTTTTGAAGTTTCGATGCAAAAGCTAACATAACATCTAGATTGCCAAGTAGTACATGCCTTTCACCAAACGCGTCAAAGGCACCTGCTTTGATTAGACTTTCCATGGCCTTGCGATTAGTAATACGCGTATTAACATGCACCAAGAAGTCTTCAAGGTTGCTGAAACGGCCAACTTCTTCACGAGCGCGTAAAATTTCTTCTACGGCATTACTACCGACATTTTTGATGGCACGAAGCCCAAAACGAATCTGTTTTTTACCTGGCACCACGGCAAATTCGTTGAATGACTCGTTAACATCTGGGGGCAAGACTTCTATACCCACATGTTTACACTCTGTAATCTCAATCGCCAATCGATCAATGTCGTCATAGTCACTGGTCATTAGTGCTGCCATGAAGGCTTCAGGGTAATGTGCCTTTAGGTAAGCTGTCCAATATGCGATAAGACCGTAACATGCCGCGTGGCTTTTGTTGAAACAATAAGCCGCAAAGTCTTCGAGCTGTTTCCAGAACTTCTCCATATCCCCTCGATCAGCACCCGAGTTCTCAATTGCACCATCTATGAACTTAACCTTCATTTTAGCCAGAATCTCAGGAATCTTCTTGGCGATACCTTTACGCAATGTGTCAGCCTCCCCACCAGTGAAGCCACACATATCCTTCGAGATCTGCATAACTTGCTCTTGGTATACCAGCACACCGTAAGTTGTCTCTAGGGCATCTTCCATCTTTTCATGAAGGTATGTAATTTTACGGCGACCATGTTTACGCTCAATAAAGTCCTCAATGAACTGCATAGGCCCTGGTCGATACAGGGCTACCATAGCAACAATATCCTCAAACACCGTTGGTTTGAGTTCCTTTAAGTAACGTTTCATACCAGCAGACTCTAACTGGAAGACACCTGTAGTATCACCACGCTGTAGTAGTTCAAAGGTTTGTAGGTCATCAAGAGGCATAGTATCCAGATCAATATCGACGTCATATACCTTCTTGATAATTCTTTGGGCATTTTTAATAATGGTCAGGTTACTCAGACCCAAGAAGTCCATCTTGAGTAGACCGAGTTCTTCGACAGGCCCCATGGAATACTGTGTAGCAACAACGCCTTTCTGGGCCATTTCTAGTGGAGCGAATTTAACTAATTCATCCGGAGCAATCACCACACCAGCTGCATGAACACCATGACTACGTATCGTGCCTTCGAGTCTAACTGCTTGGTCAATTACTTTTTTAGATGTTGGGTTAGTCTCATACTCCCGCTTAAGCTCAGGATCATCCTGTAGCGATTTGGAGAGAGGAATATGGCGGCCCTGGACTGGCTGGGGGATCATCTTTGCAACACGGTCAGCATCAGCATAAGGCACCTGTAGCACACGTGATACGTCACGCACCGCGTTACGGGCAAACATTCGACCAAAGGTTACAATGTTGGCCACTCGTTCCTTACCATATTTCTCAACACAGTACTGAATGACCTCATCACGACGTGTATCTTGGATATCGATATCAATATCAGGCATAGAGATACGATCTGGATTCAAAAAGCGTTCAAACAGCAAGTCATAAGCCAGCGGATCGAGCTCGGTAATCTTTAGAGCATAGGAGATGATTGAGCCAGCCGCTGAGCCACGACCTGGACCAAACACAATCCCTTCGTTCTTTCCCCAATTAATAAAGTCGTGAATGATCAAGAAATAACCGTTGAAGCCCATCTTATCGATGATATCCAGTTCGTAATCAGCTCGTTTTAGGACCTCTTCACTTACCAGCTTACGTATTTTAGCCTCATTTAGCTTGTCAGATTCTTCCTCTGTCTTGTTAGCGTAACGTAAGGCAATTCCCTGCCAAACAAGGGCATGTAAGTAGCTTTTCTCGGTATTGCCTTTGGGTACAGGGAATTTCGGAATCAAGATCTTACCAAGGTCAATCGTTACCTCGCAGCGTTCAGCAATCTTTCGTGTGTTCGTAATAACTTCGGGGTGTTCTTCGCCCCAGCGCGAGATTATCTCGCCTGGTTCTGTGACATGTAACGGATAGTTTTTTAGCGACATGCGCTTTTCATCACTTAAGAATGACCCAGTCCCTACACAGAGCAAAATCTCATGCGCTTCCTGATCCTCATGGCGCAAATAGTGAGCATCACAGGTAACAACAACTGGTATATCGAGCTCCTTGCCAAGCTTAAGAACCTGATCATTGATAGTATGTTGCTCAGAGTTATACATAGAGTTCTTGGGATGTCCATGATCTTGAATCTCGAGATAGTACCGATCACCAAAGACACGCTTGTACCAAGTGGCTATTTCTTTCGCTTGGTCATATTGGCCTTGGTGCATAGCAGAGCCGATCTCACCACCCATACAGGCGCTAAGAACAATGATGCCCTCGTTATATTTTTCAAGTAATTCGTGATCAATACGTGGGAAGTAGTAGAAACCCTCGAGATTGGCAATCGATGATAAACGCATGAGGTTTTGATACCCCGTGTTGTTCATCGCCAGCAGTATAAGATGGAAGCGATTTTTGTCTTTTTGGGCGTCTTTATCGGTGTGCTTTCGAGCGGCCACATAAGTTTCAATACCAATAATTGGTTTAACTGAGTTGTTGATTGAGGTCTTGTAGAATTCAATAGCGCCCGAGAGTGTACCATGATCTGTCATAGCTACCGCAGTCATCTCTTGCTCATTTACAAAACTAATGAGATCTTCAACACGCGTCAAACCATCCAGCAAACTGTACTGTGTATGATTGTGCAAATGCACATAATCGGCATTGGTTAACTCGCCTGCTTTAGGCATTCAGATCCTCTTCCCCTATTTGTCTGTTTCTATTTTAAAGGAATCCTGCCTCCCGTGCGAGACAAAACCATAATTACAACGGCAGATACAAAGCTTATATGTGAGATGGGATTATTTTGTACTTGTTTGTATGGTGTTGGTAACGTTTTCAGCAATCTGTCCAATGAACGGTACATTACTAAACAAGGATAAGGCCCATAGTAGTAGTGCAACCAAAATAGTCGCACCTAAAACACCACCAAAACCAGCCAAAACACCTTTTATAAAACTAAACTTAAAAGCTTGCTTTTGATTTAGATAACCACTCTCGTAGATAGAGATTAACATTTTGCCCATCTCTTCTGGTGTTGGTTGTTTTGGTGCTTTTTTAGACGCTTTTCTTATCAAGGTATTTCTTTAGACTGTCCGTTGCTTTGTTTACTTCATCTACGGCTTTTTGCAAATCTTCGTCATCGGCCTCACCTTCGTGAATAGCAGATAGAATCTCTCGTGTCTTTTGGCGAACTTCGACAGCTTGTTCACGTAGCTTTTCAAATTCAGCACTTGCCTTACCCTTGGTTTGGGCAGCTAGCTCGCCAGCTTTTTCAATGAGTACATTAAGCTCTGCATTAACGTCCTTCAAACGACGTTCTGCCTCAGTTTTAGCTTTAACGGCAGCAGCCTTAATATCTTGGCGTGTTTCCTTGCCACTCTTGGGAGCGGTTAGGATTCCAGCTAGGTAGCCTGCGGCTCCTGCTATAAGAGCACCAACTGCAACATCTTTCTTACTAACCATATTATTCTCCCTACTTACCTTTACGTTTTTTCATAGCTTCACCCAGATTGGCGATTAGAGTGCCGAGGGCTGATGGAGCAGTCGCTGTAGCAAAGAATTCGCCAACTGATTCAGCTTTATCAGCGAATCGCTCTGCTTTATCGGTTATACGCTGCACCTGGCTAAGAATCTGGTTAAGTTTTACGGTGGCAATAATTGCAAGGATCAAAAACACTGCTAGCGTAGTAGCTAGGATAAGAACGAGTACTTCGTAGGCATTGCTTATATACATGTACTTATTCTAACACCGATTGCAAGTACTCGCGAAATTCTTCTTTAATATCGTCCCGCTGAAGAGCAAAGTCTACCACTGTTTTAAGATATTCAAGCTTATTGCCAGTATCGTAATATCGACCACCTTTCAGTACACAACCATAAAATGGCTTACCGTCTTGAATCATTGGCTCAATGGCGTATGTCGTTAAATAAAACTCATCTGCATCACCCAATGTGGCCCGACCCTTATCAACATATTCAAATACATCTGGGGTTAAGAGATAGCCACCAACACTTGCAAAATTTGAAGCAGCTTTAGCTTTGCCTGGCTTTTCTACCAAGCCACTCATCTTCATGACACCAGGCCTTACTTCATCGCCCGTTAGAATACCGTAACGCGAAAACTCTTCATCGGTAGATACTTCGATACATGGCACGATCGAACCGCCAAGCTCGTTATATAGCTCGATCATCTGCGTAAAACGATTAGGGTTTGATGGAATCAGGTCGTCGGCGTAAGTATAGATAAACGGCTCATCCCCAATGAGATGGGCGACATTATGAACAGGCGTGGCGCTACCATAAGGACCTTTTTGACGTATATATGCAAAGTTAGCGAGACCAGATATTCGCTTGGTTTCTTCAAGGAGTTCAAACTTACCACCCTGCTTTAAGTTGGAACGGAGATCAGCGCTCGTATAATCGAAATGATCTTCGATAGAACGCTTATGATAGCCTGTAACAATAACAATGTCTTCGATACCCGCTTCAGCCAGTTCTTCTACGATGTATTGAATGATTGGCTTATCAACCAAAGGCAACATTTCTTTAGGCATCGCCTTGGTTTGTGGGAGGAATCGAGTGCCGAAGCCAGCGGCAGCAATGACAGCTTTGCGTACAGGTTTGTGTTTCATATAAGTGATTGTAACATGGCCAATTGCAGTTGCAGATTTACATAATTGGATGTCAATTTGCCACAATGTCTAGTGCCGAATCAAGAGTAGCGCAACACGTAATACTCATACGTGCCGCGGGTGCTAATGCCATCAGGGCTGCACTCTTTAAACAAGCTTCCCTAGAAGATTAAACAGACAATTGCTTTTTGATCAATTGTTGAGCAAGACCTGGATTCGCTTTACCTTGTGACTGCTTCATAACTTGGCCGACCAAAAAGCCAATAGCTTTCATCTCGCCGTTCTTAACATCCTCGGCGGCCTGTGGATTGTCGGCTAACACTTTAGCCACAATCTCAGCGATAGCTCCTTCATCAGATACCTGCAAAACGTTCTTAGCTTGAGCAATAGCTTCGACATCACCACCGTTTGTGAGTAACTCAATGAGTATTGTCTTGGCACCCGTTGAGCTAACTTTGTTATCTTGGGTCATCTGAGCTAATACAAGCAGTTGATCAGCGTTGAGCTCTAGAGTTTCCCAGGTAGCTTCGTTTTCAGTCAGCCACCCCTGTACATCACTGACAAACCAGTTAGCAATACGTTTTACCAGCGCTGTATCAACACCTTCTGACAACATGCCATTCACCAATTTGCCAGCAGGTATCTCCTCAACAAGTGTTTCAATTGCTGAGCTATCGAGCTTGAGCTCACGTAGCTGCGACCGAACATCATCTGGCATTGGTGGCATTGAGGTTCGAACCTCTTCAATAGCAGCGTCTGTTAGAAGGATGGGTGGAATGTCTGCATCTGGCATATAACGATAATCGTGAGCTTCTTCTTTGCTTCGTTGTGTGTTAGTGCGCTGTTTGGCTTCGTCCCAACCACGAGTCTCTTGGGTGATACTGCCACCTTTTTCAAGTACTTCAATCTGACGATTGATCTCGTATTCTGCAGCCTTCTCAACACTCTTAAAGCTATTGAGGTTCTTAGTTTCGGTACGAGTGCCGAGTACATCCGTCTTACTCACACTCACGTTCACATCAAAACGCATATTGCCGTAATAGAGATTAGCATCAGAGACTTCGGCATAGCGCATTCGCAAATAAAGCTCACGGGCATAGGCTCGTGCTTCTTGTGGCGTATGAAGATCAGGCTCAGACACAATCTCAAGCAACGGTGTGCCGGCGCGGTTCAGATCGACTAGACTGTAGTCTTTGCCGGCTGGGTGTATGCTCTTACCAGCATCAGATTCGAGGTGTGCCTCATGTATACCAATGGTCTTAGTTTCACCTTCGACCACCATAGTTACGCTACCGTTTTTGATGATTGGGTCATAAAACTGTGTGATCTGGTAACCCATTGGCAAATCAGGATAAAAATAATGCTTGCGGTCAAACTTACTAAACTTCTGTGGTGGTGTACCAAGTGCAAAAGCCGCGCGCATAGCAAGTTCTACGGTTTGTTCATTTAACACTGGTAAAGCGCCTGGCATGCCAAGGTCGATGTGACTTATAAGAGTGTTTGGTGCCGCCTCGCGGGCGTCGTTGTCGACTGCAGAGAATAGCTTAGTTTTAGTTTTAAGCTGAACATGACACTCAATACCAATCGTCACCTTATATTGCTTGCGAATATCTGCACTTATCATGCTTTGCCCTCTTGAGGTGTATCGGTTGGTTTTGACGACGGCAAAGCGCCAATATCACGGAGCGCTTGTCGAAAGCCAATTAAGGCATCTTTTACATCTGATTCTTTAAGTCGCTTAACATCACCACCAACCACTTTCTTTACAAAGTTATGAGCGAACCATACATCGTCGTTGTTGGTGAACAGTCGCTGTGCACTAACCATACGCTCACCCATGGTCTTACCTTTGATACGGCGACGTTTTAGTGCTTTGTCCAATAGCTCATCAGCTTTTACTAACACATCTGGCCAGTTTGCCTTGTCCTTGCATTGTGCCTGCAACGTCTTCCAATCTTCGGTAAACTTATCAGCCTTGAGCTTGCGTGGTCGGCGCTTGTATACAATGAATGCGGCGATCAGCAGCGCTAGTAAACCAAAAACAATTGCGGATATAAGACCTATGTTCATACGAGTAACTCCTCGAGTTTGCGTGCAGCGCCAAGTAGTAATCGATCAGCATGCTGCGGAGCCATAAGCTGAACACCTACTGGTAACTCATTTACAAGACCACCAGGAATACTAATGGCAGGAATGCCTACCAAGTTAACAGCTACCGTCATAATGTCTGTAAGATACATCTGTAGTGGGTCATCTACATTTTCACCTATCTTAAAAGCGGTTACGGGAGCGGTTGGACCAAGCAAGAAATCAACATCAGCAAATGCTTTGTTAAACTCTTCAGTTAGTTTAGTACGAATTTGCTGAGCTCGGTTGTAGTAAGCATCGTAATAGCCACTGCTAAGTACGTATGTACCAATCATGATACGGCGCTTGGCTTCTTTACCAAAGCCTGCACTTCGACTCAAGTTATAAGCATCATCAACAGTTTTAGCGTCTTTATCACTATAGCCATAACGTTGGCCATCATAGCGGCTCAAGTTACTACTTACTTCGGCAGGACAAATGATGTAATAGCAAGCTAAAGCAAGTGGTAGTGAAGGCAGACTTACCTCAATGACTTCTGCACCTGCGGCCTTTAGTTTGTCGGCAGCATGGAGCACAACATCCTTAATCTCACCAGTAAGATCATCGGTCATATACTCTTTAATCAAACCAACTTTTTTGCCTTTTAACTCTGTTGGCAACTCGGTGTAGCTAGTTTGATCACGTTCTATGGTCGTGCCGTCTAGCTCATCTTTGCCAGACATCACATCAAGCACCAAGGCGGCGTCTTCAACAGTTCGTGTTAAAGGACCAATTACATCAGTGCTACTGGCCATTGCCACCACGCCACTGCGTGAAACAAGGCCATAGGTTGGTTTGTAGCCTACTGCACCTGTGAAGGCGGCTGGCAAACGAATTGAACCACCCGTATCAGTTCCAAGGGCAAAAGGCGCAAGATCTAGCATAACCGCAGCTGCTGAGCCCCCCGACGAGCCACCAGGCACTCGCTCAGGATCAACTGGGTTCTTAGTAGTCATAAAGTCACTATTTTCTGTACTAGAACCATGGGCAAATGCATCGAGATTAGCCTTAGCAACAACAATAGCACCCTCAGCTTCCAAACGCTCAACAGCGGTTGCTTGATATGGTGCCTTGAATCCCTTTAAGATATTACTGGCAGCTGTAGTTTCGCTGCCGTAAGTTAAGAAGTTGTCTTTGGCGATAAATGGTACGCCAGCCAACCGGCCGACTTTTTCACCCTTAGCAACGCGTTCATCGATATTTTTAGCACGTTCTTTTGCCCTTTGTTCGACGGTCGCTATGACCGCATTATATGTACTTTTGTCTTCAATGGCTTGTAATGCGCGAGCCACTAAGTCTGTAGCACTTATTCTACCCGCTTGAACGTCGGATGCAATACTTTTTATGCTTGGCCACTCACTTTGGCTCATCCGACCATCCTTTTCACTTTAATATGGTCCTCTTCAACCTCTGGTGCATTCTGTAATAGCTCAGCTGGAGTGTAGCCGTAATCTTTTATCTTATCTTGACGCATTACATTAGTTAGGCCAGTTACCTGGTATGTTGGCGCCGTACCTTCAACATCAACGTTCTGTAATTGCTCAGCATACTGCAAGATCGCTGAGATCTCGTCAGTAAACTCGTCAATTTCATCGTCCGTTAATGTAAGGCGCGCGAGCCGCGCCAATTTTAAGACATCTTCCCGTGTGAGTTTTGCCATTTCAAGTCAGTATATCAGATTTAATTGGTTAATATCCAGCGCACTACGATATCTCGCAAGCGAGTATACTCAGCTTCATCAAACTGCATATTTGCAATGCAGAATCTCTGTCCAGATATATTTGTACAAAACATACTATCCTGCATATCGCCTGTGTCGTGCATGAACAAACAGTTAGTAAGTCTACCCGACCAAGAGACATTAAAGCAGTTTGTACATTCTCCGCTATCATCTAGGCGTATGCAAAACGTCGAATCTCCTGATCGCTGACTAGCAGCCATATACTCACTACCGTTCACGCCATCTGAAAAAATGACATTTTTACTTGTTCGTACATCAAGTGAGCGATATACATTTTCTGAGTAGGATATATTATCTGACTCCGATACGTTCAATGAATCTGTAAGCCGTTCGGTTGTCGTAAAATTGATCTCGTTCCAGGCCTGCATTATGTCTTCGATATTTGCTAACTTGCGAGCTGGCCGAAGATAATCTGTTGCCTGGCTTGCTCCTGCAATTTCAAGACCACGAGCATTATCCATCTTGACGAATTTAGTTGGATTTATCGATTGCGCCCAAGTTTCACTTCCATCAATCGCATCCACAACTGTCTGCGGAAGACGTACGTCAAAAGCAAATTTAGACATAAATTGGTCTAGCGTAAATGGATTTTGATAGCCAAAGACTTGACCGACGATGGTATCTAATACTTTTTTTGCTTCAGCCTGGGTCATGGCTTATCCCTTTCGTTTCTTTACTTTATCTCGGCTTGAAGAATGAGCCCCCAAGATATCCATAAGCGTGTTGTACTCATTCTGAGACGCCCAATTGGCATGCGATATCTCAGGTTCAATAGCCTGCGCTTTTTCAACAAGTTTGTCCATAAATTCTGGTGAGAAATTAACGCCTTTTTTAGTCGTTGTTTTAGCCTCATCAAACTTCTCAGGTAGCTTCTGAGTGTACTGCTTTAGATTGGTTACACTGGTCTGCTTGTGCTTGGGCACTTCAACTGTTCTTGTCTTAATGCAAGGGCAAACTTGTCCATTTGAGACAACTCGCACTAAACACTCTCTTGGGTGCAATTCAGTTAGCATTCGTATTTTTAGATCAGCCTCACTGACGCCTTTGGCGTGCTCTTCCTCAATGATCTCGCTCGGCAGCTCCATATTGAGATTGCCTTCGAGGGAACGTGCGTCCTCCTCGGAAACCTTAAAGGCATAGTAATTAAAAACGTTGGCAAAGATAGCATCGCGAAGGTCTTTTTCGACTTGTCCGAAATATTGTTGAGTAAGGATAACCGTGAGGTTGAACTTACGTGCTTCGGCTAATATCTGGGCAATTGTGGGGTTCTGCACTACAGATACTTCATCGATAAAGAGCAGGATTTTCTGCTGGAACACCCCTGCCTGAGCTAGCAAGAAAATTTGCTGTATAAGCAAGCCAGCAACTGTCTTAACAACTTTGTCTCCCATACTCACTTTATTCAACGAGAAAACAGTCAAGAAGTTATCTTGAACTGTTTTAGCCAAGGATTTCTCGCCTTCACCTACCATAGACGGTTGCAGCTGCATTTCGTCCACCAATGAAACAATTGGTAGGATTGTGTCGTTGTAGAACTGTGTCCGCAACTCGTTATAGTCTGCACCAAAGAATTTTGATACGTTCTGAGGCACGTAGCCGTTGACATGTGAAGTTATCTGATTTCGATACTCAACGTCAGACAAGAACCTACGTAAGTTCTCGAGCGACATAGCTTGTGCGGTCATCAGCACAAACAGACTAAATCGCAATAATCTATCGAGACGTGCATTGTACTGATCTGTTAACAAAGATTTAAAAAGCGTAGCTGTCAACTCAGTTGCAGCCGACAAGTCAGTACCAGCACCCGGGAAAAGATCAGTACTATCATGCTTTCCGAAATCAACCACGGTAGTATCTGGTATATGCGCGAGATCAGTGTGCAAGGAAGCATGTGGGTCAATAACAATAATCCGATATTTTGATCGCGTCATAGGATTACTCAGCCGATCAATAAATAGGGATATTAGTTTTGATTTACCACTTCCGCTCGCACCGATGATGAATGAATGTTTATCAAAATCATAGTTTGGCAAGCTAAGATAATGATTACTCGTGAAGTACGGAAAACTATCAACCTCGAAAATTGCATCAAGGTCTACACCCGTAAGCATATGCATAGCTTTTTCAATCTTGAGGAATTTAGGAACTGATTTACGCATATATTTTGCATTGGTATCGAAGTTAATTGCTAATAGTCCGCTTGGCAGAGCCAACAGTGTTTTGGACGCAATACTAAAATTACCTGTAGCATCTTTAAAGCAAAATCGGGCTTTAGTATGGGCCTTATCGACATTGAGCATGCGAATAGTTAATTCAAGGTAGGTAAGTTCTTTTTGACGCTTGACCGCATACTTCTCTTTTAGATCTAGAATATTCCCACCATTTACATATTGAATGAATCGTTCAGCAGTCACCTTTGATGGCATCACAAAACCTGGTTTATCAATAGGCCTGATAACTAGGCCATCAATATTATTAGATAATGAGCTTATATCTTTGGTAGCCGTTACGAAATATCGAACTGTGTTGTTCTCGAAGCTCATCAAGAGCTTCCAGCTCTTTAGTACACCAATATACTGTGCGATTCCTGCGAGATTCTTTTTCCAATCTTCGATACTTACATTGCTCTGAGTAATATATAACTCATACCAATATTCAGTCGTATGTCTGTCTGATTGTGTCATTTCTACAAATTATAGCCTTATGCATCATTAAAGTCATCACCTTGGACTTGACGTTAGCTACGTGGAGTTATTACTAGCACCCATAATCACTTTACAAACACGCAAGATAGGATTAGCATTAGCTTAACTGTAAGAAATCTTACGGAAACAACGGGGATATTATGACTCTACTCGAATTTCCAAGCGATAGAAACGCATCTACATCATCACCTGAACTACAACACCCTCCGGTTAGCGAGGGTGTTTCTTTATCTGGACTACAGTTGCCTGAGCAGTGGCAGTTCGATACAACTGTGAAGCGAATAGTATCCAAAGAGCCAGCTGAGGACCCAGATGAATGGGGCAATGTTCTCTCTCGGTGGCGCGTAGTCATGACAGACGGTGTTAAACTTGGCCTCAACTTTCTTGAGCCACAAGAACGTGCCACCGACACTGCAATTGTTGAAACACCGGCATGGCATGTCAACCTCCATGGCCTCAGTGTACATACACAAAGAGCATTGGGTGCTCTAGGCATTCCCTCATTGCTTGTTGGCCGCGTAGGACAAGAACGAGACTCTGTTATACAAGAGGTTACTCGCGCGGTTTTCCGTCCCCGGGAAGTCGTACGTGAGTTACGACAGGCTAACTTGGTACGTCAGGCTCATAACATGTTTGAGATACTCAAATACGGCAGTTTTGACCTGGATAATACCTCTGCATTTCTACATGGCAACTCCTTTGGAGGCATGGCTCAGTTCCCGTTTATTGCTATGGCCCAAGAGCAAGGTATAGCGGTACCATTCGCTATGCCAATAGCGCCTTGCTTCCATGATGGGTTTACTCTTGGTCGTTTACTGCATCATAGCAAGCAATTACCAAACGAAACGGTAAATGCTGGTCGAATTCTATTTAGGAACTTGTTTGATCTGACTGGCAGTGGCGTCAATACGGTAAATCCTTCACCAAAGGCAATCGTGTACGAAATGGCTCATGGACCAAGCCTAGCCAGTGGTGACGCTGGAGCATTTGATGACTTTATCCCTCGCGACCAAAACATGCTCATTCTTTCTTATGCCGATGACATAGCGGGTCAAGAAGACGTATGGAACACTGCTTTAGCCGACTATCCCAACATCTATGTACGTGGGGTTCCTGGAGCTCATGGGAGTATCGCTGACAAACGCACCAGAGCGTATGTAACGTTCATATTTGGTGCGATTGCCGAACAGACCCGTGAGGGAGTCCCCCTCGACCAACTGGACTTTACGCATGTTAAACGTTCTTTGCGCCTACTACCCGACGAGGCAAACTAGTTACAGCTTGGACTTAATATCAGCAATGATGTCGCGCAGCTCAGCTGCTTTTTCGAATTCTAGATTTGCGGAAGCGAGATCCATCTGTGAGTTTAAGTCTTTCAACAAATGGCCATACTCATCTTTCGGTATTTTCTTGAGGTTTAGCTTCGCCCTCGTGGCTTCTTCTGGTAGATCAGGTCGCATGCCTTTTTCAATAGCCCTCGCAATTCCCTGAGGAGTAATACCGTGTTCGTCGTTATAGGCTTGCTGGATCTCACGACGACGATTGGTTTCATCGATGGCCCGCTTCATGCTCCCAGTAATACTGTCGGCGTACATAATCACACGGCCTTCAACGTGACGAGCCGCACGACCAATGGTCTG
>CAYLGV010000018.1:0-18024 GCA_964383395.1 uncultured Candidatus Saccharibacteria bacterium
CGTGGGTGATTAGCTCAGTTGGCTAGAGCATCTCGTTTACACCGAGAGGGTCGGGGGTTCGAGTCCCTCATCACCCACCAAATCGACCTCAAACCTCATTCTCATCGAATGGGGTTTTTCTATTGTTTATCTCGGTACATATAGTTGTTATACTTAAGCTTATATTTAAGGAACCCTCAGCATGCAACCATCAGATCCAAACGCACAGTCAAATGAACCTCAGGCGACTCCTGAGCCACAAGTCAACCCAATGCCTGGCCAGCCAGTAAACCCTACTCCACAACCAGTGGTGTCACCAATGCAACCAGAAGCACCAACGGTCGTATCGTCTGGACCATCAGCAGATGAAAACAATGCGGCACAGGTAAGGGAAAGTCACACACCTTCTGGGGCTGCCTCAACCCAAGCTACAGACTACATATCGAATCCATTCTTGAATGCTGCACGCGGGCTCGTAGCAATCTTAAAGTCCAACCCTGTCCCAGTTATGCTCGCTGGCCTGTGGTTCATCGTAGGCTACATCGGGTTTATCATTTTGGTGGCTATTTCTCGTAAAGTTCTGCCAGTACCACTGACATTACTCTTCTCACTAATTGGATTCATTGTCGCATGGATGGTTATTTACGGTGCTTATATTGATATTGCAGCCAGAAGCGCTGCAGATGAGGCAATAACCACAAAACAAGCATTTAGTAAGGGTTTTAAAAAGACTTTGCCCCTGCTGGCTCTTACCATTCTTAGTGGCCTAGCTATTACGTTTGGTCTAATTCTACTAATTATTCCTGGCGTTATTATTCTTGCCCGCATATCACTTGCTCCACTTGCTATGTTCGAAGAGAACCTTGGCGTGATAGCCTCCATGAAGCGCAGCGCAGAACTTACCAAGGGTCATGTAAATGAAATGCTTGGAGCCTTATTTGCCACTATGCTAATGGGTTCACAGGGCTTGCTGATTGGCGCTATTAGCCTTGCTCCACTTGTTGGTCGATATCACGACCTCAAAGCACTAAAAGAAAGTGGCGCCCCTAAGCCAAAAGTTCACTGGCTTAATTACTCCTACCTGCTTCTCATTGTCTTTATTGCACTGTATTTCTTGCTGGTCGCTTCATCAATTGCACAGTTGAGTAAATCAAAGAAAGAGACAGAGCTCAAGCTTAACTCAACTCCATCCTACCAATATCAGTACAATTCAGACTCAAGCACTAACTTCGACTACAGCAGCGATCCATCGCTAAACCAATAATAGATATTTTAGTTAATTATATAAAACCCTAACGTAATACATTACTTAGGGTTTTATTATGTGTAGCTTAGCTACGCGGCATGTGATCGTAGAAATGTGACATATTGTAGTCTTGGCTAATGAGTGGTTTAAGCTCTTCCATACTCACGCCGATCTTAACGCCAGGGTTAAGCGTGCCGTAAGGATCAAAAATATGCTTAACCTGCCTGAAGAGCTGATAGATCTCAGAACCGTATAGTTTTTCGAGGTATGGCGCACGAATGCGGCCATCACCATGCTCAGCCGTAGTACTTCCGCCAAGGCGCATAACTAAATCATAATAGTCATCGAGTAACTTGAAGACTTTTTGTCGATCACCCACCTGTGACAGATTTAACAGAGGTCGTACATGCAAGTTAGCGTTGCCAGCATGACCCCAAATGGCTACCGGCAGGTGCATGGCATCAAAAATCTGATACACTCCTTCCATAAACTCAACAAGCTTATCCTGAGGCACAATCCCATCTTCAATAATCGGCAATGGTTTAGCGCCTGCTTCGATATGTGACAGAATAGCCGACGCCGATTCACGAACCTTCCACAGCTCTTCCTTCTTAGTTGGGTCAGTTTCCATGCGATAAGACACTTGATGCTTCTGAAAGAGCTTGGCAGCTTTCTTGGCCATGCGCTTCTGCACACGATCCGAGAGATTGTCGAATTCAACAAACAAGGCCATCTTTTGGAATGGTGGCTCGAGTACACCCTTCAGAAGTGTTGGATTATGTGATTGAACAAAGTCCAATAAGTGTTTATCAACCATCTCGATCAGACTTGGCAGCTCAGAAAACTTACGAAGGTCAGCAATTACTTCCTGAGCAAGCTTTAAGTCATCGAAGAAGGCCACCAACAATGTTGTGTTTGGGTTGTGCTGTTCGGTCTCGATGGTTGCCTCAGTGACGATACCGAGTGTACCTTGCGAGCCTACGAATAGAGGAACGAGGTTAAAGGAGCCATCTTTTTTCTGAATCTCATTGAGCGAATAGCCAGCGGCGTTCTTTGAAACATCTATATTTGAGTTCTTGAGTAATACCTTGTTTTCTTCGAGTAAACGATCCATCTGGCGATAGATCTCGCCCTCCATACTATTGAGTCCGAGCTTTTTGTTGAGCTCACGGCGGCTTAATCGTCGAACTTCAATGACTTCACCATTTGCTAACACCACGCGTAGACGCTTCACGAATGAGCGGGTTGGACCATACTTAAGACTTTTTTCTCCAGAAGCATTGTTAGCAATAGCACCACCTACTGTTGAGTATTCCAAAGATGCAGGATATGGCGGCAAGAATCGGTTATGGGTATGTAATGTCTGCTGCAGCTTGCCATATATAATGCCAGGCTCAATCGTTACGTCCCCTAGTTTGCCGTCAAACTCAAGAATGCGGTGCATGTGTGCCGGAAAAACCAACATTATGCCGCTGCCAATTGCGGCGCCACTTAGGTCTGTACCCAAACCACGTGCTGTGATGGGAATGACACGACCGCGTTCGGCTAATTGCCACGTAAAACGAGCCGTTTTACGCACATCGTTTTCGTTTCGTGGATACACCACAATAGCTGGAGGTATTGAAAAGATGCTACCATCAGTCGCAAAGTAACGACGGGCATCTACACTAGTCATCACCTCGCCAACAAGATGTTCTTGAAGGTAGTGCGCAACCTTACTCATTAGTCCCCATTCCACTAGAGGTATTAAGCGTTAGCATTCTGTTTCACATGATAGCACAAATGAGTGATATTGTGCAGGCATACTCAAACAAAAAAGATTGTGCTCTAACAGATATGTGGTACTATGAAAACTGCAATTTTCATGCGCGAGTGCTGGAATTGGTAGACAGGCCACGTTGAGGTCGTGGTGTTCGCAAGGACGTGGAGGTTCAAGTCCTCTCTCGCGCACCAGTATGTATGCAGCTCCAAAGGAGCTGTTTTTATTTGTCGTAAAAGTTAGTCTTTAAGACTTGGTTCTTGCACAACCATCCAGTTTTGCACGTTGGCAAAACGGTCAGCAGAGGTATTCACCGTCTTGTTATCAAGACCAAAAACACGTTCATGCGTTACATAGTAAAAGCGAGGTTGATACAGTGCTAGGGCTGGCGCATCAGCTCTCCAGGCCTGAAGGAACGGCAAGTACTTAGCTGCTCGAAGTTGTGGATCAATTCTGGTACGACCACCCTCAAGAGCTTTGTCGGCGGAGGTTGATTTATAGTTTGAGAAATTCAAACGACTAACCGAGCGAATATCTGCCTGTGAGCTATGCCAGTAGGCGAACACATCAGGGTCGGAACCGACCGAGATACCATATAGTAATGCATCATATTGTCGCCCAGAGATGGTGGACTGCAAATCTTGCTCGTCTGGCAAAGTAACCTCTGTCTTTACACCTACAGCTTGCCAGGCCTTTTGAATGTCCTGCGAAACTGCAGCATAATCGGCGTTGTTTGGTGCATACAGTCGTACTACAAGCTCGTCAGCGCCTTTCTTTCGGGTTTGCCCAGCTGCTGCCTGCTTCCAGCCAGCTTCATCGAGTAGTTTCTGAGCCTCAACCACATTGAATGGTAATTGTTTGTTACCTGCGTTATAACCAAGCTGTCCCTTTAGTAGAGGCTGGTCAGCAGCAACCACTGGATAGCTCAAGCTACCTATCACCTCTGCAGTGTTGACCGCTTGGACTAATGCCCGACGAACTTTCACATCCTTCAGCACCTCACTGTCGGTTCTCAGAAAAACCATTGTTTCGGCTGTCAATGGAATACTGTATTCCTCAAGATCTTTGGTTTTAGATACTTGATCAGGTAAATGTTCTATTCCGACCATAGCATTAACTTCTTGTTCTTTAAAACTGTCGGCCAACATCGCCTCATTCGGGTAGGTCTTAACAACAAATTGATTTATTTTTGGGGCTCCACCATGATAATTACTAAATGCCGTGAGGCCAATCTGCTGTTGATTGCCTAAGTTATTACCACTACTTATTAACTCAATAGTGTTCCATTTAAACGGTCCAGCACCAACCGGACGAGCAGTATTAAACGAAGCTGAACGAAGTTGGGCGGGTGGTATGCCCTTTAAGCTATGCTTAGGCACAATACCGGTGGTCAAGCTCTGTGGAAATGACGCTAAGACGCCTGGCAGAGTAAAGGTGATCTGCCTTGGACTATCGACTTTTATTTTTACCCCTTGTAATCCATAGAACAACGGCGATTTAGCATCAGGGTTTTGAATTGTTTGAAACGTAAAAGCGACATCTTCAGCAGTCAGTACCTGACCATCTTGCCAGGTTAGATCTGGCCTCAGAACAACGGTATAGGTTTTGTCATCTGGTCCCACCTTCCAATTCTCTGCCAAATCACCTACCAAACGGTTCTGACTATCGTACTTGAGCAGACCAGCGAAGATAAGACGAGAGACGGTTGTATCTGTCATGCTTGTAGCATAAAGCGGGCTGGCATTCGTAAAGGTACCAACAATACCTTCTGTATACGTGCCACCAGCAACTGGTTTGAGATCCAAGTAATAGTTATCAAGAGCTCGCAGTTGCATACCAACACCAATAGTTAGGATTATAAGTAACACTAACCAGCCGACAACAAATCGCCTGACACCAGCCAGGCGCGGTAATCGTCGAAGAAAGTTACGCTCTAACTGGTCTTCAGCTTGCGCTCCAAAGTCTTCGACCTGTCGCTTGCTACGACGCACATGACGTCGGAATTTTAGGCGTGTTTTACGATCTATCATGAAGTGAGCTTAGTCTCCCTAGGCTTAGGCGACAATGCCAAGCATCAAGGAAGCAGCAAAAATGATCACAGCCACAATCGTGATCTGGTGTAGCGTACGGTCTGAACCGCGCCGAACCGTATTCACTTCGCCGCCACCACCCATGCCAGCCCCTAGGCTTGCACCACGCGTCTGAACTAATACCAAAATGGTTACGAATACTGCCGAGACAATAGTCAAATAGTTATAAAAATTCATCGTTCCTCCAGAATTGTACTCACTAGATAGTTTACCAGGCCAATCACCATACCAGCAAGCATTGCAGCCCCGAAATTATTAACCTGAAGTGACGGATAGAGCCAACTCACAAGCAAAACCATCAGACCATTTATAACAATCATAAATAAGCCTAGGCTGAAAAGGATAGCCGGTAAGGATAGGATAACTACTAAAGGCTTGATAATTGTATTGATAACGGCCAGTAAAAAGCCGGCTACAAATAACACCCCAAGCGTACTACCCTCGTACGTAACTCGCTGGCCAAGAATACCAGCAGCTATCCAAATTCCTAGTCCGCAGACAAACCACCTCAATAGGAAGCGCGTAATTGGCCCTTGTTTCATTACCACCTAGTGTAGGTTACATTGGCTTAAGCGGCAAGCTATTGCTGAGAATCTCTGTGCCCGTATCAGTAATCAGGAGGTCATCCTCAAAGCGTACCCCAATACCTTCCTCTGGAATATATATTCCTGGCTCAATGGTTAGTACCATGCCGGGCTCAAATACTTCATCGTAATTGGCAATATCATGTACATCCAAACCGAGATGGTGTGAAGTCAATGAAGGAAAATAGCGATGTACAACTTCTTTTGTTGCACGCTTAACAATCCTTAGGTTTACGAGCTCTTGGCCCACAAACTCCCTGACCTGTTTCTCATACTCCCTGTGCTTTACACCAGGTTTCATTATCGAACGAGCAAACTCACAGGCTCTGAGAACTGCTTCAGAAACCTCTTCTTGCCGTTTTGTCATGCCATTTATTGGCTTAAAGATACGAGAAATATCCGCAGCGTAGTAATCCACCATAGCACCACAGTCAATTAGCAACATATCCGACTTGTCTAAAAGCCCATCTGTTTTTGAATAATGGACCGTTGCTGCGTGTGCCCCACTTGCGACGACTGTGTCAAAAGCCGTTTCAGCATTTTGACGTGCGAAGGCTGCGTGCAAGACTGCCCTTGCCTCATACTCGAACGTAAGATCCGGTAAGGCCGCCTGAACATCTCTCAACCCTTGCTCGGTAATAGAGATAGCCTGTTTAATGCTAGCTATTTCCTCTGGTTGTTTAATAATGCGTAGTTGCTTTACTTCGTCGCGCACATTCTTAAAGGTAATTTTGGAGTTCATTCGCTTAATGCGTTGCATCCAAAGAGCACGGGAAGGGTTTGGCGACAAACCATACACTATCTTAAATCGACGACTTGGCGGCAAGACGGTATATACCGTTTCCTTACCAGCCACTACCTCTCGCAGGGCTTTAAGCCCTTCGCGCATTCCCTTTACGTCAGTAATGCCCGAGGTAGCCTGCGCTTCCTCAGGACCAATCGTGGTCTCCCACTGATCAGGCAGCTTTGTATTGTGCATCATAATCAGGTATTCAGTTTGCCGTTCATTATCAATCACCAGCGCTGCATCTGGGGCATCAATCCCCGTAAAGTACCAGAACGAACTATCTTGCCTAAACGGATACTGCTCATCAGCGTTTTTTTGTAATTTAACATGTGCAGGAATAATGATGAGCGCATCTGGCCCAAACATTTTCTTCAAACGATTCCGGTTCTGTCTAAAAAAGTCAGTTGTGAGGTGAGATTTCATTAACCCGCAGTATAGCATTTATGCGTCTGGTGTGGTGATCGGTGACGCCGCTTCAAGCTTGGCTTCGCGTTTTAGTGGCCGGAGATACTGTTTCAGAATGGCTGCTTTCTTTTCACCAATTAACTTCTCTACATCAGCATCACGGGCCTGCATAACTCCCCTCAGGCTACCAAACGTACGAATAAGCTTCTTTCTCGTAGCAGGTCCGATGGTCGGTATATCATCAAGCATACTAGCCGTTTGCCGTTTTTGCTTGAGCACAGAGTGATAACTAACGGCAAAGCGGTGGGATTCATCACGAATGCGTTGCAAAAGTTTTACGGCATGACTGTTCTTTGGTAGCAATACCAAAGTGAAGTCATCTGATTCGGTCGTAATGGCATTGAGCCGGTGAAGCTCACTTTTATTAATCGCCACATTTGATTTTTCGAGATGCACCACAATTTCTTCTTCACGCTTAGCGAGACCAATCATAGGAACGTCTAATCCAGCAGCATCTCGAGCTTTGATTGCCGCCCCGAGCTGTCCCTTGCCGCCATCTATCAAGAATAGGCTCGGTACTCCCCAATCTTTACGATTCTTTTCGCTAGTTCGCCGAGTAATAGCTTCATTCATGTGAGCAAAATCGTCGTTGCCTGGAATCCGCATCTTAAACTTTCGATAGGCCGCTTTGTCGGGCAAACCATTTACAAATACCACCATACTGGCCACGTTATCGGTGCCTTGCATATGGCTTATGTCATAACCTTCAATTCGCTTTGGCACCTCTTTTAGGCTGAGTAATTGCGTCAGCTCCATGAGGCCTTTATCTTTACTAATGTCCAAAAATTCACGATCAGAAAACACAATCTGACGATCCAGACCTTTGAGAGCTTGTAATTGGTTGCGGTAAGCTGCTGCCTGCTCAAATTCTTTCGCTTTCGCAGCAGCCTTCATATTCTTTTCAATTTCTTTTAGCAGGGTTTTTCGCTCGCCACGCAAATACTGCATAAGGTATCGGAGGTTCTTGCGATAGTCTTTTAGATCAGTCTTACCAGCCTCAATGCCTGGACAAAGCCCAAGATGATATTGCAGACATGCCCGCTTTGGTACTTCTCGGTAATGGGTGGAGTATGGAAATGCACGACGCAAGTATTTGAGTGCTCGTTTAACAGCAAAGGCACTGAAGTAAGGTCCAAGATAGGTAGCGCCATCATCGAGCGGTCGACGCGTCAGCGTAACCGTTGGATGAGGGTCATCATAATTGATGCGAACATAGCTAAGACTCTTATCATCGCGTAGCAGGATGTTATACGGTGGCATATACCGACGAATCAGCTCAGCTTCCAGGAACAGCGCGTCGAGCTCGGTTTCTACTTCGGTCCACTCTACATCTGCGATCTCAGCGACTAGCGCATCTGTTTTAGGATCACGGGTACGTGACTTCTGAAAGTACTGCCGTACACGGTTTCGAAGCACGGCCGCTTTACCAATATAAATAATCTCGCCCTTCGCATTTTTATGAAAATACACACCAGGCGTTCTAGGTAATTCTTTAAGCTTCGTCTCCAACTGCTTGTTCACGAGAACTAGTATAAGGTGTTTTAGTCTATGTGATAATAGGCACGCGTCATTCGACCCTTCAATAAGGGTAGGTACATCCAAAACCCCTGCGGTCAATTTGTTATAACGTTGTTACTACACTGTACGCACACCGTTATAACAACGTACGTACTTTTTGACCCTAACCCCTCAAAGACTCAGTTATGTGAACAGGTGTAAATGACATATATAATTTCAACAAGCCTATTTATATAGCAAACTTAGGCACGAACTGTGCGGGAAGCATGATTTTCACAGTACGAATTGCCAGTATCACAATTTTCACACATCAGGACTAAACGGTTGCAACTCACATCGGCACAGTTTATAAAATTACTAGTCTTGCCACCACAGTGCACACACTCACCGATGTCCTTGGCATTGGCGCTAAATTTGTGATTCATGCGCCCATCAAAGATGTACAAGGTACCTTCCCAAAAGCCATCATCACCGTATTTCTCACCGTATTTCACAATGCCACCATCGATCTGATACACCTCTTCAAAACCACGGTTTTTCATAAGCACACTCAGGATCTCGCAACGAATTCCGCCTGTACAATAGGTTATAATCGGTCGTTTTTTGATCTCATCATATTTTGGATCTTCGAGTTCCTTCAAAAAGTCTGGCGTCGTCTTCACATTTGGGATAATGGCATTTTTAAACTTACCTACCTGAGCCTCATAGGCATTGCGACCATCAAAAAAGATCACTTCATCACCACGTTCTTGGATAAGTTTATGCACCTGCTCTGGCTTAAGGTGTACACCGCCGTTTTCTACACCTTTTTCGCTTACAACCAGTTCGTCGGCTGCCTTAAAGGCAACGAGTTCATCACGAACCTTGATAGATAATTTCGGAAAATCATCAGCTGCCCCATCTGACCATTTGTAGGTAATGCCCTTGAAGGTGATCGATTTATTCATCTCACGCTTATACGCACGCAAATTCTCGATTTCACCGCCCAGCGTACCGTTAATACCGTGAGGTGAGAGAATAATCCGACCCTTCAAACCGAGGCGCGTGCAAAGCTCACGCTGCCAGCGCATTGTCATAGCGGGGTCGGCTACGGGTACAAACTTGTAGTAGAGTATTATTTTCTCCATGTCAGCTAACCATTATACCTCAAATACTCTTTGGGGACGGTGATTTAGAACAATAAAATTATTGCGATCACAACCGCCATCAATACCACTATGGTTATACCAACTACCTGTTTTGCGTTAGATGCCTTTGATGTACTGCTGCCATAGCTGCCTGTATTCTGACCAGGTACTCCGTACATATTGTTCTGAGGCGGGCTAGTTGGGTTATAAGCTGGGCTGCTATTAGATTGCCAACCAGATGTCGCCTGTTGACTCGAAGCTGATGATGCACCCGCTCCTGAACTGTTCTGTGAAGGCAGCTCAGAAATCTTAGTCGGATCTGATTCGATGCCAGGGATCTTAACTTCAGATGAACGCAATTGGTCACGAAGAACTCGTTCGTAGGCTTGGCCACTCAAATAGGCTTCAAGCACCCGTCGTAGACCCTTATCATCTAAACGACCTGTTTCGTATAAACGCTTAACATTACCCTGCTCAACTTTAATGCGTTCAGCAATCGCCAATAGCTCAGGTTTAGTCATGAGCTCAACTGATTTGGTACGTTGTTCTGTGGATCGAGTGGTGACTGCTTCTTGTCTGAACGCTAGTTTGCCAAGTCGCTCGCTCGCTGCTCGTTTCTGTTCAACAATAACCGTTTCAGTTTTCTTTTCTGCTTCTAACGCTATTTGTCTCTCTGTTCGACTTGTCTGCTGGGCTTGTTTACGCTCAGCCATGTTTGCTTGCAAAGCTGGCTGAACTTCAGCTTGTTTGCGTGTTAAGGTGCGGATCTTCTCTTCTTTAAACATAATTTGCTTTTCAAGGTCAGTAACCTGCTTTTCAAGTTTTTTCTGTACAGGTAATAAGCGTTTTTCGGTTTTGATACGACCACGGCGTCGACCCACCATATAACCCAATATGCCACCAGCCAATATGTATGGAGCGACTGACTTCTCTTCTGGTGCTTGTGAAGGGGCGATATTCGCAGCTGCAGGTGCCAGATTTGGCCCGTACTGAGCGTTTGGTCCTGCTCCGCCAGGCCCACCCGGAGGCCCGCCAGGCACGTTAGGTGTTGGCCCCGCTGGCGTATGTGGTGGCACACCGCCGCCGCCTACACCCTGACCGCCACTGCCTGCATTACCACCTGGGCCATTTGGAGGCACGCCACCCGCACCACCTGCTGGTGGCGTTGGTGGAGAAACTGGTGGAGGAGTAGTACGACCTGTATTGCCTTGAGGGGTAGTGACATCTTCGTCATCGTTCTCGTGATCATCTTCTGTATCGTTCGGCTCACCCTCTGGCACGTCCTCTGCCATTTCCTCATCTGTGTCAGTATCCAATTCTTCGCCAATTAGCTCCGTTGCCACTGCTTCAGCATTTTCTAGTGCCTCTTCAAATGGCTGACCATCCTCAAGATTTCGTTGTAACGCTTGGTCGAACTCAACAACTGGAATAGCTTCGGTTTGCTCAATCGAGCCATCAACTGCTTCTACCAACTCTTGTTGAGCTGCTTCAGCTCTAAGGCGCGCCAGCTCGGCAGCAATGACCGACTTTTCGTCGTCGGCAAGTTTCTCAAGCGGAACAGCATCTTCTCGCTCTCGCTTCTCAGCTTTATCATCGGCTTTTGATTCCTTCGAAGCAGAGCGTTCGGTTTTTTTTGAGGTTTTCTTTTCTATAAACTCTGATGAGTCGTCATCGTCATCGGATGAAGCTTCGGGTGTAATACCTGGGAAATACTCAGCCATAATGTATCTTATTGTATCAGCTGTGACACCTCTGTAAACACTACCTGGTAGCACAATATTGGACAGGTGCTTGACATAAGTGATATAATTGCACCTTATTGTAAACGTTAAGGGAAAGGCCGACACAAATGATTTTACTCGATGATTCCGCGTGGTACACCGGCCAAGTGGCTAAAGCCGCCCCGTTAATGCGTCACTCTTCGTAACCAGACCTAGAATCTCAAACACCGTTCGATAAACTAACTACCTTCAAAAAATAACCTAAGAACAACCTAACTCAGCGCAGGCAGGAGGCTTGCAGCTATGAAAGCAAATCCAAAATTTAATCCCGTTCTTCGATACTATTGGCGAACCGTTAAGCCAGACATGTCAAAAATTATTGGCCTTTTAATTATTGTGCCAATAACAGTATTGGTTAATTCTTACTTGCCGCCACTAATTCTGGCAAGTGTTTTGTCACGTCTCAGTCAACATAACTACATATCTGGTGACATTTGGCAGAGCTTTGGCCCAGTGCTTTTACTATATGGTGCTTTGATTTTCTCAGGCATCTTACTCTGGCGTGTTGTTGACTATTTTATGTGGGGTCTCGAATTATCTGTTCAACAACGTATGGCAGAAGAAGTTTTTGATCATCTTATTCATGAAAGTGCTGATTTTCATGCTAATAACTTCAGTGGCTCGCTTGTATCGCAAACGAGCAAATTACTTGGGAGTTACGTTCGAACTGCAGACACTATTATATTTCAAGTAATACCAATGGTTTGTGGCATAATTTTTGCTGCCGTAATTCTACTGCCAAAAGCACCATGGTTCTCACTTGTCCTCGTAATAGCATCGTTATTGTTTGTTACCCTTTCTACTAAAGCAACCAGAGAAACTAGGAGACTTAGTGCAAGGTTTTCAGTTGCTGAAAGCGAACAGACTGGGTACTTGGCGGATGCCATAACCAATGTTATGGCCATCAAGAGCTTTGCTCAGGAAACCTACGAAAAAGAACGCTTCCACAAGGCCACATTGAAAACTCGACGTCGCTTGCATTCATTTGCAAATGCTCACCAATGGCAAATGGTAAAACTTGGGTCAGGAACACGTACAATGACGTGGCTGGCATTATTCACTGCAGTTGCAAGTGTGCTACTGTTTGACGCAAACATAGCTGCCGTATTCTTGATCTTTAGTTATACATCAACTGTCGTGGAACAATTATTCACATTCAGTAATAACAGCCTGCGTACCTTTAACCGGGCGTTTGGTGATGCTGCAGAAATGGTTACAAAACTGGGAGAAACACCAGCCGTGCTTGATCCTGCTTCACCCGAGACTGCAAATATTCAAAACGGTGAATTAGTACTTAAGGATGTTACCTTTGCACATACTGGTAGTGATGGGGCAATCTTTGACAAGCTAAATATTCACATCCGGCATGGCGAAAAAGTCGGCTTGGTTGGACACTCGGGTTCGGGTAAAACTACCCTTACCCGAATCCTGTTACGATTTTCTGACATCGATAGTGGAACAATCACCCTGGGCGGCCAGAACATTGCACATATCACTCAAGCCGATCTACACAGTAAGATTGCCTATGTTCCTCAGGAGCCGCTATTGTTCCACCGATCCATTGCCGAAAACATTGCCTATGGTGATCGTAAAGCCTCGAAAGAAGACATTGCGCGTGCCACACGCTCAGCCCATGCTACAGAGTTCATAGACCAATTGCCCAATGGTTATGAGACGCTCGTTGGCGAACGTGGCGTAAAGTTGTCTGGCGGTCAGCGTCAGAGGATCGCAATCGCTCGGGCGATGCTAAAAGATGCACCTTTGCTCGTTCTTGATGAAGCAACCAGTGCCTTAGACTCAGAATCTGAAGGACTCATTCAAGACGCCCTGTGGAAGCTCATGGAAAACCGAACCACTATTGTTATTGCGCACCGGTTAAGTACAATTCAAAGAATGGATCGTATTATTGTACTTGATAACGGCCGCATTGTTGAAGAAGGTAGCCATAGCGACCTGATCAAACACGGCCATGTTTATGCCGATCTGTGGAACCGACAAAGTGGTGGTTTCATAGATGACTAAACAACAGAATGTTTCGAACTATAAGCCGATTCTCAAGCACTACTAGAAAGCATATCGGCGGTTTTATACAGGATTAGTAATGAAACAGACAGCATTTAGTCTGTAGACGCAGTAAAATACGAGAAGTAACAGACTGAAGTAATGATAGGGTGTGGCATGGTAAAGCATGAAGGTGATCAACGACGACCAGAAGATATAAGTAATCCTTATAGCGACTTCTCATCTGATGCTGAACTGGAACTTGCCATAGCCCGCGCTACTGCTCGCCATCCAGCTAGCCCACGTACGCCTGTAACAGAGCCGCCTGATGATGCCGAACCTTCTGATGTAGTCACAGACGGCGAACACAACAGCACAGGAAACACGTCGAACAACGTTCTTCATATACCACTACATAAGCTTATAGACCGTGATGAATCTTTGCCTACTTAGGCGGAGAAAGTAACTACGCTTCTTCGGAACTCTCGTCACCCGTAGCTTCGACAGCTTCAGAGGCTTCACCGACGCCAGCATCAGCAGCTGCTTGTTCCGCGGCTGCAGCATTAGCTTCAGCAAGCTGATCCCTTGGCATTTCAACAATGGCAATATTGGTATCAGGCTCTGTGAGTACAGTTACACCAAACGGCACAACCAGATCAGCCACCGACAATGTGTCGCCAACTTCATTAAGACTACTAGGATCAACCACGAGCTGATCTGGTAGGTCACGAGGGAATGCCTTCACTTCAACGTGATCCAATTGTTTAAGCACGAGTAGGCTTGCCTTCTCGGCTGGAATCTCAGTGTATTCTTTAAAGACCACAGGAATTTCGGCTTCAACTTCTTCGTTTTGCTTAATAGCTTGAAAAACAACGTGACGCAGACGATGTTTAGCTGGTTCGTAGTCTACATCTTTAATTAAAGCGAGGTGTTGTTTGCCACCAACAATAACCTCGACTGGATGGTGTTTACCAGCTTGACTATATACTTTTGTTAATTTCACATAATCACCCATTACTAGCAATGATTCCTTGCCATGATTATGAATAACAGCAGGTACCATACCTTCTTGGCGCAAGCCAGTCAGGCCTTTCCTGATTACTGTTCGTTCTTGCAATTCCACCGCAATCTTGTCTCCGGACATGTTAGCCTCCACGGTTTTGAATAAATACTTGAAAAGACTTCCTTATTATAGCAAAAAACGGTAGGATTATGGACAGATGTTTGATATTGAAGCAATTGTGAGGGCTGGCGGTATTCTGATAGTGGCCGCTATCGTCTTTGCAGAATCTGGACTGCTCATAGGCTTCTTCTTGCCAGGCGACACCTTACTCTTTGGGGCTGGCTTACTTGCTTCACAGGGACAAATGAACGTTTGGACGCTGATTGCGGTGGTCGTTTTCGCTGCCGTTCTTGGTGATAATGTTGGCTATAGCATTGGTCAAAAAGCGGGACCACGTATGTTTAAGAAGAAAGACGGCATCCTATTTCGCCAAGAATATATTGAGCGTGCTGAGGCCTTTTACGAAAAACACGGTGGCAAAACTATTATTTTGGCCCGTTTCACCCCTATCGTTCGTACCTTTGCACCAGTAGTTGCTGGGGTTGGTAATATGTCTCGTCGGCGTTTTATGGTGTTTAACATCGTCGGTGCCTTTCTGTGGGCAACAAGTGTCATCTTGCTTGGTTACTGGCTGGGCAGCAAGATCCCTCACTTAAGTGATTACATGGAGATTGTCCTACTCGGTGTGGTTGCAGTGAGTTTACTTGCAGCTTTCGGACATGTCCTAAAAGACCCTAAAACCCGCAAAGTACTCTGGGAAAACATAAAAAAGAGTTTGAGCCGTAAAGGCAAAGACGCTTCTAAAGAAAAGTCTTAAGTTCTAAATCATTCGTTTTAAGAACTGGCCAGTGTAAGACTTTGCTACCTTGGTAACTTGTTCTGGCGTACCTTCGGCAACCACTTGACCACCATTTGCACCACCTTCTGGACCCATATCGATCAACCAGTCAGCATTCTTGATAACGTCAAGGTTATGTTCAATGACCACCATACTATTACCTGTATCTACCAGGGCGTGGAGCACACCAAGCAATTTATGCACATCTTCCATGTGCAAGCCTGTTGTTGGCTCATCAAGGATATAAAGTGTACGGCCAGTTGGGCGACGACTAAGTTCGGATGCGAGCTTAACACGCTGTGCTTCACCACCTGATAAGGTTGTAGCTGGTTGACCAAGCGTAATGTAGCCAAGACCAACGTCTACCATGGTTTGTAGTTTGCGGGCAATGGTCGGAATATTCTCAAAGAATTCCAGCGCTTGCTCACAGGTCATCTGTAACACGTCACTAATTGTCTTGCCTTTGTAGTGAATCTCTAAAGCCTCACGGTTATAACGCTTTCCTTTACAAACTTCACATGGCACGTACACATCTGGCAAGAAATGCATTTCAATCTTAATAATTCCATCACCGCTACAGTTTTCACAGCGACCACCACGAACGTTAAAGCTAAAGCGCCCTGGTCCATAACCACGCAACTTAGCTTCGGGCACACTCGAAAATAACTCGCGGATTGGTGTAAACAAGCCAGTGTAGGTAGCTGGGTTAGATCGTGGTGTACGGCCGATAGGCGACTGGTCGATGATAATCGCTTTATCCAGTTCCTTGATCCCCTCTATGTCATCATGGGCACCTGGTACTTCGTTGGCGCGCATGAGGCGGGCTGATAACTCTTTGGCAAGTATATCATTAATAAGTGAGGATTTACCCGAGCCAGAGACACCACTAACAACCACCATCACGCCAAGTGGAATTTCAACGTCAACATTCTTCAGATTGTTTTCACGGGCACCAATGATTTTCAATGCCTTGCCGTTACCTTTGCGACGCTTCTTTGGTACTGGAATCACTTTCTTGCCTAGTAGATACTGTCCTGTCACACTCTTTGGGTTGTTAGCTACTTCATCTGGTGTACCAGCGGCAATAATTTCACCACCGTGAATGCCAGCACCTGGGCCGATGTCGAGCAGATAATCAGCTGTACGGATAGTGTCTTCATCATGCTCTACCACGAGTACCGTATTGCCGAGGTCACGCAAGTGTTTGAGGGTGGTGATCAAGCGCTCATTGTCTCGCTGGTGCAAGCCAATACTTGGTTCGTCCAAAACGTAAAGCACACCTTGCAGACCCGAACCAATCTGAGTAGCTAAGCGAATACGCTGTGCTTCACCACCAGATAACGTCACCGCACTTCGCAATAAGTTTAGATAGTTCAAACCAACGTCTTGCATAAAGGTAAGACGCGCGCAGACTTCTTTAATCACCTGCTTGGCTATTTGCTTTTCTTTGTCGTTAAATTTTACGCCATTAAAAAATGTAATAGCATCATCGATTGATAACTGACAAATATCCATGATGGATTTATTAGCCACCGTGACCGCCAAAACTTCAGGCTTTAGACGTAAGCCTTTACATACATGACATGGTCGTTCGCGCATAAAGCGCTCAATGTCACGACGCATAAAGTCACTCTCGGTTTCTTTGTGACGACGTTCTAGATTCGGGATAACGCCTTCGTAAGTAGTTTGAAAAGTCCGGCCAGCACCCAATGATACTCGGTAACTCTCATTACCAGTACCGTACAAGATCTTGTCTAAGTCAGCTTTTTTTAGCTCACCTGTTGGCGTGTGCAAGCTAAAACCGTTGGCATCTGCCACTGCTTGCATCTTCTTGGTATACCAGGCATCACTATTTATGCGATTGAACGGCCGTATAGCCCCTTCAGCAATGGTTAGGCGACCATTTGGTATCACGAGCTCTGGATCAACTTCAAGTCGTGAACCCAAGCCTGTACAGACTGGACAAGCGCCATGCGGGCTATTAAAGCTAAAGGTTCGTGGCTCCAATTCAGGAATCGCCACATCAGGGTGATCAAGACAGGCATACATAAGGCTGTAATCATGCTCATCATTGGTATCGGCATTTACCACCTTCATTCGTCCTTCAGCCAAATCAAGTGCTTGCTCAATTGACTGCGTAAGTCGGCCACGGCTCGCCTCATCGTTTACGACACGATCGGCCACGACTTCAATATTGTGTTTGTAATTCTTATCAAGTTCAGGAAATTCATCAAGCGAATACACCACGCCATCAACACGGGCACGAGCAAAACCAGCACGCATATACTGCTCGGGAACATGCTCAAAAGCACCTTTTTTATCTGTAACGACGGGGGCGAGAATCATTAAACGGGCACCTGGTGTCAAGGCAGTCACTTTGTCCACAATTGCCGTGGATGTCTGACGGGTTACTGGTTTGCCACAAACCGGACAATGAGGCACCCCAATACGAGCAAACAACAAACGAAGGTAATCATAAATTTCCGTGACCGTAGCCACTGTACTGCGCGGATTACGGCTGGTTGATTTCTGGTCAATCGAGATAGCTGGGCTTAAGCCGTCGATCTGATCGACGTCTGGCTTCTCCATGAGACCCAAGAATTGGCGGGCATAAGCACTAAGTGATTCAACGTAACGACGCTGACCTTCAGCATAAATCGTGTCGAAGGCAAGAGATGATTTGCCGGAGCCAGATAGACCAGTGATGACCACGAGTTTGTTGCGAGGAATCTCAACGCTCACATTCTTCAGATTGTGCTCTCTGGCACCCTGCACTCGAATCACAT
>CAYLGV010000019.1:0-17208 GCA_964383395.1 uncultured Candidatus Saccharibacteria bacterium
CGTCAGCATTGTGAACTCAAATGCGGGTGGTACTATTACGACCGCAAATGGTGTATTTGTAGCAAGTGCTACCAACTCAGGCACACTTACTAACAACTACGGTATTAATATTCAGGCTCAAACTGCTGGTGCTAGCAACTACGGTGCTCGTATTGATGCTGCTACTACCCAGACCCTATGGTTATCTGCTAACGCCGATAACACTTCCGCAAGTGCTGGTATTGCCTTTGGCTCGTCACACGACACCAACCTCTACCGTTCCGCAGCTAACACTCTCAAGACTGATGACGCTCTTACGGTTGCTGGTCTCCTGACTGGTCAAGCTGGTGCTACCATCTCCGGTGCTGCTATCTCTCTCAATGACTCCAGTAACTTCAATACCACCATAAATACTGGTACGAGCACCGGCTCGGTAACTATTGGTAACTCTGCTGCCGGTGCAATTGCCATCCAGTCAGCCTCAACCATTGGCCTCACAGGTACCACTACCATCACGGGTCTTAGTAGTGGTGTTGCGCTCACTGTTAATAACAGTACCAGCACAGGCAATATCCTAAACGTCCAAGACAACGGTACGAACGTCCTAACCGTGGCGGATGGGGGAGCAGTGGTGTTTAAGAACAGTACCAACTCGACCACAGCCTTACAGGTTCTGAATACGAGTAACACAGCTGTACTGGCCGTAGATACCTCTAATAACTTCGTAGATATAGAAGGAGAGCTAGAAGTTGGTACGGGCAATACCTCGGGCTATGGTCAGTGTATATCGGTACTTGGTCCCTTCCCATGTAAAGCAGGTATTGATGCGTATGAAGTAGCAGCTGATCCTACGGCCTCAGTATATGGTATGTATGGAGTAGTAGGAATAACTGCCAGTAGTGGTGCAAACACTGGAAATAATTCAGGTATATCTGGTTCAACACTATTCGCCGGAACACAAAATTATACGGGAATCAATACGGCTATTTCAGGTTCGGCATTAGTAACAACTTCAGGAACATCAACCGATGTAAGGGGGTTGTACGGATCTGTTGGCAATTATGGAGCAGGAACAATATCCAGTGCCTATGGTGTCTATGGAGCAGTCACAGGTGCTGCTGGTAATGCAACTAACGCCTATGGTATCTATGCGGCCTCAAATGGCGGTACGACAATAGGCACTAATTACGGACTATACATTAGCCCACAAACAGCTGGTACTACTGCTGATTACGGTGCCTACATTGGAGCCGCTGATAACTACTCACTATTCTTAGCCGGCTCTGGTGGCACTGCTTCAACAGGTATTACCTTTGCTACCGACACCAACCTCTACCGTTCCGCAGCTAACACCCTCAAGACTGATGACGCCCTTACAGTCGCTGGTCTCCTCACCGGCCAAGCTGGTGCTACCATTTCTGGTGCCGCTATCTCTCTAAACAACAACAGCAACTTCAATACCACTATAAACACTGGCACGAGCACTGGATCAGTAACGATTGGTAACAGCACAGGCAACACCGCAATTACTATTGAGTCTGGAACCTCGGCTATCAACATTGGTACTGGGGCACAAGCGCGCACCGTAAGTATCGCCACGGGTAACGCTGCTAACACGGTCACCGTTGGTTCCACTAACAGTGGTGCTACTACGAAACTCCAGGGCGGGGCAGGTAATGTGAATGTAACAAATACTGGCGTCGGTATTAATACTGGTTCAACTGCACCTACTGCCGATCTTTCATTCGGTAATGGAAGCAACCGAACAGTCAATGTATTGCAGAATGCATCAAATGCTGCCGGCTATAACCTTACCCTATCCGCTGGTGCAGCTGGCACTGGTGCTACTGGCTTTGCTGGTGGTACGCTTACTCTCCAGGGTGGTGGTGCCGCCGGTACAACTGGCGCTGCTAACGGTGGTGACGTAACGATTTCAGGTGGTGCTGCCATAAACTCAGGTTACCAAGGTATTGTAAACCTCTCATCTACTGCCTTTAGCACTGCCCCAGTCCAGACCATTTCAAGCACTGGTGTTCAAGCCATTACCGCTGGTAACCAGAATATCTATAGCACATTGCCAATCACGGCATCAGTTTCAGGCGTAATAGCAACCCTTGGTGATCCAGGCCAATCTGTTATTGGTCGAATTCTCTATGTTACAGCGCGTAGTGGCAGCAATGACTTCACACTTCGTCTTAACTCAAGTCGCACGCCAATCGATATCACCATGAAAGCTAATAGTACGGCTACCCTCATCTGGAACGGCACCGACTGGACAGCTGCTGGTGCTTCTAGCTCAACTGACCTTCAAGCCGCCTACAACAACACCATTGCTAGTGCTGGTGGTGCTGAGCTTATCTTGAACGCTCCTGGTGGTAACGCCGATGGTCTGACGATTCGAAACAACGCGACTACACCGATCACTGGTGGTCTGCTCGAAGTACAAACCTCTATTGGCGGCAACCTCTTTAGTGTTAACAATAACGCAACCGAATATGCCAGCAACGGTGGTGGTGAGACGTCGGGTACATCAACTTGTACAAGCGGCTTCCCAGCTAGCACTTGGACGACTGCCCCAGCAGGTGGTACCTGTTCACGTACCACTACGGCTGGCACATTTACAACTGGTCAAGCTGCTGCTGCCGTAACCACCACGGGTACTCAGTACCATGGCCTCTCGAACCAACTCAGCACCACGCTTACGGCTGGTCTACGCTATACTGTATCGTTCGCTGTGAAGGGAAGCGCTAACTTTACTAGCCTAGAGGCAGTTTACTCAGCAAACGGTACTGCCACAGCAGGCCAAGTACGTTCATGTTTCGCTGGTATTCCAACCCTTACGGGTACTGGTGGCAGTCAAACTACCACCACCATTACTGGTAGTAACTTCACGGCCTCTATGGTTGGATCGGTCATCGTCTTTGCAAACGGCCAGTCTGCGTACATTACTGGCTACACTAACCCAACGACACTTACTACAAGTGCAGCCTTTAGCCAATCAGTCTCAAGCCAGAACTATAGTATTTACACCAACACCATTACTACTAACCAAAGTACTTGGACGCGCGTAACTTGTGACTTTATTGCTCCATCTGGCGCAACTTCTTCCAACGCAGTCTTCATACGACAAAAAGACACCACTGCCCGAACCTTCTACGTAGATAACTTGAGCGTTACTGTGAACGCTAGCGTTAACCACGCAGCAGACGGCAGTGTAGACAGTACCCTGAGCCCTAACTGGGTTGCCTCAGGTGGTTCAGTTACTACTACTACCACTGACATATATGACACTAGCGCAGCCGTGAGCGTAACTACTGGTGCCACGAACCGCGGTGTTTACAACTTCATGGGTACCAACGGTATTACTCCAACGGTTAGCGCATCGGGTGTGCAGTACCGAGCTTCCTTCTACGTGAAGGGTAATAGTGGCACAGTAACCCTAAGCACCTCAAGCGTTTACTACTCACCAGATGGTGGTACAACAGTTCGCAACTGTAATGACCTAAATACTACCTCAGTCGGTACTTCATCCTTTACTCTTGTAAGCTGTATCTTTACCACAAACAATACTGCCGCCAGTGCTCCACGATTTTACATTCTTAACACCTCTAATACGAGTTTCTTCGTGGATGCTCTAACCATTACTCTTAACACTAACACCGCTAACAATGTACAAATTGGTGGCGCTAACAATGGTGGCCCAGTCACATTGTTTACACTGGACCGATCATCTGGTGCGCCAATTGCTGCTAACAACGATGCCTACCTTGGCTCTATGTACTTCGACACGTCAACCAACAGTATCCAGTGTTATGGTACGACCGGCTGGGGTGCTTGTGGCGCTGCACCTGATAACATTGTGAACCTCAACCCTGAGTACGCTGGTGCTGTATTGAACGGTTCGGGTGTAGGTACCATGACGGCTGACTTCTGTGCCAACCAGTCAGGTATCTTGTCGATCAACACTAGCATTTGTAGCACAACCGGTGAAGCACGTAACTACTACAAGTGGACTTCTCCGCAAGCTACCCAGCAAACCTACAGTATCTATGTTACCTATCAGTTGCCATCAACTTTCAAGAGCTTTGCCTCAGACAACACTGTGCAGTTAACGGGTCGCGTCGATAACACTACTAACGCTGTGGTCACCTATGAGATGTTCAAGAACCAAAGTGGTGAAATAAAACAGTGTGGTACAGAAACTACGGTCACCACGACAGTAGATACCTGGCAAACAGTGGGTATTAACGGTAATGAAGCAACTGGTACAGGTGGCTGTAGCTTTAGCTCTAGCTCCGCCGGATCGTTCATCATCTTCAAGATTAATCTTAAAGCTAACAGTAATGCGAATGCGTACGCTGGTACGTTGAGCTTTACGACGAAGGGTCAGTAATCATGAATATTTCTACTCGACCCACCAGCATCAAGATTAAGCAGAGAAGCAGCCGTTATATTGTTCGAGTTGTAACCATGACTGGGAAGCCGCTATGAAAAATAACCAGGATACGCCGAAGCTGGCTCGTGCTTCGCAGACCCATAAAGCGGCTGCGACAGATATTCTGGTTATCCCTGAGGTTGTACAGAACAACCAACAGCGCTTAGCCAATAAGCCCAGGCGAAAACGGCGTACAAATTACGCAAAAAAAATCATGAACGATCCGTTTATATTCAACGTGTAGGCCATTCTCATGATTAGCCCGAAGCAACCATGACCTAATCATTAAATGATCATGATTTAACAGGGGTAATTAGTATTATATGGCTAGTTGTAATTAAGCTGAGATTGATAGGTGTTACATAGCCCTACATAAAACAGCAGGAAGTAAACCTAACAAGTTGCAAAACCACTGTTATTCATCTGGTGAAAATGGTATACTTTCAAGCGTAAGGGTAATAGATAACAAAGAGGATAAAACAGAGGGGATGGACGGTTTAAAGCCCACGAGACCTACGCGAAGGTATCAATCAGGCTCATCGCGTTCGACGCAGGGTGTTACTGCACCTTCTGACCCTGCACGCCAAAAATTCTTGATTAAAGGTGTTGGCAAGGCGGCGGTATTTGCATCTGGCGTAAAGCAAGGCGTCAAAAAGCATGCCAAGAAGAACGCTAAGCGTGCTAAGCAAGCCTCTTTAGTAGTCCGCCAAGACGGTGTCTTGGTTTGGAAACCACCTCGCTTCATCAGTGCTTTCGTGCTCTTTTGTAAGCGACATCGCATACTAACTCGCATTGCAGTAGTAACCATGATTTTTGTCGTGCTGTTGAGCTTAAGTTATAGCATGTTCCAAGAGTACTTTAGAGCTATAGAGTACAAAATTAGCCCTAAAGCTGCGGCCCTACTCTCTGATACCAACGCTTCCCTCGGAGATAAGCTCACTTACGACGGCAAACAACAGACTTATACCTACAACAAAGACTACACACCGTCAAAAAATGATGAAGTAACTGGTCAGACGGCCGGTCCGAAGTTTAGTGCCCAGTTTCGTGAGAACCCCCAGGACGGCCTCGATATTACCGATCCAAACTACGGCGTCAGTTTTACGCTTAAGCCAAAATTCGGTCTGCAAAACCCCATAAAAGATAAAAATCGTCTCGTTTATCCACTAACAGGGAAGCAAGGCGCAAAAGTAATCTCACTTCAGTCAATCGGTTATAAAGAAGATATTGTACTAGAGAAATCATATGGAAACATCATGGAGTTCTCCTATGAGCTTAAACTCCCAGAATCGCTTGAGGCACGCTTGGATCGGGATGGCTCGATTGGTATTTATGGGCCAGAACTGACTGCCCTTATGGGGAATGTCTCAGCTGGCACAGACAAAGATGCTGCTACTTTGGCAAAGGCACGACAGAATGCAAAAAAGACTAAGTTGGTATTTCGTATGCCAACGCCGTTTATTAAACAGTCAAACGATAAAATCGTTAAAAATACGGCGCATTTTACATTACAGAATAATATTCTCACACTACGAGCCGAGAAGTTGGCCGATTTAAAATATCCAATCAGTATTGACCCAACAGTGTACATTGAAACTGCGGCCAAGCTGATGCGTGGTAATAACGAGACAAACACAGATTTTGATGTCGACAACGAGCTTATTCAAAAAAGCCAAACCACTGGTGCTCGTATTGATGCGTGGCAAGGCAATTTAGACATGAGTACTGCTACGTGGGATATTGGTGCTGCTGCTGCAGGTGGTTACATATATCGAGCAGGTGGCCGAACGGGAGCTGCAGCAAGACCACAGATTGTGGATCAGCAGGAGAGCCTATCTGGCAACTCAAATACGACGAGTTTCGTAATGAGCATGCCAGCTACAAGGCCCGCAGGTGATCTGTATCTTGCTATGCTTTGCCATGATGGTAGCAACGGTTCAGGGAGTCCTGGTGGTACGAGCGGAAACACTATCTCTACGCCAAGTGGCTGGACAAAGTATGCGGATGTACAGGGCTTCGCTGCCTACTACAAAGTAGGTGCCGATCAAGGTGGGGGGAACGAGGCGTCCAGCTATACCTTTACTGGTAACAATGAACAATGGGGTGGAGTTATCGTTCGTGTTTCAGGAGCAGATACCAGCAGCCCAATCAGCGGCACACCTGGCGTAGGATTCTCTACGAGTAATGCTGTGCCAACCTTTCCTGCCACCACTCCTGCGGCTGATAATACACTTATCATTCGAGCAGTTGGAGCTGACAATGATCACCCAAGTAACTCCGCTGCCTGGGTGCCATCTGCTCATACGAGGATTGCTTCAAATAGCTCAAATACTTCTGGAAGCGGTACAAACGACTGTGGCTACGCCGCCGCTACAATGGATAATTCACCTGCTTCAGGCGTGTCGACCGGTACAGTGAGTTTAGCTGATTCATCAGTAAACGACGATTATGGCGCAGCGACGATTGCTATCAAACCTGTCGCCAGCACTGTAGCTACACAAACCTCTGTTAACTGGGCGAAGTTTAACTCCTCGTCACTTGCCATTGAAAGTCCAAACCCAGGGACCGGAGCTTGTTCCGGCTGGTGTTCTGATTCAGCGTATGATCTTCCGTCTGCCAGGAGGGGGCACACCATGATTGCCTACAATGGCTATTTATACGTCCTGGGGGGGTTAGACGGTAGTGGGACACGAGCTTCAACGGTATATATTGCAAAGTTAGGTGCAAATGGAGAGCCGCAGTTATGGCACCCAACCGACACTAATAAAAACAACTGGGTATATTGGTATACCGGAACGGGGGCTGCCTTAAATGGCAGCACGGCAAAGAGTTACTTTGGAGCCGTAGCGGCAAATAACCGTATGTATATTTTGGGTGGTGAAACCAATGCGAGCCCAAATGGTATAACCACTGTTGAAAAGGCTGACATCTTACCGAATGGGACACTTGCGAGTTGGACTACAACAGGTATGCAAGCCTTACCAGCAGGGGCGGGTACTCATATGCAAGGAGTGCAATTCTATAACAATACTATCTATACAATAGGTGGTTTTGAAGGGGCTAGAACTTCTTCGTCTAATCTGAGGTCAGCTGTGTACTTTAGCCATATAAACAGTGATGGCACAATGAATAGTTGGCAAAGTGCCAACTCTATAACAACTGCACGAGCGAGTTTCGGGGGTTCCATGAGTTATATTTGGGGAGCCTACATTTATATTGGAGGTGGTTGCTCCGCAGTCAATGCCAGCGGCTACTGTACGACTATGGCATCTGATGTTCAGATCGCCAGCTTAAACGCTGATGGAAGCTTGGATACGTGGAGCAGCATGGGTTCCCTCGATAACAGCAGGATAGGTTATTCGTTGATTGGTTGGCAAGGAGGGTTATATCGTTTGGGCGGTTGTACATCACAGAATACTACGAGTGGTGAGTGTACCTCTACTCTGGCTGATGTCGACTACGGTGTAATCAACGAAGCCGGAGAAGTTTCAACGGTTAACATCACTGAGACAAGTGGAACCGCTCCTTGTAGTGGTGGTACTCCGAAGAACTGTGATTTACCACCGACGGGTGATAGCGCTGGGCAAGGAGGGCAGATGTTAAATGCATCGGCAATTCTCAATGGTTATCTCTATGTTATCGGCGGTTGTACCAATTTTGCCTGTAGTCAGTCTTCAGGTAATGTGTCATATGTCTCCATTGGATCCGATGGAAGCCTACAGGCGCCAAGTACATGTGGTGGTACAAGTTACGGTGCGTGGTGTGTAGATTCGACTAACCGGGTGAATGGTACAAGTGGTGTTTCTGCGGCTGGAGTAACAACTTTCAATAATAGAATTTACATTGTCGGCGGTATAGACGAAACGGCAACCGGAACCCAAAACATTTACTATAATTCAACCAACACAAATGGTAGCCTGTCCGGTGCTTGGGGTTCAACTTCGTTTGCGACGGCTGGGCTTACTGCATATACCGAGTTAGCTTACACCTACGTCTTTTCGCGTGCCAATCCCGCATCAGCAGGCTCAAACCCAGGCAATCTCTATGTGCTCGGAGGCTGTGGCGACATCTCAGCTAGTGCAGGTTGTGGAACATCAAACTATCGACAAGAAGTATATAAATGTAATATTGCAACTGCGGGATCAGTGAATGGCTGCACGAGAACAGGCCAACTACAGATTGATTCAACGCCAGGTTACGGGAACTCCACCGATGGACTGGGAATCCACTCGGGTACCGTATATGCCGGATACATATTCTTAGTTGGGGGCTATAGCCAGTTCGAAGCCGATAAAGACGACGTCTTATACGCTAAAATTGATGATAGCAATAACATTGTTGCAGCTAATGGGGGGAGTGATTGGATTGAATCACCGAACAAACTATCCACAGGCCGACGACGTGGTTGGGCATTTGGTTATAACGGACATATTTATGCTGTTGGTGGTTATGACGACAGCGGAGTAGGTATTATTCCATTTATTGAATGGTCAAAGATGAACGTGAGTGACGGTAGTATTGATCCGTTCGTGACTTCATCAGTGGAAATTAACCAGCGCTGGGGATTATCAATGTCAGTCTCAAACTCTTATGCCTATGTTATTGGTGGGTGTGACGTTGGAATTAGTCCTGGCGGTTGTTCCAGTTTTGAGCCATCGGTGCAAACATTCCAGTTGTACAACAACGACAGTGGCTCGGTAGCAAACTTTACGGCGCAGTCAGACCAAACGTTCTCGACCGACACCGATCGATGGGGAGCGAGCTCTACCATATATACCGATACGGCCACCGAACAGTCATACATATATGTTGCAGGTGGATGTAAGAGTGCAACTGATTGTACTGATGCAACCAACAGTACGCAATATGCCACTATAAGCGCTGCTGACGGCAGTATTGGTACCTGGACGGCAGGAGGCAATTTGCCAGCCGATCGTGCCTGGGGGTCTTTGGAGGTGGCCGGTACCGGCACCAGTCAGTCGTTGTACTACATTGGCGGTCAAGATGACACCGCTACCAATGAGCAATCTACTGTGTACTACACTACCGGTATTAGCTCTGGTAACCCTACGTGGGGAACAGCTACCAACGGCCTACCCGCGGCCCGAACTAAATTTGGCTCGGCAGTCTGGAATAATCGTTTATACGTAGTGGGTGGATTAGATGGAAGTGCGGCAGTCTCAAATGTGGTATATGTGAGCCCTCAGCTAAATTCGGGCGGTAATATAACTTCTGCATGGTCATCAACCTCTTCATTCACCGTCGCTAGAACTGGTGCAGCCGTGACAGCCTACGCTAACAACCTGTATCTTATTGGTGGCTATGATGGCTCTAACTATTTGAGCGATGTGCAGTTTACACAGATAAACTCCGACGGAACGCTCGACAGCTGGTCGAACACCAGAAGTTTAGCAGGGCCTTTGCGAGATGGGCGAGCTGTGTCAGCCAATGGCTATATATATGTGGTAGGCGGTAGATCCGCGGCTAGTACCTGTAATCCAAAGGTGGTAATTGCACCAATTAGCGCAAACACTACCATTGTCTCAGGCAATAATCCAACAGGAGTAGGTGAGTGGTATGAAACAAACGTGAGATATACCGGTGATAGATATGGAGCAGCAGTATCGTACAGTAACGGTAAACTTTATACTATGGGGGGTGGTTGTACCGCACCCCTGTCATCGAATAGGCATTACTATTCTAGTATCAATTCACAACCCCAGGTAGCAACTTATTCACGTTTGATTGATACTGACACAGATGTATTTCCAAATTCCTGGCTCTTGAACGGTATAGATAACTCAATTGGAGCGCGTTGGAATGTGCGGTACCGCTCGATGAATGACACCGACGGTGTTGCTACTGACTGTGGCACGGCCGACATGACTACATGGGGTCAAGACACTAACTTTGGAGAGGTAACACTTGGTAATGTTGAAACATATACACCAAAAGACGGCAGTGGAACTAACATTAACTGTGCACGATATTTCTACTTCTATATCAGCATCGATGCATCCAAAACGTTTGGTTATCCAGAAAACGTCGACAGGGGTCCAACTATCAATGACGTGTCATTGTTCTTTACGTCAGACCCTTCAAAGCGATTAAGACATGGTAAAACCTTTACTGGCGGAGAACAACAGCCGCTCGATACGCCTTGTCGTAAGGGCAGTGCTGTGGCAGGTGATCCGAACTATAACTGTCCGTTGCCTTGATGTATAACTAAATCGGTTATTTGGTTACGTATTGATACGTTAACTCTGAAAGTTTAGCTATGTGCTGATTGGTCACATCGTTGTCATCACCTTGCAACATAATGCAAAGAATGTAATTTTTTTCGGGTACATACACAATGCCACAATCACTTTGAACTTGCGTGTTAAAAACGCCAATTTTGTGAGCGACCTTAATATTCTTGTCGGCTATACCGGCAACCAGCCGGTTATTGAAGTCAGATTTTGTTAACATCTCCAAAATGGTCTGGGAATCTTGTTTATTGTTATAACAGGCAAAATAAAGACATTTCAAGAATGACGCATAGGAACGAGCACCTATACTGATACTGCCGTCGTTAGCCGCGGTGAATTCGACATCAAGTGAGCCAAGTGCACGGTCTTCGGTGTTAAGGGCCGTTTCGGTAGTGTCAAGAATCATACGCAGGGCTGTGTTGTCTGAGTCTGTCAGTAAGATCTGGGCGGCCTCTCGCAAACTAAGTTCATAACCGGCACCTTTGCGGTACAAATCGCCGTAGCCATCATTGAGCCACTCTTGCTTGAGAGCCACTTTTTTATCCAAGTCGGCTTTACCTAGCTCGGCAGCCTTATACAATTCCATAGCTACCGGCAGCTTTATGAGTGATGCAGCTCGAAATTCCTCGCTCCCATTGACGCGTATGGAGGTACCAGTTGGCAGGTACTCAAAATACAATCCACCCGTTAACTTATTATCTGTAAAATATTGATTTAACTCTTTTCGTAATGGGCTAAAATTAACACGCGTGTCACTTGGATTATCAACAAAAATGCGTTTCGCGAGTAACGGATAGGCAGAGTTATCGGCAGTCGCCTGGTTTGATGGTTTGCCCGAGGTACTACGTCCAATAAAAAACGCCACAGATGCAAGTATTACCATGCACCCTAGGCCGATATAGGCGTACTTTTTCCCATTCATTCGTGGTAATAAGTATGTCACAATGCTCGTGATAAACCAATCTGTCAAAATTCAGGTATAATAAGCTATAGATCATGAGGGGCAAAAACAACAATTTTTGGATGGATGACCCAGAATGGGTTGCCTTACGCGAGAAACAGGCTGGCAAACCTAAGGTTAAGCTAACTAGGGCACAGCGTAAACAACTCCGTGAAGCCCAGTTTCAGGCTGAGCTTAAGTCGCGACCAGAGCCTAAATCACCCCTACAAAACGCTCCTGTTGCTGAGAAGGTTACTGATAACAACACAGCAAAAAATGTTAACGTTTCATTAAACCTTACGCTGCCTCGCGTCGATATATCGAAGCTATCGAGCAAACTTCCAAAGAAGTTAGATCGTTTTGCCCCTAAGGCACTAAAGGCTCAACTCCGTAAACGTAGCAAGAAACAGTTGTGGATTGGTTCGGCTTCTCTTGTAATTATAACTGTCGCTGTGCTAGGGCTGCTACTCGGCAACCCTTCGGGCCAGCGGCAAAAAGGGGAAAGCAAGGGCGTTTTAGCAGAGCAGAGCATAAAGATTGCCTTCAAGCCGCTGCTACCAAACGGAAAGAGTGAAGAAACAACGGCAAGTAAGACTGCCCTAGATGGTCAGGGACGGCCAATCTATACCTTCACCGACAAGATAGGAAACACTGATCTCACAATTACTGAGCAGCCACTGCCTGAGTCACTTAAGGGAGAAACAGACTCTAAAATGGAAAAAATGGCCAAGGATCTATACTTAACAGATGTTATTAACGCATCGAATCCAAAGGCGTATTTGGGCACGAGCGTGAAAGGCCCCCAGACAGTGATATTCACAAAGAATGACCTACTTGTCTTTATTCAGTCACAATCAAAGATTGATAAGGATCAGTGGTCAGACTATGTAACTCGGCTTGTACAGTAATAAGATACTAGTACTAAATAGCTAGCCATATAGTACTAGTTACATGAATCGAGGAATATCGAGTGTTGAATGCTCGAGTAATTCCAACAGAACAGAGGTAACACCTAGTATGCTGAGGCAGATTGAACTTATCCACAGAAACAGAGGTGGAAACACTTTACAAGCATGAGCATTCCGCGCTACACTGTTACTGATCTGTTAAAAACAAAAACAACATTGGCTAAGAACAAGGGCAAAGCCCGCGAGACGTCGAAGTAGAACAAAAACAAGATCAGTGGCAAAAGGGGACTTCTACATCCGGAAACGGAAGTAACCTTTAGGCACACCCCAAAAACAAAACCAAAAATAAAAAACAAAAGGTCCAAAAAGCTAACGTGACTGACAGCCGACCGAATTTTAATATTTTGCGACACAACAGTCGTAAACCAAGAGTAGTCCGAGCTCTATCTCGTACAGGGTTGGGACTATTTTTGGTTTTGGTCAGCTTCACGCTGTTTTCTTATACGCGCGTGGGTACGCGTGCGCTTACACGCGCGGGCGTGGACACACGCGTGAGCGCAGCTGCCAGTAGCGAGTTAAACTTCCAGGCTCGCCTGATGAACGTTTCTGGCTCAATCGTTGCAGACGGCACGTACTCGGTGCAATTCAAGCTCTACGACGCAGCCAGTGGCGGCACCAACGTTTGGACCGAGACCCAAGGTAGTGTCACTGTGAAGAACGGCTACCTCACCGTTCGCCTTGGCAGTGTCACACCATTCGGCGGCAGCATTGACTGGACTCAAGAGCACTGGCTGACTATGAACGTTAACGGCGACGGTGAGATGACCCCACGGCTCAAACTCACTGCAGTGCCATATGCTTTCAGGTCTGGACAGGCTGACAAGCTGACAAACGGTGCGGGTAGTCTGACCGCCAGCGATCTAGCTCAGTTAGCCCCAAGTTCAGTCCAGGCCGTTAACACAGCTCTCGCCGTTCTGCGAATCAACCAGCAAGGGGCTGGTTTGTTGGCACAGCTGCAAGGCAATGGCTCGGATGTCTTCACGATTGCTAAGACTGGCGACATTGTGAGTGCTGGTGGTGCAACGTTGGGCGGTAACACAACGGTGCAGGGCGGCACACTTACTGTCGGTACGGCAAGTCAGCAAGGCAAGCTGGTCATGCAAGACGGTGGTGGCAATACGCTTACCCTGCAAAGTGGTTCTCAGACAGGCAACCTGACCTTTACGCTGCCTACCAGCTACGGCAACAACCTGGATTGTTTGAAAACCAACGGCTCAGGGGTACTTAGCTTTAGTGGTTGTGCGCCAGCGAATGCGTATGTGAACGGTGGGAACAGCTTCGGAACCTCGGCGACTATCGGTACCCAAGACAGTAATTCGTTGGCTCTGATCACTGGTGGTTCGCAGCGTTTGTTGATTGATACCAGTGGCAACATTACCGTTGGTGCAGTTGACGCTACGGCGTCACTCTTTGTGGTAGATACCAAAAATACGGCTGGTGATCCAACCGGTACTAACGGTGCGATGTATTACAACTCGTTTACGAATAAATTCCGTTGTTACGAAAACGGTGCTTGGAATGATTGTATCAGTGGTGTTTCGGGTAACACCTCAGCCACGTTTATCTCGGGGCTACAGAACGTGACCTCAAACCAAAGCGGCGTTGCAGTTGAAACACTCGTCTTTACCAGTGCAACAGGAGTATCTAACACCGCAGGTGTCACCGGTTTCACAGCTCCAGCGGACGGTAGTTTCCGTAGCTGTTTGATCAAGAATAATGCAAATATCACTGGTGGTACATTGAGCTTGCGATGGCGCGTAAACGGTGCTTCGGTTGGCTCCGCAATTTGTGACATGGACTCTACCACTAATCGTCAAGCTAGTGGTGTACTAAACCCAGGTGTAGTAACCTTTCACGCTGGTGATACTATCGGTATTGCTTTCGATACTAGCTCAGGTTTCACACCTAGTGGTAGCAATGACTTCACGGTTTATTGGGGTGTTGAATATAGCGGTTCAACTGGCGGCGGCGGTGCAAACTTTGACTTGCAAGATGCCTACGATAATTCAGTTAATGCCTCCATCCAGACAGCTGACAACAAAGATCTCAAGGTAAGCCTGGCTGATACGGCCATTGATAGTAACTTCATTGTCGATATCCAGAGTGGTTCAACCGGACAGTTTAAAATCCAAAATAACGGTACAGACGTTTTGACAATTAACAGTTCTGGCGATATTGCGGCGAGCGGTGGTTTGACTCTCGGTACTAGCACGAGTACCACTGCAGGTACTATTCGCTGGACAGGCCTCGACTTTGAAGGTTTTGACGGTGCAACCTGGAAATCACTCACATCTGGTGGCGGAGGTGGCGGAGGTGGTATTAGCAGTAACTACGTCAACATCGTTAAGCAGACTAATGAAGTCGTAAACAACTCAACTGCTTTGCAAAACGATGATGAACTTGCTTTCAGCATCGGCGCGAATGAAGAGTGGACCTATCGTTACGTAGTTCAAGCCAATGCTGCTACGGCCGCTGACCTGCGTTTTGCAGTAACTGCGCCATCAGGTGCAGTTTGTTTCGTCTCATACTCTGACCCAGAAGGTGCAACCTCTGGGGCGCAATCAGGTTGTGGGGTTACTTCTGTCAGTATCCCAGGTAATGGGGCGGCTGACCTGTACGAGATCACAGGTAGCGTAAAGAATGGCTCAACACCAGGCGTTGTAACCTTGCAGTGGGCGCAGTTTACGCTTAACGCCTCAGATGCAACGGTTTATGCAGGAAGTTACCTTAGCGCATATCGAACTATCGGTTCTGGTGGCGCTGGTCAACCATTCGTGCAGGGTGGCAACGCCTTCGGCACCACAGCTACAATTGGAACCAGTGACAATAACGACCTTAGCCTGGTAACTAATGGTTCAGAGGTCTTGAAGCTTTCCACTAGTGGCCTGGCCACCTTCCAAGGCGCTGTAACAACTAACGGGGCACTTACTGTAAATAGTGGTGGGTTAGCAGTCACAGGCAATGGTTCCATTACGGGTGGCCTAAGTATTGGTACGGGTAGTGCACTAAACATCAGCACAAGTGGTGATGTTACGGGAACAATGCAGCTACTTGATGGAACATCTACCGCTAATGGCACTGGCTCAGGTAGCACCAGCCTGATACTCAACAGTGTTACAAACTTTGATGTCGGTAATTACGTCCAAGTGAGTTCAACCAACTGTACTACGGGTGTAAATGTCTGTTACGCCAAGATTACCGCAATCGATGTGGGTACCAAGACTTTGACGATCTCACCAGCATTGTCTTGGGCAAACGCTTCAAATGTTCTTGAGTATCACGTTCCAGAGCTCGGTGGCAGTAACACCAGCCAGGCATTAGCTAATCGCTTTGGTCGCGGTTACTTCATATCTGGTATTGCTACCGGTAACGGCACTACCTATTACAACGAAGATAGCATCCAAACTTCGTTAACTACCTTCGACCTACTGAACACTGGCGTGACCACCTTGAACATCGGTGGTGCAGCAACCACTTTGAACTTGGGTGGTGTTGGTACAACTACCACTATTGGTGGTACCGTGCAGTTCACTGGTAATGTAACTGCCCCAACCACTGGTACTTCAGGCTATCTATCACGCAGTGGTACAACTTTGTCACCGAGTAACAGCGGCGATAACTTTACTACCAGCGGCAATATTTCAACCACCGGTACGGGTACCATCACATCGGCTGGCGCCATTTCTGGTGCAACCAGCGGTAACACCATCAACGGACTGGTAATTAATGCCAGTGCTCTGAGTAATATCACAACTCTTAATGCATCAGGCTTGGCAACGGTTAACGGCCTAGATGCTGGCGCTGGGCAAATTAGTAGCACAGGCGGCTTGAGCATAACTGGGACCAGTTCAATCAACGGCAATAGTATTACGAGTACTCAGTTCACCTTTGGCGGTGCAGGTACTGTTACAACGAGCAGTAACGGAAACTTGACCCTATCGCCAAATGGCTCAGGCTCACTGGTATTGAACACAGGCTCAGGCGGCATTGCTACCACCAATATCACCACCTTGCAGCGTACGGCAAGTGGTGGCCTAACACTTGACCTAAACGATGGTGCCACAACCATCTTTACACTAAACAACAGTGGCGCAGGCGTTGCTAACCTTAATCTAACAGACGGTAGCTTGTACACAGCTGGTACGCTTCGGCTCAATAACAGTGGTGCATTACAGAATGTATCAGGCGACAACACTAATGGCGTAAGCTTCAATGCTAACACCATTACTGCTGGTACATTGAGTACGGCACGTGGCGGTACGGGTGTGAATGGATCAAGCGCAAGCAATGGCCAGTTACTCATTGGTAATGGTAGTGGCTTCAGCTTAGCAACACTTACAAACAACGGTGGCCTCACGATTACCAATGGCGCTGGCAGCATCGGCTTAGCTGTTAACTACGGTTCAACAAGTACAACAGCGGTTCGTGGAGATACTGGTCTAGTATGTGCTTCTGGAACAGGCAACCTTACTGGTGGAGGTAACACTGTTACCCTTGGTGCAGGCGGTACCTGTAATGCACTCGATACTGCAGCAGCTGTAAGCTTTGCCACCAGCGTTACGACACCTGTAATAACAAACACAGGCGCACTTGGTATAAATACGTCGAACTCAACGGTTGCTAACACCGGTGGAA
>CAYLGV010000020.1:0-16900 GCA_964383395.1 uncultured Candidatus Saccharibacteria bacterium
TCAACGCTCACATTCTTCAGATTGTGCTCTCTGGCACCCTGCACTCGAATCACATCACTCATCAGCCATTTGTCTCCTTACATCACTCCCATGCACGCCAGTTTTGCCAGCCTTACATGACCCCGTAGTTTAGCAGAAAACAGAGAAAAATTCTATGCTGCTGTGGCTGTAACAGTATAACCAACAGGACCAAGCGTAAGCTTGACTGGTAATTCTTTACGAAGACAGGTCGTAAAATTCTCTATGGCTTGAGGCGTAGCAGTACGCGGTAATCGAGCGAATGGGATGCCAATTGCTGTAGGACTGCGAAGATTAAACAGCTCTCTGTTTTTAGTGAGTAAGGCTGCCTCAATCCAAGCCGCTTGTTCAACAAGCATTTGCCCAATCACACTACCCGTATCGGCAAGCAAGTATACTTCGCGACTATTTTTGCCGGCCACCGAATCCACTGGTAATAACAAGTCATTACATGGAACATCTATGTGTGTTTGGTCACTTACATCGTATTTATGACCAACTGCTGCCATGAGTCGCTCAAACGATGTAAGCTTTTCGTCATCTTCTACATCGACAGGATGACTGCGATATTCAGGCAACATGACCTGGGGATTATTCATGATTCGCCGAGCAGCATTATGAAACTTTGAGAGGTAATCAACTTTGCGATACGTTGGTGCCTTCCATTGGACCATTGAAAGCTCAAGATCGTCATCCTGATACACGCGTAAACGTGGTATTTCGTAACCAGTATGCTCTTCAGTAGGATACGCTGTTCCGTCCGCTGCTAAAACTACACCTTCTGGACGTGGTTTTCCCCCAAGCAGATCTATGCCAAAGGCATCCTCGGCCGCACCACATGTACGAACCGCAACCATAAATAATGGAAGGCTTTCAGTTTTCAGGACAGGGCGCGAAAAGTTGAGCGTTGCCACGCTTTCTGGGGCTGACATCAGGTTCTCCTAAAATTACAGGTATTGTATCAGATCTGTGGACCAATGAAGGTGCTTATCTCCCGTGCTGCAGGTGGGTGTAGAGGCAAAACAGTTGGTATATCCATGCCTGTTAGCATGGTAGTGCTGCTATCTTGCCGTGTATAGATTGGCGCACGCTGCTCAAATGAGAAGACGTAGTCATCATATGGTGATACAAGTAATTTGGTGTTGAGTCCTTCTCGTCGCAGATATGTAGTGATGTCACTAAACTCACTATCGAGTTCAGCCCGATATTCAATAGTTACTGCCATTCCAAGCCGTCCACAGTTGACGATAGTATCAGTTTTGAAGACTCCATGACCCCAATTCATGACCACTTCATTAAATCCGCCGTAACAAGAAAAATCATCTTCGAAATCATCATACTCACCTTCGGCACTACATGCTGCAACGTACATATCGGGCAATAGATAAAGATCGTCACCGCTTTGCATCATTCTTTCTGCAGGCCTAAGTGGCCCGGTGGCAACTTCAAAAACCGCATCATCATGAGTTCTCACCTGTTCCTTCGCATAACGATTAAAGTCTCGTGAAAAGTCACGGAGTAACCTTACGGCCCGTTCTCGCTCACCATATACCCGAGAATATTTGGCAGCTAGCATGGCCTTAATTGATGCATCATTTATATATTCGATAGCGACACCACGAAGCGCAAATACTTCACCACGCCCTTGGTTGACATCTTCTAAGTTGCCCAGAAATGATCTCCAGTCGGCTGCCTCTGGTACATGTCGGTTTATCGGTCGGCCAATACTATAGTGTGGTAACGCGCCCGCGGCTCCATCACTCGTTTCTGTACGAACTTTACGAGCTGGTCTTTGGCGTTTCTCAAAGGTTTTTTCGGCGTCTGCTAATATCTGCGGTGCTAGCTTGCCTTGGCGTATCTCTTGATTTGCAGCACCATAAATACGCCTCTTTTTTCGGCTTAGTCGTTGTCGTTTTGGTGTTACTTCGGCTCCCATTTCTAAAGTCATTGTAGCAGGCCTATTTTTATTGCTGCAAACTTTTCGTATACTGTTGTGCGTGATACGCGTTGCAATTCAAGGCCAAACGGCCTCATTTCACCACATTGCTGCTCGCCATTTCTTTGGCGATGAGTTAGAGATTGTCTCTTGCGAAACCTTCCCAGCAACCTTTAAAGCCTTACAAACTACCGACTATGCCGTCATTGCCATCGAGAACTCCCTTTTTGGCTCAATCAACAAAGTGTATGATCTGCTCTTAAAGGAACAATGTTGGATTATCGGTGAGGTTTACTTACGTATCGAGCAATGCCTCATCGGTATGCCAGGTGCTAACATTAACGCTATAGCAGAGGTTTATTCGCAGTTAGAAGCCCTCGCCCAATGCGAAGAGTACCTTGATAACGCCCTGCCTGAAGCTAAACGTATCGAATACCATGACACTGCAGCTAGTGTTGCTGATGTGAAGGCTTGGGGTGATCCAACCAAAGCAGCCATCGCTTCGCGGGCCGCTGCAGAACTACATGGTATGGAAATATTGGCAGCCGAGATTGAGACTAATAAACAAAATTACACCCGTTTTGTTGTAGTCCAAAAGCAACATGAGACTATCGCTGATGCCGCAAAAACCTCGCTCGTTTTGCAAACCAATAGTGATACCAAACCAGGTGCCCTTCATCAAGCCCTGGGTGTTTTTGCCAAGAGAAGTATGAACATGACCATGCTGCACTCCCGACCTATCATCGGCAAAGCCTGGCATTATATGTTCTATATAGACCTTGAAATACCGAATAACGATTCATTCAAAGAAGTTGAGCAAGAGCTAAGTGAGCTAGGCTGCAGCATTACAGTCCTTGGTAGCTATCCCTCAGCGCGATAAGCACTCATGATTCACCTGACAATCAAATAAAGTTTTGAATCAGGCTCAGTGTGGCACTTGCAGTAATAAAAACCAGTACTATGCCCACAGTACTGAGTATTGTTCCAACTGCGAATAGTAATGCGTCATCAAGAATCAAAGCCAGACTAACCGTTACTGCCGCAAGTGCTGGTATGGTATCTAAGCCAGTGAACGGTGGTGCAAGTGCCGCTGCGACTGCCAGCATAAAGAACAATACACCAACAAATACATAAGTTATACGGTGGTTGATGAAGTTGCCGTAGCGTGGTTTCGAGAACCGTTCAAACCACTTTATTTGTCTTATCATGAGTGGCACTGCCTTGCCAGTTAATACGTTCCCTAAAGGTCTTTTTAGAACTTTCTTAGGTAGCCAAAGTGTGCGTCGTCCCGCAATCATCTCAATTGCTAAAAGCATCACGATCAACTCAAAAATATGCGTAATACCGCCTGTTGGTATTGGCAGTGCTGGTGTAAACATGAGGACCATTATGACAATGGCAAAGCTTTTTTCACCGAATGCATCAAGCAAACTCTTAATAGTTTTAGGGTGTTTATCCTTGAGCCAGGTTTCGAGACGAACACTAAATAATTGGGGCATATAACCATAGTACATGAAAACAACCCCCTACCCCTAACTTCGGTAGAAACCAATAGCATTTTGCAAATGTTATTGACTTTTTTGCAATTAAGTGTATTATGACCTCAGATAAATTGTGTGGGGCAACCATGTTCGAGCAACTCATTGTACTGGGTCAAATACCAGGCACAACAATTCAAATCAATTTCATGCAAGTGCTAGTTATGGGCATTTCTGTTGGCCTAGTTCTCTATGTTCAACACGAAGTGCGACGTGATGTTACTGACAAGCAGCAATAAATCATTAGCGTTTGGATAAAATTTAATCTGTTACCGGCAAAACACTTTGGCCGTATAGCTGTAGTTCTTCAAGAATATAGCGCTGTGCATCGGTAAGATCACTTCGTTCGGCAAGTTGTGCCAGGCGTTCAAAGTACTTTGCCGCTCGGCTCGCGGCCTTGCCGCCTAGCAAACGACGCTCCTTAAAACGCTCCCACTCGGCTCGCTCCTCGTCACTTAGACTTATTGGATTGTTACGAGCTTTGTATAGCGTTAGTAATGCTTCGAGGCGGTCGTCCTCAAATGTCACATCAATATCTGCGAGTTCTGCCTCTGAGGCGGAACGGACTAAACGCATCGCGAGCTTGTCTTTAGGCCCAACGAAATTATCATAAAGCCGGGCATCGACCTCAATAACATCTTGCATCAGACGCATCTGCTGCTCTTTATCAAGCAGATCGACGGCTTGCCGTACTTTGGTACAAAACTCAGGATTATTTCTAATAACCTTGTGATGTTTTTGAATGGTCACTAGATCAAGTTTGAGCCGTTCTTGATTCTCATCATTCAGCACACCCAGTGGCGCTACCGCGGGACAGCGGTTAAACTGCAGTGTTTTGAGTGGTATTCTCGGATGCGGGCAGGGGCGTTCTTTACAGAAATGTTTCCACTGCGCCGCAATTTCTTTTGGTGAAAGCGAAAGGTATTTCGAAGGGTCATAACGTAGATCAAACACCACTGAGCCAGATCCATGCTGGTCTTCACAAACTGCAGTGGCAACTGTGGTCTTTTCGTACTGCGCCTCATATTTACCACTGGTGTAAACAAATGGCTGCATGCTGTTCACAAGTGTTTCGACTGCTTTTTTTGTACGCATACTAAGCAAATGTTTGAACAATTTAGGTTGTCTATCCTGGATAAGCTTAGCAATGGCAATGGTAGCGTTAACATCGCTTAAGGCATCGTGGGCATGTTCATGACTAAGCTTATTTACTGAGGTGAGTAGCTCTAGGCGGTTACTCGGTTTACCACTGCTATCAAACGGCCACGTAATTCCCTCTGGTCGGAGAGCACGAGTCATGCGTACCACATCGAGCATATCCCAACGACCCCGCTTATCGGCCCAATGCCATTCGTACGCATCGTAGTAGTTACGGTAATGTAAGAAACGCATGAATTCATCATCAAAACGAATCGTATTGTAACCAACAAAAATGGTTTCTGGAGCAGCAATCTCTTCATGGAAAATACGCAAGAAAGCTGCTTCACTAATACCATCTGTAAGGGTCATTTGAGGAGTAATGCCTGTTAGTAGTACTGCATCTGGCTCAGGCAAAATATCTTCAGTCAATTTGATAAGTATGTTGTAAGGCTCACCAATCGGGTTGAGATCGAGATCAGTACGCTGACCTGCAAACTGCATAATGCGCTGGTCGCGTGGGCTGAACCCAGAGGTTTCAAGGTCGTAAAAGAAGAACGTCATGTCCTTTTAACTAGAACTCCATATGGCCATGTTTGCCGATAGTGATCTTGTCACCAAGCTCAGCACCCTGGCGTCGTAGCTCATGCCAAATACCCATTTTGCGCATGATATCACGCAGGCGCTGCACACCATGATAACTTTCAAAGTCTGTTCGAGATGCAAAACGTTCGATCTTATGACCAGTAATTAGGTATCCTTTGCCCACCTTCTCGATATGCCAGCTGTCTTCTTTGGCGATGGTAAGAGTTGGAATCGAGTCGTCAACCTCCGGCTCTAGCGCAGCCCGAGCTGCTTTTGCATCATGAACTGCGGTCCTAACTGCATAGAGCAGATCTTTAAGACCCGTTTTACTCTGTGAAGAAATAGCAAAGATTGGCGTGCCTTTGGGAATTACCTTTATAAGTTCTGCTTTACGTTCGTTTAGCGTCGCTTCGTCCAAACCTTCAATCTTTGTCAGCACAACAACTTGTGGCCTATCGGTAAGGTCTGTTTTGTAGGCCTTGAGTTCACCCTGAATAGTCTTATAGGCATCAGCAATATCTTCTTGGTAGACGTCTATGAGGTGCACTAGCACGTAGTTTCGCTCAACATGGCGTAGGAACTCATCACCCAAGCCCTTGCCCTCACTGGCCCCCTCTATGAGTCCAGGGATATCGGCAAACAATAGACTTGAGTCTTTATCGACATCAACAACACCAAGATTAGGTGTTAGCGTGGTGAATGGGTAGTTGGCAATTTCTGGTCGTGCGTTGCTTATAACGCTCAGCAATGTTGACTTACCTGCATTTGGCAAACCAATCAAGCCGACATCAGCGATCATCTTTAGCTCAAGTGTTACTGTTAACTCTCGGCCTTCTTCACCCTTTTCAGCAACTTTTGGTGCCTGCCTGGTACTTGATACAAAGTGAGCGTTACCAAAACCGCCGTTTCCACCCTTAGCGATCACTGCTTTATCGCCATCGCGGGCCAGGTCAGCAAGTTGTATGCCGTTCTCATCAGTTATTACCGTCCCCACCGGCACAGCAACAATATGATCCTTACCGTTACGGCCATGCTTTCGTCGCTTGGTACCTGCTTTACCTGGATCGGCTTTCACTTCTTTCTGAAATCGAAATGAGGCGAGGGTGTTTTGGTTGCGGCTGGCTTCAAAAATAACATCGCCACCCTTACCACCATCACCACCATCGGGGCCACCTCTATCAATAAATTTTTCATGTCGAAAGCTGACAACGCCGTTACCGCCGTCGCCCGCCTTAACTTTCAGGACTGCTAAATCTACAAACATTCTTAGGTATAGTCTAGTAGATGAACTTGTAGTTACCAAATTCACTTGGTGGAACAGTACGATACGTGACCCTGCCCCATATCGGATAATTCATGTCTGAAACCTTTAATGAGCCGTCTTCGTTGATGCTCTCAACAAACGCAACGTGGCCCAAGCCGCCGAGACGAGCGTGCCATAAAACAGCTCCTGCAGCCGGTGTATCACCAACCGGCATACCCATGTTCTTAGCGATGTAATACCAACTAATAGCGTTGCCCAGGTTGCTTGGTATAGGTCGGCCTGTTTCACGACGACGATTAGCCGCATGCCAAGTACACCAGCCATAATCGTACCCATTGGCTGAATAAACAGGTGTACTGCCGCCCCAAGCAAAAGTACTGGTGTAATAATTTGAAGCCGCCACGCGTGTAGCTTGAACGACACCACCAGGGATCAAAATTGTATCACCAGGGGTTAAGCCAGAGATTTCAGCATCGTTGGTAGATACAATCTGATTTTCGTCAGCAGTGTATTTTTGGGCTAATGATTTAGGCGTATCGCCTCTGGCAACGGTATAAACGACGCCATTCACACCAGCTGGCGGCAAGCGGAGAACCTTGCCAGGTGTTACCGAGTTCCCACTCAGGCTATTGCTCCACTTAATGCTATCTGATGAAACACCAAATTTAGTTGCAATACTGCCGAGCGTGTCACCGGCCTGCACAGTGTAAGTACGGATATCTTTTTTGCTAGCAAGAGCCGTTGAGACCACTTGAGGCTTAGCAATCACACTTGTGTCAGCTGGAGCGACTGCTTCGGTAGCACTCACGGTATCGGCATGATTAACTACCGAGTTTGATTCTGGCAAACCAACAGTACGAGCGATATGAACAGCAATATCAGCCGATGAGACCTGGTCAAGTGGTCCTGCAATAGCCGTTTCACCGCTCGAAGGACTTATTGTTGCGTTACTACGTGAGGCAGAACTGTTTGAGTCAGGAGATTTAACGACAAAAAAAGTAACAACCGCTAACAAAATAACGTTAGCAGCCACGATACCATAACGAGTAATACGCTTGCGATTACGTAGGTAGAACCTACGCGTAGTACGACGCGTCTGGGATTTAGCACTTCGACTGGCAGTTAGCCGATGGCTTACTGCTTGGGTTGAGTTACGAATAAACATCTCCGGTCTGCATTTCTGCAAACTGTCTCTGTTATTGGATCTTAGTTGTAAAAGTAAGGAGTTCGACCGCCCTACACCAACACTTACAACAACAGAGGTAACTCATCTTTCTACCTCTGTTAGGCAAATATCTGAGTTACAGCAGTCAGTATACCAAAAAAGTGGTTATGGAACAACCTCTAAAGGGCTTGGTTGACCCCTGTTAAATTATGAATTACTGACAAAGTTTCTTGCAGTATTGCTCAGTAAGGGCCTCATGCTCTGCATTTGTATGTGAGAAGTAGGTATTGCCATCATCACCTGCAACAAAGAATAAGTAGTCAGTCCCTGCAGGATTTGCTACGGCTTGAAGTGATGCATCTGATACATTGCTGATTGGGCCTGGTGGCATACCACCGTGGATCCGTGTGTTATACGGTGAGTCATAGGCAACCGATGCTGGCTGACCCGCGATAATCGCTCCGTAGAAGGCAGTCACATCTGACCCTAATTGCATTCCCTTTTTAAGTCTAAGAGCAAAGACTTGGGCCACAGTAGGCTTATCTGACTTCTTGTTTACTTCTTGTTCGACAATTGAGGCCAAAATGACACCTTCATGAACTGTTAATCCTTGCCTAGACATAGCTGCCCGAACATCTGGTGTCAGATGCTTCTGCATCTCATCAAGCGAGGCACGAATAATTGTTTCTGGCTTGGTTTCAGCTGTCTTTTCATATGAGTCTGGGTAGAGATATCCTTCGAGACTTGCTCCTGTTGGCTTGTCTGCTAAGGCTGGATGATCGTTATATAGGGTTGGATCGAGTGCTTTATCAACCTCTTCAGCCGAATAGCCACCGTTATTAATCAGCGCTTCACGAATTTGGTCAATACGCTGGCCTGGTAAGATAGTAATCAAATTAGTTTCCACCTTTCCATGCGTTAATGTTGTGGTGATTTCAGTCACAGACTGGTTAGGTCGAATTGAATATGTTCCCGCTTGCAACTGATCGCGAAGATTATGATTACGTACATACCACTCAAACGCCCATGAGGCACGAATCAAACCAGCTGCCTCGAGCTTCTTGGCTATTTCTTTGGCTGATGAACCAAGTGGGACAGTTACTGTGACGGAACGCTGAGAAGCACTCACCGGCTTGAGATTATTGTAGTAGGTCTGACGAATAATCATGACTGCACTTACCAGTGAGATAATCAACAAAATAAGTGCTGCTAGCCACACTTTGCGCCAACGGCTCATACCTTTGCCAACCGAATATCGTTTCATTTGATACTCCCTGTTTCTGTGGCACTAACAGGGTGGGTTGCAATGTAGTCTTCAAGAATTAAACGTGCAGCCTGGGCATCAATGTCACCTTTAACATAAGGCTTGCCGCCCTCTTTCAGTAAACGTTCGGCCTCCCTAGAAGTTAAGGCTTCATCCTGCCATTCGATTGATACCTGGTCAAAGTGAGCTTTTAGTTCTTCAGCGAAAGCTTCAACGGCTTTAGTTTGAGCAGTATCTTCGCCGCTAAGGTTGCGTGGTAAGCCAACCACCACAGTTGTGGCATCGTATTCTCGCAATACTGCCCCAAGCTGCTCCCAGAAGCTCTCAGCTGGTCGCTCAAGCGTCTCAAGCACCGTAGCCACACGTACTTCTGAACGTGCCAGAGCTACGCCCACTCGCTGCTCCCCAACATCCAATGCAATCAGATTAGTTCCCATTGGCCTGTTCAAATACGATCGTTATATGACTAGTTTTTTTGGGAGTCGAACTGACCCAGAATGGACTATAGGAAACTTCAACGTCTTTAATACCTGGTCGGGCCAACAAAATCTTCTGGGTGTCACCTTTCTTCTTGCCAGCGATTTCTTGCTTGATAGTCTCAGCGTCAAGCTGCGGACCAGCTACCACCAACGTTTGTACCTGGATCTTCACGCCGTCTTTAGTCTTGTTCTCGGTAGTACGAATAACTGCCTTGCTTATTCCATTGTCTTGAATTGCCTGCTTGCTCTCGTCAATTTGCTTCTTAGCGCTCGCCTCTACCACCTGCTTCAGATCGTCACTCTTTACACCAAGCTCACTAAACGTAATGGTCACGTTTACACTCACCTCGGTCGCTTCACTACCAACATCTGGTGAACTAACTACTGTTGGGTCGCCAGCCGAAAACGTATCAGTCAGGGGAATCATACCAGCGTCATTAAATTGTTTTTTGAGTTCTTCGGTAGCAGCAGTTGTCATACGATCAATCGCCTTTTGCTTGGCTCCATCAACATCTTGTTGGCTTACAATTTTCACAATCTTCTCAGTACCACCAGATGCACTACCCGTACCGGTTACGTCACTTCTACCAGCTACAGTGAAAGTAGCAGAGTCAACATTATATTTGGAACCACCCGCCGTAGCTGCTATGTTTACACTTCCCGTTTTGAAGTTCACACAACCATCAGAAATTGAACCAGGAGTGAATGAAGCGCTACTCTGAGTAATAAACGTTAGCCCATTGGTGCTTACACCAGTTCCAGGTGGAACAGCGGGTGGAGTACTGAAACTTCCACAGACCTTGGTAGTCATTACAACACTACCGCTGGCTTTGGTTCCGTCATCGCGTTGTCCGGTGGCTGGCGCCTTCTCGCTATCTGATTTCTTTAGCTCTTTATTCGTGGCTGGAATAATCCCTTTTTCGACATCAACACTTTGAGCTGTTGTGCTAGCGGTTAGCGAAAGATCAACATTCACGGTAGTTGTATCGGTCTTAAGGGTAATTTTAGCCTTTGGCAGAACAAACATCGCAAAATAGCCACCAACAATCAGTAAGATCAAAGCCGCGATACCTGCAAATAACAAGATACGGAAGCGATCAAAGTTAGGTACCTTGATCTTCTTCTTATCTTTCTTGCTCTTCACGCCCGTGCTAGCTACGGTATCTGCCTTAGATGATTTATCGTTATCGAGGTCAATAGTGTCTTCAGCTTCAGGCATACCACCATTACCAGCCCCACTTACCGACGATGACGAAGCCTCTTTGGCCCGATTCTTTGAAGCACGCGAAGCTGCCGCAGCGCCCACTGCAGCGCCGGCCGCGGCGGCGGCAACAGGGGCCTCGGCCTCTTCAACCGGTTCTTCTGTCTGATCAGCTGTCTTAGGTGGAGACGGAATCTCAGGTTTGCTCTGAGGGGTTCGCGCTACGAACATACCTACCGCACCAGCAATTGGCAACAAGTTAGGATCAGATGTTACTAAAACGACATTTTTCTTGGCATCTTTGGTGGTTTTTTGCAGTAGTTTCAGATTTACGACAGATTGTAAGGTGGCTGAACGCTTTGGGAGTACAAGTGCTACAACTTTTGCATTGGAACCACGAACTTTCTCGATAATTGCAGTTATCTCATCTTCGGGATCAATATAAATTGTCTCTTTAGTTGGCTCGCTCATATCTGCAGCATCCTATCCAGGCGTTGTTTAATGGAGCCGCTTTTATCGTTAGCTTCTACTTGAATGGTATCTAAGCCCACGCGAAGCAATCCCATCGCCGTAATGAAGGTATGGTCATTTACGGTACCGGTACGGTCAACAATGCCCACAACTTCTTTTGGCTGAATGTGTTTCACTTCTGGGCGGCGGCTAAATGGCAATTCTCGGTACCATTGGCTTTGTTCCAACTTATCCATGAGCATATCGAGTGATGAGCCACCACCACACAGCAGAACCTGATGAGGTAAGTGATCAAGCATAGTGAACTCGCCCAGCGCTAGTTCAATACCGCTCGCCCAAACATCAAGCGTTTTCTCGAGTGCTTTACGAACTGACATAGCCTTGTGAGCAGGCAAATGACCACTATTTAGATCAAGCTTGAGATCTTCGGCCTCTTTGAAAGGCACCCCGAGATCACGTTCGATAGCACGCGTATAGGCCCGACCACCGATACCAAACATCTTGGTACCCTGGACGCCACCATCGTGTAGCACTGCAATATCAGTGGTTCCGCCACCGACGTCCATGAGGATGGCGTTCATGTTGGCATTGGAGTCATTACCAGTAACCGAACGTGCTACAGCAAATGGCTCAGCCGCTACAGCAGCAAGATCAAGGTCAAGTTCTTGGGCAGTACGTTCCAATGCACCAATGTGAATCAGCGGTGCAAATGCTGTATAAAGCTGAATCACAACTTCTTTACCCTGGAAACCAATCGGGTTGGTGACTGGATAGCCATCAATATCAATCCGTACAAGCGCGCTGTTAACTAAACGAATCTCGACGTCTTTGCCACCCAACTCCCATGCAAGTTGTTGCTTAGCTTTCGTTTGTGCCCGTTCTTGTACAATTCCGATAATCTGCTCAGTTTCTTCCATGTCAAGCTGCTTACTTGGGTTCTTGCGACGAACACGAACAGTCGTAGTGGTACCTTTAACAAGTTCACCAGCAATGCCAATAACTGCCGTTCGCACACTTACGCCAGCTTGTTGTTCGGCTTGGTTCAAGGCTGCATCACAATTGCGTACCACACCAGCGATGTCTGCAATAGCACCTGCCTGCATGTCAGTAAGTCCTTGCTGTTCACGACCCATGCCGATAATTACCAAGCGATCTTCGAGTACTTTGGCGATCAAAACTTTGACGAATTCAGTGCCAATATCAAGCGCTACGATGTATTGTTCGTCATCGTTAGTCTTTTTGCCCCTCGCAAGAGCGGCTGTTTTTACCGCTTTCAATTTGTGTAGCATAATCGTCTTAAAGTATAACACAAACAGGGGCAGAAACTGGGTTTTTGGTGAGCATCACCCAAGCTTAAAACAAAGAGTTGAGATTAACCTTAAGATAAAGGGGCCGCTACAGTTTCAACAGGATCAACCGCTTCATACATCTTGCCGATTGTAGCAACACCACCTAAGGCAGTGCATAGTTGATCTTCGTTGAGCCCCTCTACACGTATATGACCCATGACCGCACGGTCTTCATTATAGTATCCCTCTAGGGCATCTTCTACGGTACCTAATGCGGCTGGTGGGCTCACCGTTAACTCAAATCCACCATTACACCTAGCTTTAAAAACTTCTACGCACACTGAACCTGCGAAAGCCATTTCTATCTCCTCATTTGTTTTTTTAAACTGCTACTAACAGTTATACGCTTATGATTGCCTATTGCAAGACCGCTTTTATGCGACGCACACCAGCAGAACTAGCTTCTTCTTTAAGGATCTTGAAATGCTTATCATCTTCAAAAAGTTGCAAAGTATGATCAACGTGCGGACCACCACAGATTTCAAAACTAAACGGACGCTCTTTTGGATCGGATTTGGCATCTTTCATGCTATATACCTTCACGGTGTCGCCATAACGATCACCAAACTGTCCAAGCGCTCCGAGAGGACCAGTCGCTTCTTCGGTAGGATATTCAGCCCAACTTACTTGTAGGTCCTTAGCAATCTGCTCATTCACGATCTTTTCTACTTCATCGAGTTGTTCGCGCGTTACTTTCTCTGGATGAGAAAAGTCAAAACGAAGACGTTCTTCGGTAATGTTGGAGCCACGTTGAATCACATGATCACCCAGCACATCACGCAGCGCCTGATACATCAGGTGTGTGGCAGTATGGTATTTTTTGTGGATCAATTGCTGGCCACCTAGGCCACCTTTGAAGGTACCTTTAACAGCAGTTTGTGAGCGTTCACGCTGTTCTTGCATCTTTGCCTGAAACTCTTTATGCCAGCTCTTTGATAATGCGTAGCCTTTTATTGCCGCTTCTTCGGTAGATATCTCACTAGGGAAGCCGTAGGTATCGTACAGGGTAAAGATATGCGCTCCATTCAACTCGCCACTACTGGCCATCTTTTCTAGCTCACGAACACCCTTGCGTAAGGTTTGGCGGAAAACTTTCTCTTCCTTGACTAGAACATCGATTACCTCAGTCTTATTTTTTTCAACTTCTGGGTAATCATTCTCATAAAGCTCTGCAATCACTGGGACAATATCTTGAAGGAAGTTCTGTTCAATACCAAGTTCAAAGGCAAAACGAATCGCGCGACGCAGTAAGCGACGCATTACATAACCTTGTTCTTTGTTGCTTGGACGTACGCCATCTACAGCTAGAAAGGTTGCAGCACGTAAGTGATCAGCAATCACCTGCATACTTTCACGATGAGAATCGTAGCTCTTACCGCTCAGTTCTTGTAACTGTTCGACAATTGGCCACAAGATACTAATGCGGAACATATCTGGAGAATCAATAGCTGCCTGAGCAATACGCTCAAGGCCACCACCAAAGTCTATATTTGGCTTGGCTAGGGGCTCAAAACCCTTCTTGGTACGCTGATATTCCATGAAGACCTGGTTACCAATTTCGATAAAGCGACCAGAATCACTCGCCGGGTGTGGTTCACCAAAACCGGGTTTATGACTAACTTCACCGAAGTCATAAAACACTTCACTATCTGGGCCACATGGGTCACCAACTGGAGTTTTATCAATTCCACCAGCTCGACTCCACCAGTTTTCGCCGTCATCATAAAAGAAGATGCGCTCACCAGGCTTAATGCCGCGCTTATCTCCATCTGCTTGAGAACCAATTTCAGCAATCTTGGCTTCAATTCCTTTGCTTTCAAAAAGTTTTTGCCAAATTTTGGCAGCCTTATCGTCGCGTGGCACACCCGCCTTTTCATCACCAATGAAGCAAGTTACGTACAAGTTCTCTGGATTGAGCCCTACCACATCTACGAGAAACTCGAAGAACCACGGGATTTGCTCTTCCTTGGTATAGTCGCCCAAAGACCAGTTGCCAAGCATTTCAAAGAAAGTAGTGTGTCGGTCATCGCCCACGTCTTCGATGTCCATGGCCCGCAGACAAGTTTGACTATCTACTAGTCGCGTACCATCTTGATGGGTTTCACCTAGTAGATACGGCACCAGTGGTTGCATCCCAGAGCCGGTAAACAATGTAGTTGGATCGTTATATGGCACTAGCAATGCACGTGGAATCACTTTGTGGCCACGTTCTACAAAGAAATTTAAGTAAGCTTTTCGGATCTCTTGTGCGTTCATCGATGTCATTATAACAGATTAGAATATTGATCCATTACACAACGACCCCACCGCCCACAACTCGATCGCCATCATAGATAACAGCTGACTGACCAGGGGTAATAGCCCGAACGGCTTCCTTTAACATTAGTGTGCCAGCTTCAATGGTACATTCCACCAAAGGTGCTCGGTATCTTGTGCGCACATGATATGTCTTGCCTGCTTCAGGCTCATTGTTAATCCAGTGGAGGTCTGTCAGATTCACTTCATCATGCCAAAGCCCTTCATCTTGCAGATCAGTTGTTACGTACACTTCATTCTTGGCCATGTCTTTGCCAATCACGTAATAAGGCAAACCGCCGCCAACATCTAAACCGTGGCGTTGGCCAATGGTATAAAAAATAGCTCCATCATGGCGACCAATTGTCTTACCATTGCGGTCAACAATGTTACCCGACTCTGTAGTCACATACTGTTCTAGGAATTCACGAATACCAACCTTACCTACAAAACAAATACCCTGGCTATCTTTCTTTTCGGCCGTGGCCAAGCCGAGCTGCTTTGCCATATCACGGACCTCTTGTTTGGTTTTAAAGTCACCAATTGGCATGAGACTCTTACTAAGTGCCTGGGAGGTAACGCGATACAAAAAATATGTCTGATCTTTGTCGATATTAACTGCGGTGAGTAATTGCCCGTCTTTAACTCGAGCATAGTGGCCGGTAGCGATCATATCCGCACCATCTTCTAGAGCAGTCTCGAGGAATAACTTAAATTTAACCTCTTGATTGCACATCACGTCGGGATTGGGCGTTCGGCCCGCCTGATATTCCTCGATCATGTAGTCGACGACTTTTTGGCGGTACTCTTTCTCGAAATCATACATCTTGAAGTCAATACCAAGTTGCACCGCTACCCGCTTAGCATCCTGAAAGTCTTCTTTCCAAGGACATGGGAAGCCGGGCAAGTCTTGGCTCCAGTTTTTCATGTACACGCCAACCACGTTATAGCCCTGCTCTTTCAGCAAAGCCGCCGTAACTGACGAATCTACGCCACCACTCAAACCAACATAAACCGTCTTCATAACTCACCTATTTTAACAGATTAGATTTGAATGGCGCCGTAATTGACCATGAGCATTATTAGCGTATAATACAGTGTATATGGGGACTGCGGATGCGGGCCCCATTTTAGTTCTGAGGGAAAACTGTTATGCCGACGTTTTGCCACCGCCCTTTTATACTTCTCACTTTAGAAAATACATCACTGTAAGCCAGCTGATGCCCAGTTCGCTCAGGTTTATCAAGAAAATGGCGTGCAAGAGGCGAAGCAACCATGTCCGCAATCTGTAATCCTGTTACATTGTCACTCTTCTGCCGGAATTGAATCGTCGGGTTAAGTTTAAGTTTCAACTCAGCAGGTCTAACTTTATTCGTGCCTTCAATTCTTGCTGCAAGATATGCTATTTCAAGCTGATTGTCCAAGGTGCTATTGCGGCTTTCAGCTACAATGATTCCACGTTGTGAGTCGTTCAGGTCAAATACTAATCTGTTCAAGAGATTGTCAAACGATAGAAGATAAGGATCTTTTGCTTCAAGCCCATAATTTGCGAAGTGTTTACTCTTCATGATCACACATGCAACTATGCTCACCCTGCTACGTCGCAATAATAGTCCGAAGTCTCTATAGAAACTGGTCCTAAAACTCGCATCCAAAAACCGCGTATACGCACTGTTCTTCGCAATTTTTGGATGTGTCATTTCTTGGCTGTGCAGTACGACGTCTTCTGTTCCGAAGTGACGTAATTTTAGTTTGTTCAACTCATCGGTCAGATCATTTTGATGGTAAGTTTCATCAACAATCACACCCGTTAGAACAAAGATTGGGTATGTTTTATCAATTCGAGTAAGACTATGATCGCCTGTTTCGTCGATATATAAAACTTTTGTCATACCTGGCTATTTTAGCCAGTTCGCTATGCAAAATCATGAATTATTTATTAAATACTAGAACGGACGGTCGCCGCGTTCAATCTTCTTTTTAAGCGAACGTAACTCGTGACGCTTACCAAGCCAGAAAGTCGAGATAACGAACGGAATGCTAATTGCTGCTGGTTGCCAGATAATCTTTGACTTAGTCTGAGTCGAGCCCCCACTGTTATCGCTATCCTTCTTCTGCGCTGCGGCATCCTGACTCAAGGCGCCGTTAGCAATACCAACCAGTTGCAAGAAGGCGCTCACGCCGTTCTTGTCGGTAGC
>CAYLGV010000021.1:0-16656 GCA_964383395.1 uncultured Candidatus Saccharibacteria bacterium
TGGTGGTGGCCAACACAGCCAGGTAGAAGCAATTCGCCTCGGCATTGCTAAAGCTTTGACTGTTATGGATGAAAATCTCAAGAGTACGCTCAAGCGTGCAGACCTCCTTGGTCGCGATCCTCGTGAAAAAGAACGTAAGAAGTTTGGTCTCAAAGGCGCTCGTAAGCAACGCCAGTTCACCAAGCGTTAATACCTACGTATTTCATCAAACACTCACCCTGTTGCGGGTGAGTGTTTTTTGTATATAACCATCATTCCATTGACAGACTGCGAATAGCGTATTATCATCTCAAAGTTATGAAATCACTTATGAACCAGTTCTACGGTTATTGGTTTACACCCCACTATGCGTGGCGGACGATTTCTTATTATGTGTAAATAATTACCAATCGACCTACAAACCGCCGCGCCAAAAAGCAGCGGTTTTTTTATATGTAAAGGAGTAATCATGACAGAAACATTACAAACATTAACCCATCACTGGGCAATGGATACATCAGCAGCCGAAACATTAGCAGAACAGATGGATGATGCTGGGGAGAAAATAAGTCTAGAGTTTGACCCTATAGCTGTAGCAGCCCGAGATAGACATCGTAGTCTTGTGGGTGACATATTTACTAGACGCTCAGCCAAAGGACTGATCTTAGTTGGGCCTTGTTCTTTAGATATGAATGTAGACTACGAGCCATTGTTCGACTTTGTTGAAGAGCTACAGGAGCAGAACCCTGACGCATTAATCGCTATGCGCGCCAACGGCGCAAAACCAAGGACTGGTCCAGGCTGGAAAGGTCTTTGGTATGGTAACGTTGAGGAGCGTGAACGGCTCTTTGAAATTTACAATGAAGCGTTTACAAGGCATATACCGCTTATTACAGAAGTTACTGAGAACTCTCAGATTGGTGCATTGGCGCCATGGTTAAGCGGCATGTGGGTTGGTGCACGCGATGTTGAGTCAACTGCGCTACGGGGCACGCTATCGGCAATTCATTTACCACTCGGCATCAAGAACGGTCGCGATGGATCAGTTGGCGTGCTAGCCAAAGCCATACAGACGGTTAGAGCAAGTAGCTCAGATAATAACGGCTCTGGCGCAGATATTGGAACAATCGCTAGCAACCCGCATTCACGTGGCATTCCTACAGGTATTCTACCTATTGGAGAAGGCAACTCGGAGTTAGCAATCTTTGCTCGTGGCTACGAGTTACCGAAGGAAATGGATCCAGAGGAGCGTCGCAAAAAAGCCATAGAGCATCTTTCAGCTATGTGTATGTTGGGTGCAGAAGCAGGTACTGCTGTTCTTATAGATGGATCACATAGCGTTCCACCTATGCTTGATATTTCACGCCAAGACCCTGATCGTTTCCTAGCAGTTTTAGGTGAAATACACACCGCAATAGAGAAACAGCAAATAAAAAATGCCACGCAGATTGCAGGTGTTTTGGGTGAAGTTGGCCCTGAGCTGGGACGCACCGACCAAAATCTACTTCTCGATGACAATCGCAAAAAAGAACTTAGTCGCTTAGTTGCCACTACAATTAAGCTTCTGCCTTAGTATTACCGCTTAAACAAGATATAATAAGAGATGAATTATGGGAAAACCAGTTATTTTAACCGGCCTTAGAGCCAATAATGGCCTGCATATCGGCAACTATCTAGGTGCATTATTGCCACTTATCGATATGGCCAAAGAACATGCCAATGATTTTCAGGTTAATCTGTTTGTACCAGACCTGCATAGCTTCACGACGCCAATTGACCACGGCCAGCTACACGAACAGATTATACAAAACCTACGTGTCTATGCGGCGGCCGGCCTACCACTTGATCATGCAAACATTCATATTTACCGCCAAAGTTATGTAACAGCACACTCTGAGCTCACATGGATATTGGATTGTTTCACTGGTTTTGGCGAAATGTCTCGCATGACTCAGTTCAAGGATAAATCAGCCAAACTCAATGATGATCGCATTAGTGTTGGTCTATTTAATTATCCCGTTCTGATGGCGGCAGATATATTGCTTTATAACGCTACATATGTACCCGTTGGTGAGGATCAGACACAACATCTAGAGTTCACTAGAGATATAGCCGCACGCATGAATAATCAATTTGGTGAACTGTTTACTGTACCGAAACCAGTTAACGAACAGCATGCTTTCTTTGGTAAAGATCAAGGTCTACGCATACGGGATTTAAATGATCCCACCAAGAAGATGAGTAAAAGCGACGAAACAGGCAAGGGCGTTCTTTTCCTAAGCGACACACCAGCTGCAGCACGTAAGAAGATCATGAGTGCCACGACTGATAGTCATGGCCGCATCGCATACAATCGTGCTGAACAACCTGGTTTAGCGAACTTACTTGACCTGTTAGCGCTATTCACGAACCGTAGTATTAGTGAAGTTTGTAAAGAATATGTTGGGCAGGAACAGTATGGCCCACTCAAGAGTGCCTTAGCTGATGCTGTTGAGAAGTTCTTAGAAGCTTTCCAACAAAGACTCAAGAACGTAGATGATAAAATCCTCATGAAAAAACTTGAGAGTGATGAAGCAGTAATGCGTGACCAGGCCAATAATACGTTATTAAAGGTGCAGAAAGCGGTGGGTCTTCGAATATGAGCGAAGGTTTAGGCAACCCTATAGAAAGCCTTGCCCATGGCCTGTTGGACATCGCTATCGGCATTGGTGCAATTGCTTTGGGCTTACATTTTTTTAAAAAAGCCAAGGATGGTGGCAAGAAACCTGACTCTAACAAATCATGAGACTTGATCACTATGTAGCCGAAAAACATCCAGAGCTAAGCCGCTCTTATGTAGCTAAGCTTATTGATGCTGGAAGTGTGCTGGTAAACAACGAAACCAAAAAGCCTGGCTATCGATTACGTGACAACGATTCGGTAGCTATGAACTTTGACGTTGAAGAGTTACAACAGATTGAAGACATTGATCTACCTATTATTTATGAAGACGAAAACGTATTGGTTGTAAACAAACCTGTGGGCGTGATTAGCCACTCGCGCGGTAAGTATTGGTACGAACCGTCTGTGGCATCATTCGTACGTCAAAAAACTGATCAAGAAGGCGAGCGTGCCGGCATTGTACACCGCTTAGACCGAGCTACCAGCGGTGTTATGGTATGCGCTAAGAATCAAGCCAGCTTATCGTTACTACAAAAACAATTTTCTCAGAGAGATGTTAAAAAAATCTACCGAGCAGTAGTTGGTGGCCACCTTAAGCATGAGCAAGCGGTAATAGATATGCCAATTGAGCGCAATCCTAAGGCACCTGCAACTTTCCGAGTCGGTGCCAACGGTAAAACCGCTCAGACTGCCTATACAGTTATTAAAAGCTCCGACAATTATGACGAACTGGAGCTTACACCAGCCACAGGCCGAACCCATCAGTTACGCGTACACCTCGCGTATCAAGGTCATCCGATTGTAGGTGATGCATTATATAACGGGGAACCAGCCGAGCGACTCTACCTACATGCCCACAAGCTTACCATCGCCATTCCAGACAAGGGTGAACAAACCTTTGTTGCACCAATCCCTGAGGCTTTCGTCGATATTATGAAAGATGCGTAATGAAACTGCTGCTGCATCCTACGACTGAATACCAATTTGAGGCCCTGAAGCATACAAACCCACATGCTGTACTTATTACTGGTGAGGACGGGACTGGAAAAAAAACGGTGGCACACACCTTGGCCAGTGAACTATTGAGTGTCGAACTTAACAAACATCCATATTTTCTTGAGATTATGCCCGAAAAACAAAGCATTGGCATTGAAACAATTAGACAACTACGTGATTTCCTGGGTAAGCGGACTACCGGCCAGAATGACCTACGTAGGGCGGTGATTGTACGAGATGGGCACCTCATGACCACTGAGGCACAGAATGCACTCCTGAAAAACCTCGAAGAACCACCTGCCGATACTGTATTGATCATTACTGCCAGTGATATTACCAAACTTCTCCCAACCATTCGTTCGCGTGCCCAACAGCTACATGTGGTACCTGTTTCACTTGAAGAAGCCAAGGCGTACTACCAGAGCGTAAACGAGCAGCAACTCATTGCGGCATTTTACATGAGCGACGGGAGAGTGGGCCTACTAAACGCATTGCTAAATGATGATGAAGCACACCCGCTGGTAGCTGCCATATCTAATGCCAAAGAGCTATTAAGAATGAATCAATACGAGCGCCTCGCTCAAGCTGATGCGTTATCAAAGCAGAAAGAGCTACTACCTATGCTATTAATTGGTATGCAACGTATTCTGGCAAGCGGCCTAAAGCAGGCAACAGCCAGGGATAATACAGCTCAGACCAGGGCATTCTACCACTCCTCCAGGGCAGTTTACGATGCCCAAGCTGCATTACAGCGCAATGTGAACGCTAAACTATTACTGACTGATCTCTTCTTGCACCTGTAGTAAAGCGAGGTATTACCGCCTCCGTGATATAATGACTGCTAGCAATGTACGAATTAGTAATGCTCTTTGGCTTTGGCTTTCTTGCCTACCGTGCCACCCGCTTACGCGAGGAGGAACTGTCACCGCTACCCCGAAAAATTAGTGACCGCATGGGCCGTCTTTGGGATATTGCCCACCAGGGAATGCGTGAGAATCGCTTCCTTAGAGCGGAGAAGGCACTGCTCACTATTCTCAAAATAGACCAAAAAAATGCCGCAGCCTATAACCGTCTGGGTATTCTCTATGCCAAACAAAAGGAATACCGTGATGCTATCGACTGTTTTGAGATTGCCTCATCAATTGAACCAACCGCTTCTTCACTTCATAACCTTGGTTTAATCTATTATGAAACAGAGAACTACCCTAAAGCTGCTACCGCGTTCGAACAAGCTTTAAAACTTGAAGAGGAAATGGCCGCTCGCCACATTGCCTATGCTAAAGTGCAAGAAAAGCTTGGTAATGAAAAACTCATGATTGCCGAACTTGAGCGTGCTGTTGAACTTGAACCAAATAAAGAAAGTTATACACTTCTCAAAAGTAGTTATGAAGCTGCTGGAATGGCTGTTGAAGCCGACCAGGTTGACCACAAACTACAAAAGCTAGTCGTGCCATCAGGCAAGCCAAAGCGCGTCTCACGCCCAAAACGTGTTGTCATCTAGCACAGCTATAGCGATAAAACTTACAGCATCTCCTTGGTATCTCCCGTAGGCTATTAGGAATAACCGTAAGGAGACCTAATTGAAGAAGTATATACTTTCACATTCCAAAAGCTTTATAGCATTGGCAGTCATTCTCGTCGTCGGAGCAACCACAGTTGGTATAGGCGTCTGGCGACATCAACAACCCAAAACACCCAACTTGCCAGAACCACCGCTTAAAGCACTGGCCGCTAAGCATAAGGTTGCCTTGGGCAATTTTGCTATCAAGAGCCGCATACACGAAAAACCTTACTTGGACATTCTTACTGGACAGTTTGACTTTGTGCTCGCTGACAATACCCCAAACTGGTATTTTACCGATGGTGGCCTGAGGCCATCTAAAGATGGATACAACTTTAAGCAAATGGATGAAGTTATGGCCTATGCGAAGACTCACAATATGCCTGTTCAAGCCCATCACTTTCTTTGGGGCGATGAAAAATGGCTACCAGATTGGTTAAAAAAGGGGAATTATACAAAAGAGCAGCTAATGGCAATCATTCAAGATCACATCATGACGGTAGGTGGTCATTATAAAGGGCAAATTAAAGAATGGACCGTGGTGAACGAAGCATTTACGCGTTCACAGCATATGTATGACCTGCACGACTGGTGGGCCGACCATACAGGGGGGATGGATTATATTGATCAATCATTCCGTTGGGCTAGAGAAGCTGACCCAAGCGCAAAGCTAATCCTTAACGATTTTCAAAACGAAGGCAGAAATGACGTTTCAGATGCTATGTACACCTACATAAAAGATGCAAAAGCCAGAGGCGTACCAATAGACGGAATAGGCATGCAAATGCATATCGACGGAACCCATCCGCCCACCAAAGATGAGGTAGTATCAAATATGAAACGATTTGGAGAGCTTGGTGTGGATGTGTATGTGACTGAACTCGACGTTAATATGAACGATGTACAGGCAGATAGCGAGGCTAAGAACCTAGCACAAGCCAACATCTATTATGAGATGATGCGTGCCTGCATCGAGTCAGGCTACTGTCACAGTTTCGCGCTACTCGGTATTACCGATAAGGAAACATGGTACAACTATCTAGGCTTACCTGACGCACGCCCATTGCCATTCGACGATAAATACCGACCAAAACCAGCGTTCTTCTCACTTCGTGATGCTTTAATGGAGCAATAGGGAACTAGGCTGTGGCTTGATCCTGCCACGTCTGAATAACAATTAGCTCGTGACGAAGCATCTCGCGACCAACAAGTCCCTGAATGTCATGCCCCACAACGTGAGTTTCTTGGGTAAACTCAAACAGTTGAGGCTCGGTTGTGTGAGCAAGCTCGGGCATGCTCGTTCTCGCAAATGTACGTGGCTCAGCATAGTGGCGCATAATAGGCTTAACATTGTCTGGCTCTGTAATATCACCACCAGTTAATCGCCAAATGATCTCTTTATTCAGTACACCACGCCAGTCATACTCAGTAGTAAACGGAAAACCGACTGTGTTGCCAACTTCCTTCACATATTTCTGCACTCGATCGCCAGCATCTGAATGTGAAAATGCACGAATATCATACGTACCCTAGCCACACATGACGCTATACCAACTAGGTATAGGTTCAGTTTCGGACGAACCCCCAGAAAACAAATAACTCGTACTTACTTATCAGAGTAGTACTAAAGCTTTGCAGTTGCAACCTGACTTACTTCATTGGCTCAGTACTTATGAGAAAGATGCGCTCTGTAAAGCCACCACGTTCTTTGGCTTTTTTTTGGCGTGCTGCTTCAATTTGTTCTGGGGTAAACCCAAGCTCACGTCCTATAGCTTGCAATACTTCTAGTGTATCTGCGAGCTCAGCCAGACTTGGATCATCTTTAACTTCGTTTGATTCTTCGCCCAACTTAGTTATCAATGCTTCTAAGTATTCTTTGTCATCTTTAAGTATGCGTGTTTTTGGTATTGCACCGTTAGCTTTACATATTGCAGGAATCTTATCTCGAACAAGCTTGTTATACATTGTCATTCTTGAAGTATATCAAACACACGAGATTGCTTAACTTTGCATGATTCAAACGACTACCCTTATATGATGAAGCAGTTAATACTGGCGTAAAAGGTCTCGGTAAGATTGGCATAGAGGATTTGCGCATACTGTTACTAGATGAACACCCGGAGCTGGCAGAAGGACATGAATTGCCGTCTCCTAAATAGTAAACAAATACTATTTATCGAGCCATAGCGCAGAATACAACAGCCCATTCATTGCTCTAACAGAGGCGGCAATGTATACTTACAAGAGATAGAGGACTAAATTGGGGTATAGATATGTCAGCAACCTGGAAAAAGCGACTCGTAACGCAAAGTGACCTAATGACACTGAGTGAAAAACTCAAGGAAAAAGGCAAGAAAATTGTCTTCACGGCAGGAGCCTGGGATTTAGTACACGTAGGTCAACTACGTTACCTAGAAAAGGCCAAGCAAGAGGGTGATGTACTCGTAGTAGGAGTAAGTAGTGATGAAGCGATCCGTCGCGTAAAAGGGCCGAACAAACCTGTGCTTGGTGATAAAATCCGTGCCGAAGCACTTTCATATTTACGTTCAGTGGATTTTGTAACCATTATTCCTGAGCCGAGCTGCCAACCTTCGCTTGGACTTTTAAAGCCTGACGTTTACGTGACAGTTAAAGAAGACTGGACTGACAATTACAAAGAGTCAAAAGAATATAAGACCGTTACTAAATATGGCGGTAAGGTAAAAGTTGTTGATCGCCAATCTACAACAATCTCTACCACCAAGATTATCCAGCGAGCGATTGGTGGACACCTAGGTGACGTCTTCAAAGACTTCGTAGATATGCGCAAGAATCCCCTCAAAGAGCGTTAGAGCAAGGTATGCAGAAGGAAAGAAGCGAAGCAGAAAAGCAGGAACTTTACCGGGATGCTCGCTATCTAAACAAATACGATGACATTTGGCAGAGCGTCGGTAAATGCGCTTTCTGTGACTTAAAAGATAAGTACATTTTCTTTGAAGAAAATGACATAGTTATGACCATCAGCCTCTATGCCTATATTGATGGTCATTTTATGATTATTCCACGTCGTCATGTACGCTCCGTCAAAGACCTGACCGAACGTGAGTGGCAAACAGTTCGTGAATTTATGTATCTTGCCAAGAAACTTATACGCAAAGTTCACGGCACAAAAGGCATGCAATTCGTACAAAAAGATGGTGCCAACGCACAAAGCACAGTGGAGCATCTACATTTTCACTGTATCCCGTTTGACTCACCAGATCTTGCAACGTGGAATTTCCGAAAGCTTGAAAACACACCTCTCGAGAATGTAGCGCAGTACAAACAGGCCGCTAAACAGATCATATCTATCAAGCAAAAGTTTGAAACTAAATACAGAAACCCAAGCGGGATTGCCGTAGTCGTCGATGCAATTATTATGAATGAGAAGAATGAGGTCTTGTTTGAAGAGAGAAGTAACAACCAGAAACTAAGTCCAGATTACATTGTGCTTCCTGGCGGGCTTGTCGATGACTTTAGTGCTACGCTTGAGGAAGAGCTAGCTCGTGAAGTCAATGAGGAAACAGGTCTAAAGATTAGTCTTAAATCAACCGAATTAGTTAGCTCAGAAATCACCTATCTTGATCGTGAAGTCATGAGCAAGCCACTTGAGCGGTCATATGTCCACAGAGACCGTTTTATGCGTAACACCTACACAGCTAAGAAAATAACCTCCAAAACAAAACTTACAGCTGGTGATGATACAAGCGCATTCGTATGGGTGCCACTTGATAAAATCGTCTCTCACCCACGAATTTCACCTGGCACAAAAGGTATTTTTAAGAGAATTAAACTATGAAATCCATGTCTGCTGCACAATACACTTACGATTGGGCAGATCTCGCTTTTGGCAGCAAAAAACCTCTCTCCAGCCTCAAAGCTACCTTTATAACTATGACTCGGGAAATCTCAGAAGCTCGTTTTAAGGAGATCCTTAAGCAATACATTTTAAGAGGGCCTGTCGTTCTTGGTTTTCCTAAAGAAGCGTATGTAGATGGATTTGAATTACAGTCACAATTTAAAACTGCACGTTACGAAACATTTGCTTCAATAATTGAGCAAGCTAACGCCCGTTTAACTCATAAGACCTATATACTTCATTACGCTCAAAAAGACCTGGTGCACATACTGCCGAAACTTCATGTAAAGCATGCCGTCTTTATGCGTGGCTCTTGGTTACATACCTTCCATACAACGCCTATCTACTACACACTTATGCAAAACAATATATCGTATGATCTCATCTCACCATTTACAGATGAACCTGAAGCCAAGCAGTACGCCAAGCGTCTGCAAAAGAAGATATCCCAAGCTACAGCCCTACCAGAAACAATACCTGTAGACGAAAGGGTAGTTCAGGAATACTTGAAAGTTGTGGCCAGTCGTTCGTTTGACTATAGCTTCCAGACGGGACTACTACTTTTACGTAAACAAAAAGATTCATATGAAGTACTCACATCTGCACACAACAAAGTAGTTCCATTTGAAACCTATGCTATGCATTTTGGTGCTGCCCGAGAAATGAACTTCTCGCCGCCACATGATCTCAACCACTATGATACAGTGCATGCTGAAGTTGAGATGCTTATCGAAGCTCAGAAACAGAAATTAGACTTAAAAGGCTCAACAGTGTTTTTGAATTTAATGCCATGCCCAACTTGTACACGTATGCTTTGTGACACTGATATAGCTGAAGTCATTTATCTTCACGACCACTCTGATGGCTACGCTCTCAAACTACTTACCGAAGCTGGGAAGAAAGTCCGCCGCAGCGTTTTGGCGTAGATTTGCACTCATGAACCGTGCCGACCTTATCACAGCTATCGCCAAGGCATACAAGCTTAGGGTTATCGAAGTGTTTCCGGTTCAAAAAGGCTACCGTAATGAATCTCATGTGTTAAAACTTGAGGATAGGTTTGTAAATGTGATTCTGTATAAAGCAGAGAATGGCATCCTTGAAAAGATTCATAATGCCGATGTGAGCGCGCAAATACTTGCCAAGTATGATTTGCCTGTACGCGTACAGATTGATGAACGAATCATACAAATTAAGTCTGCTAATTTCGTACAATACGGCGGGCTGTATAATTACTTGCCAGGATCGACCATTTCCTGGGAGGCCTACACAAAAGATCACCTAAGAAGCCTTGGCATCACCATGGCCAAAATGCACTGTGTATATAGCCAAGTATCAATAAGAAATAATGCTCCGAGTGTCATTGATGAGTGTAGTGAATTAGCTTCTCGTATGACGGGGTACTTTGCACAGACAGGCGTACAGAAAGCTCTCGAAGTGAAACTAGAGCTGCAAGCACCTAAGCACATGGATCGTTTTGTCCGTGTATTCAATGAGCTACGTAATGCCACTGATCAGCATTTACTACATATGGATTTCGTCAGAGGTAATGTACTGTTTGGTCAGAGAACAGCCAACAGCCAGTATGGCTACGGTAGCGTAGAAATATCAGGCATTATTGATTTTGAGAAGACTGCCTATGGTCTAGCTGTATTTGATGTAGCTCGTACACTCGCATTTTTATTGATCGACACGAAATATAAAAGGGAAGCCGAAGTACGTCGATATTTTCTTCGTTCTGGTTACATCAAACACGGTGAGGTCAATCTTATAACTCATTACAAGGTTGGCAGCAAACCTATAAATGTTCTGGAAGTGCTGGTTGATTTCTTCCTTCTGCATGACCTATACAAATTCTTACTCCACAACCCATATGAGTACCTGTCGTCCAACGAGCATTATATTCGAACGGTAACACTATTGAAGCAACGAGGAAGGTTAGGTATTGCATGAGGATTGGCATAGTAATTCCGCATATCTTCATGCAAGATAAGATTTTACCGGAAGTCATTTTCTCGCCTGGTAGCCTGGCAATATCATTGGCTGAAGAGCTGCAAAAGCAAGGTTACAAACCAGTGTTATATACACCTGGCAACGTCAAAACTAGCGTATTGAATGTTACTGCCGATCTTTCGCTTTTTGAAGAAGAGTTAGCACTTAGGGGGGACACCTATCTTGCGCTTTTAAAGAAACACCCACTCACATTCATTACATTAGCCCGACAAGTGCAGGCCGAACTAATCGCACAAGCTTTTGCTGATGCCAATAACGACAAGCTCGACATTGTACATATATATGGTAATGAAGAAGAGTTGGCACTACCGTTTGCTACGTTTTGTCAAAAACCAGTTGTCTTTACTCATCATGACCCGTTTAATCTTCTTGCTAAATATCGAGCCATCTTTCCTAAATACGATGAACTTAATTGGATATCACTTTCGTATGCACAGCGTAAAGCTATGCCCCAATCAACCAACTGGGTTGGTAATGTGTATCATGGGCTTCCTAAGGATCAATTATCATTTTCTGCTGATGCTAACGGAAATTACATAGCTTTCATCGGCAGGATTATCGAATCAAAAGGGGTACATTTAGCTATCCAAGCAGTTCAAAGATACAACCAAGGCGCTAAAAAGCCACTACAATTACAATTAGCCGGTAAACATTATGCAAGCGACAAAGATAGCTACTGGCAGAAACATATTCTCCCATTGCTCGATGACCCGAACATCAATTATGTTGGCTTCCTCAACAACGATGAAAAAATACAAGACTTCCTTGGAAATGCAGCTGCCTTATTGGTACCGTCACTTTTCGAAGAACCTTTTGGCATGGTGTCAATTGAGGCATTAGCTTGCGGGACACCAGTACTCGCGCTAAACTCAGGTGCTCTACCTGAAGTGATTGATGAATCTACTGGCATAATCGTAAAGAAGGCAACATCTGATGAACTAACTATTCAGCGACTTGCGACAGCCATACCTAAGGTAATACTAAAGGATCGCAGGATATGTCGCCAAGTATATGAAAAACACTTTAGTAGTGAGCGTATGGCGCAAGAACACGCTACTATTTATAGTGAACTGATCGGGAAATAGGCTACTCTAAAGGATAACTAAGGGTGCTTTGATGTGCGGTTGGGCTTCGTAATCTACTAGCTCAAAATTTTCTTCTGTGAAATCATCAATGTTTTTTACGTCGCCAACGATTTTTAGCTTTGGAAACGCATTTGGTGTGCGCTGAATCTGTTCTTTGGCTTGCTCTAGATGGTTTTTGTATAAATGTGCGTTGCCAATACTTACTATTAGTTCGCGGGCTTCTAGTCCTGTGAGATGAGCGACCATCTGAAGTAACATGGCATACTGAGCAATATTAAAGGGGAGTCCCAGGAAGACATCGCTAGAGCGTTGATACAGTTGCATCCGCAACTTACCCTTCGTAACGTCAAACTGGAACATAGTGTGGCAGGGAGGTAAACGCATTTCCTCAAGATCAGCGACATTCCAGGCGCTCACAAGAATTGCTTTGGAGTTTGGATTATTCTTGATCTGATCTATCGCCCATTGCAGTTGATCAAATTCTTCGCCGTCAGTACCTTTCCAATGGCGCCATTGCACACCGTACACTGGGCCAAGGTTTAGATCTTTGTCGGCAAACTCATCCCAGTAATGAATCTTATGATCTTGTAAGTAACCGATATTTGAGCTGCCCGACACGAACCATAGCAATTCGTGTAGTAATATCTTAAATGGCATTTTTTTAGTTGTAAGTAACGGAAAGCCATGGCGCATATCAAAACGCATTTGATAGCCAAAAATAGACTTCAGATCAGCTATGCCGCGTGATGGCTTAGTCTTGCCGTTTTTTAGGATCTCTGCAAGTAATTGTAGATACTGGTTCTCGGGGTGAGCCATGACTTCTTAGGCGTCTTTTTCTTCGTCCAAGAAACTTAGATCGACTTCATCAGTACTAGCTTCGTTATCACCATAATACGCATCAACATTTTGGTTGGTATCTTCAGCCATATTTCCCCCAGGTTATTTATATACTTCATTATATGGAGCTAAAGCGATGATGTCTAGGCAACTCGCCTAATACATGACAAAATGAGTCTATGAATGTATTTATTATTGCCGCACTTACCGCCGATGGCTTTATTGCTAAAAATTCTCATCACTTAGCTGATTGGACCAGTAAAGAGGATAAAAAGCTTTTTGTTGAACTTACCAAACGTGCAGGTGTAATGGTTATGGGCTCAAATCAGTTTGGTACCATTAATCGTGCACTTCCAGGCCGTAAAACGATTGTATACACCCGAAAAGCTGATCAGCCATCGATAGAAAACGTCGAATATACCACCGAGGAGCCAGTTGATCTGATTAAGCGGCTCGAGAGTGAAGGCTACAAAGAAATCGCTATCTGTGGCGGCTCACAGATCTACGATCTTTTTCTAAGCGCTAGGGTGGTGAATGATCTCTATCTAACATATGAACCAGTATTATTTGGAACTGGCCTGCAACTACTAACTAGTGATATTCAGCAAAAGGTGAATCTCAAAGAGCTCAAACAACTAAACGACCAGGTTTTCTTGGCACATTACACCCTAGATACCTAGTCAATAGTAATTGCGTCTATCCAAGGTTCTACTTCTGTTAGGGCAACCACTCCAAGCACTGTCAATTCATAAGGAATTCTAGGTGCTGCTTCGTCTCCAGCAACTGGGGCGCACCTATCGAGCATTCCCGCCTCTTCCAAAACCTGAAATCTTCGGTACATTGTCCCATTTGTGACTTTTGTACGATCATCAGGATATAACTGGGACGCAAGTCCATATGGATAAATACCCTCGTCAGCCCAAAATGCAGCCCTAAGGATATCTACCTCATAACCTACTAACGTATCTTTATCTCGTCTCAAATCCATGCCTCCCGTAGAATCGTCGCGCACGAACAGCACTTACCAGTGCCCCAACTACATAAAACCCAGCAGATCCTACTTGAGAAAGCTGAGTAAGCTCATAGGTTTCAGCTAAACCCATATGCGGGTTTCCCATAGCTAAAGCCGCAGAAGTAACACCAGCAAATCCAGAAATAACACATAGCCCTACTAAGTCTGGCTTATAAAATGGTTGTTGATGATTCATCTCATACGTATCATCAAGAGGAAATAACATTGATAAACCCTGGCTATTCTTCTCTGTGCCGAGTAATCTTGCCCTTACTAATAGGTTTAGGTCGCTGATAGGATCTCTCGAAGGGACGGTGTCTGGATATGGAGCGGGGACGATATCTTTCACTAAAAGCGGGTTTCCATCATTTTCTTCAAAACGTTCCATAAGAGGAAGTATGGCATTCTGTGCAAGGCCAACATCTTCGAGATCACTTCTTAGACCCGAAAAAGGCAGGTAATCAGGGTGAACCTGCAATGGTCCAACGGTAACTATTCTTGACTGTAGTTCACCTGAAGCCACCTCACGGTAAAGGGTAGCTACTGGTGCGACTGATTCTACTGGGGCGCTCATAAATGCTACTATACTATATAATGTATAATTTTCAATAGATACTGCAATTAAGATCCAGGCAATCTATGCGTATATTTATTGAACCCGTCTGGATCGCATGTCTAGATTCTCGTGCCATGGCGCAACTGGCGCATCTGACGGCTCGGTGAAATCAATGACTGTCATTGGCAGTACGGTACCATTTGGCAATTTGACGTTTCTGCCCAATACGGTGTGTCCAAACTCCTGGCTGCCAGGATCAGCTACTTGTCCAGTCTCGGTATCAACAACAGGCCAATTTGGCCCATCAATATCTCCGTCAAATAATGCTTTTTCGAAAGACTTCTGCTTTTTCATAAAACATATATACCATAATATGGCGTATTTGATAAGTTATAACCCTAGTAACTATCAAACCATCTGACACTAACTCAAACTTGAAAATCAACTCCAGCGCCGATACCACCATCTTCGTACTCCCAGGTCCATATGAGACAGTTACCTCCCGAGAATGGCAGACTGCCTTGAGACATAAAACAAATGGCGTTTTCACGAGGCGCAATTACATGGAATACGCGCAAGTCAGTCGGTCCAATTCTTTCAGATCGATCGCTGTCATCCATGTCAGCGGTTCTATATTCAAGATCAAGTGTCACCGTTGATTTATCTCTCATTGCTTCCTGTATATCAGCAATCGGAGGGCCTGCAATCACAGAAATCTGTGGTGCAAACATGTCGATGGAACCAACCCATCTCTTATATTTGTATGGGTCGGGTAGGTAAGCAGGGTATTGTTCAAACTCTGTCATGTTAGTAAAACATTAATACCTAATTTGGATTTCGTCCAACTTTGGTTCTGCTTGTCTCCTAACTTCCTCAAGAATATCTTGGCACATTTTACTTTTACCTGGAAGGGTATTCTGGATATCGTATGTATTCATATCGAGGGCTCCGTTTATAACATGTACGGCATTAACTATTGTCATAGCTGCAGGTCATAGAGAAGCTGAGAATTATCCTGTCCCAGTTTACAACTTCTGGGTCATGTATTGTTTCTTCAGCACCTGCATCATGGTTCACACTAAAACTACAGCTTGTTTTATCATCAATTTTTTTAGAATACACCGTCCCATTTAAGCTTTCTGGCTGTACACCTTCGCTGTTAAGCTGTTGGAGAATTGAGTCAACATTATTAAGGATGTAACTGATCGTTTCATTCGTTGTTTTTTGCCTGGAGGCGAAGCGGTTATCATATTGCCAGCCATTCTTGAAAAAAAGTTCATCAATGTTGATCTGTTTCAGTATTCTGGCTATGGCTACTTGGTTTTGTGCAGAGCTCATTACTATGCTCCCGCTCTGAGTAATATCGCAACGCTTAACATCCTTGTAACGAGTACGTATGTTTCCTGTGGGAGTTTTCTCCATGCCCTCAATTTCTTGGCATACACCAGCTGAGTTAGGCTTTTGTGATGGAATACTAAATGTCGCAAAGGGATCGTGTAGGTTTTCTAATTCATGTTGGAACGTTTTAAAAAGTAGGTTTTCTTTTTCGGTGGTTTTTACAGTATATGAATATTGATTATTCCGAGTCTTTTGAACCATATTACGAGCATTCAGAGTAACGATAACTGCACCCAAGATGATTGCAAAAATAACAATCAGAACAGTGCGATTTGATACGAAATTTCTGATGCTTGTGTTGCGTGCTTTGGATGATTTTCGTATCACGTAAAGTCTCCGTAATATGTGGTGCAGGGAGAGGGATTCGAACCCCCGAAGGCTGAGCCAACAGATTTACAGTCTGCCGTGTTTGACCGCTTCACTATCCCTGCATGAAAATTCTGGAGCCACCTGTCGGATTCGAACCGACGACCTACGGTTTACAAAACCGTCGCTCTAACCAACTGAGCTAAGGTGGCATTTGTTAACCAGGAAATTCTAACAGATAACCGCCTGATACGGAAGAGCTAACAACCGTATACATTATATCTATTGAGGTACGTGGCAGTTTTTGCTAGTATTACACGGTATATTTGCCGTCGTAGCTCAGTGGTAGAGCATCGCCATGGTAAGGCGGGGGTCACG
>CAYLGV010000022.1:0-14552 GCA_964383395.1 uncultured Candidatus Saccharibacteria bacterium
CTCGTAGTAATCCTGGCATAGGTTCTCCTTATCCTTCCAATTCTTGAGCTGCATCGGGGTGGATGCGACCCTCGGCGACTAGTACGCCATTAGCATTAATCAAGGCTTCTTTAAGCGGCTTAGCCCAAACCTGTTCAACAACGAGAAGCCCGGCACTGCAGTTGTTCTCGATTAGATCAGCTACTTCATCGAGATCATCTTGATCCACTGGTTGAGTGTTGTTGGCATATTTTTGTGTAAATTCAGCAATGTAGGCATCGCCTGCGTCTGCAATATCAAGTGTCGTAACGTTGCCATCGGCATCTTTTACGATCATTGAGAGTGCTACGAGTGCAATGATGCCCTTGTCGATTGCATCTGTTAAGGCCTGTAGTATGCTGCCGTCAAACTTGTTGCCTTCGAAGCCGACAACGATATAGTCGATTGGTCCTCGCATGAATCCTCCGTAGAATTAATATCACAACCAGTATAGCTGATAGTAGTAATCTCTGTCATTAGCAAACTAAAAATAAGTTTGGTTGAGCACAGTCTGAATGTCACGTATGAGTTGACTCCCTGTGTCATAGTCGTACTTCCCAATAACCTTAGAATAGATTGCTACTGCGTAACCAGTGTTACCATTTGTAACCACGCCAGCTACGTGCAGGCGATCACTCAGCCAACCAGCTTTTTGATAAACATTTGTTCCTTCAGGCGCATTCGCTTCTAGGTATTGTCCATCACTGGCGCGGTTCATATAGCTAAGTAGCAGCTTGGTGTGAGTTTGATTGATGATCTTGCTTTGATACAGTTTTTGCAAGAATATGGCTGTATCGTGGGCATCGAGGGTGTTTTTTTCGGCATCAAATGTAACTCCATAGGTTTTAGCAAATCGCTCAAGCTCAGGTTTGCTTAGAAGCTCGATAAAACCATGCCAGGCATCGTTATCACTATTAACGATAAGTTTCTCGAGTTGTGTCTTTGCAGGTTGACCCGCAATTTCTGTATTTAAGGTATACTTGCCAGCCTCAACTTGTTTTAGAAAGTCGCTCGCGGAGATCAGCTTAGATACACTGGCAGCGTAGTACGCCGCATCATCGCCGTAGTCATAAATTGCGCCATCGCGTAGGCTTACAATGCTTACACCGGTATCTACCCCTTTATATGTAGCAAGAATCTTGTTGATTTGAGCAGACAAGGCAGCTTGATCGACCGTTTTTACTGCAGTGTTTGCGCCTGCAACGTTGGTCGTATTGTTACTCTCGGCATCTGCTCTCTCTGCAGTACTACGGTGTAACAAACGTGGTAAAACAATGCACGATATTACTACTATAAAACAGGCGCTTACGATGATAATCAATTGTGGTCGTCGTCGCTTGGGGGTTATCTTGGTAGCTGTTGGTCTTTGGGTGCTGGTGTTTATAGCAACAGGGCGGTAGGCAGAAATATGCTGATTTGACAGAGGTTTTCGTGGCAGTTGGGGTATGTTGGTACGGTTACTTGGAGAGTAGCTAGGCCGCACGGCTCGTACGCGAAAATCTGGGTCTGTTTGTCTTACCATACAACTTATATAATACTAATGCCTTAAGAACTTCTGAAATACATTTCGTCAAAAACAAAAAAACCGACTAATTAAAGCCGGTTTTCTTGTTACGTAGACTACTTAGCGTAGTTTCTTAACTTCGCTACCATGAACAGTTACAGCGTAGATGACCAAGACATCAACTACCATTACAATGATTGACCACAATGGGTAGATCGGTACGAAGGCCATGTTAGCCATGAGGCTAATAATTGCGAGCACAACTGCAACGGTACGACCGAAGTAGCCACCCTTTACGAGAGATGCACCGGCAATTAGTGCCAAAAGCCCAACACCAATGTGAATCCAACCCCATTGGCTGTAGCTCATTACGTAGAATGTATCTGTTGCACCATGATAGAACACGGTGTGCTTAAACAGGGCTATAAAACCTGTAAAGATACTGAAGAAACCTGAAATGTATAGCAACAAGCTGGCGAAAGCAATCCAACCCACCCATCCTGTTACTTCTTCATTTTTTTGTGCCATGACCCAGACTCCCTTAATTTATACTGAAAGATTACTCTTCCAGAATCATAGTTGTCAATGTGATAAGTTTAACGACTATGTACAAAATAGGCTGATTGCTTGCATCAGACGAGTTGACATGAGACAGTAACAGCATATAAAAGGAGTATTACATGCCATATTCGTATTTTGCAGTATTAGGAATCGTTGCTTGGGTTGCACTCGCCCTCTGGCCTGCGTTTATAGCCAAGCGAAAAGGCTATAGCTTTGTGCTATTTTTCATCATCGCAGTTTTTATCTCTTTCTTGTTGGCCTTGATTATTGCCGCAGTCCTGAAAGACAAAGATCCACGCATCGCTGCTGCTGATAAAGCAGCCGAAGAAGACATCGAGCGTGAAACTGGTATGATCTAGTCTGCTGGCTTGCCTTTGGTGCTAGTATAGACTTGTGAAGCCTTCACAAAATCCAACTATAAATGGACGTCAATTGGTGGCTGATTTTCAATCAGTACTGCTGTCTCGTGCCACGGCTGAGGCAGCCTCTCAAGAGGCACAGCGAAGCGAGACAGAGCTTATGCAGCAATTAACAGACGTTAGTCGCGGCACATTTCTGAACCCCACATCTTTGAACGAAATGGGTGGTGACAATGTGGTGCGAGCAAGCTTAGATGCTCATGTCAAAAAAGCTCAGGCCGAACAACTACAGTCTATGACCGAGATGCAAATTGGACTGTTGATTGCTGAGGACCAATCGAATTACAAGGGTCGCCGCGTACGTATATCGGTGCTTGATAAAGAATTTCACCCACTTGACGCTGTCTGGTTTGATCAACAAGCTGGTTACCGCACAAATGTGTATAAGAAGAGTTATATCGAAGGTCATATTGAGGAACTTGGTTTTGAGAAGAATATGCTCGTTATTAAGCCTAAACTTCTCATGAGACTTATAAACAGTAGCCTACAGTTTTACGTTGTTTACGTAATCAACCCTGAAACGCTCAAGCCCGCAGTCGAGATCACGCTGCTTTAGCTACTTTAATGCCACCGCCTGTTTGCTGCAGGACTCACAGTAGCCATCAATCTCAAACTGGTGTCGACGAGGCGTAAAGTTGAATTGTTTTGAGATTGTCTCTATAAACTCATCTATATGTTTTTCGTCCTGGATATCAATAATCTTGCCGCAACTTAAGCAGGATAGGTGGTGGTGATGGGCGATGAACTCGTCTGATAGTTCAAGTTTGTATTTCCAGCCAACGTATATGCGGTGAACAATGCCAAGCTTTTCAAATAACTCCACCGAGCGATAGATGCTTACGCGATCAACCTCACCATTTGCTTTGGTAATAAGTTCACGCATTGATTGCGGATCTGGGCTCAATAGTAGCTTGAAGGTGACTTCACGAGCATGAGTAACACGGTAGTGATTAGCGCTCAGTACGTGATTAAAACGTTTAATATCATCTGTCGACATGAGGCAATTATACAATCAACTGCAACAAAGTTGCAATATGCGCTTAACGCAAGCTTCGATAGAGATCGAGGATTTGGCGGCCTACAAGCTGTATGTCATATTTCGCACGAACAAGTCTCTGTTGTTCGGCATGTAGCTCATTAGCTAAGCGATCATTGTTAAGTATTGTTACTATCTTCTCTTTGAAAGCAGCATGGTGACGTGGGTTGGCCAACATGAGATCGCTATTTCGTACATCTACAGGATTAAAGACGCTGGCATATCCTTCGTTATCACCACCAATTACGACACCAGCATTTGCTGCCATGGCTTCGAGCAAAACAATGCCCTGTGACTCACAGCCAGTAGCTGGTAATATGGCTTGATCGGCACTTGCAAACCACCGGCCTTTATCCTCATCGGACACTCGTCCCATAAAATGCGTTGCAGACGATATGCCTAGGTATTCAGCAAAGGCAATATAGTCAGTTAACGTTTCATCTTCAGTAATTTCGCCTTGTGCCTTGTCTCCACCGCATATAATGAGCTGCGCGTCAGGCATATCATCATGTACATACTTAAAAGTGTAGAGTAGTTCATCGAGCCCTTTTCGAGGGTCTGGCCTACCAACGAATACAAGCGTAGGGTTATTTGGGTCATAGCCTTCGAATGGTTCATTAGCTTCAAACGGTTTTGCTTCTTCGAGTTTCTCGATATCGACACCATTTGGGATAATATGAACATCGCCCTTGTATCTGTAGGTCATCTCCATGTGGCGTCGTGCTGGTTCTGATACGGCGATCATTGCATCAAGTCGTTGAATTGGTTTTCGGTCAAATGATCCAGATAGCCAAAGGCCTACATTCGTTGCATTCTCATCTGAAACAATGTGATATGTCGAAACAGTCGGTATGTCATAGTATTGAGCGAACCTGAGTGCAAGCCCACCAACTTGTGGCATCCATGGTGTATTTATATGGAATACATCAGGATCTATAGCTCTAAGTTCACGCTTGATTCTGAAAGGGTTAACAAGAGTTCCGAGTGGATTCTGGCTACCATTTATTATCTTTATGCGATTGGCATTACTTAAAATATGAACATTATCAGGTTCAAATGAGCTAAATCGCTCATGAGTTCCTGGAACATCCTCGCTACTACCCACAAGTACATGAGTGTCTATTCCTTGCTCGCGCATGTATCCAGCAACTGTATTTGTAGAGTCCTGAACTCCACCAGGCTTCTCGCCGACACCACAGAAATGATCAAGAGTTCGCATAGGCATAATAAAAAACTATATCATGAAAAGGGTTTTACGGCAAAGATTGAAAGGTGTTGTGGGTTAGTTTCGAATTTTAGAAAGCAAGCGAAGTATTTCTAGATACAGCCAAATGAGCGTAACCATTAAGCCAAAGGCCCCGTACCATTCAAAGACTTTTGGCATTTTGGAATTGGCAGTGCGCTCAATGAAGTCAAAATCTAAGAGTAGATTCATGGCAGCAATCAAAACCACGATAACACTAAAGGCGATGCCCCAGGGTCCACTAGAATAGATAAGCGGGACAGAACCACCAAACAGGCCTACAACCAACGCAATCAAGTAATAAAGAGCAATGGCAGCAGTGGCAATAAAGATGACAGCACGCATTTTCTCGGTTACTCGTACCATGCCAGAGGTGTAAAGCACCAAGGTACTTAAGAAGACCGTAAGGGTTAGTAGGATAGCCTGTAGAGCAATGCCGTTATATGCACTGTTGAATACTTGGGAGATTGCTCCCAACAGAACACCTTCAAGAAGCGCATAGGCCGGTGCTGTAAAGGGTGAAGCCTTGGGTGAGAAGATAGTAATAAGGGCAAAAACAAGTGCACCAATCATTGAGCCGAGGAGGATCATGGCACCGCTGCCTGTCATGTTTGCTGCAATACGCCACCCAGTAAACGCTCCAACCAATACTAATGCGAGTAGAATGACAACTCGTGTTACTGTTCCACTAACCGTGGCAGTGTTTGACTTCTCTAATGCCGAAACGCGCTCTAAGGCTGAACGTTTGAGGGCAGGGTTACCACTTCGATCCATAATTTAACCTCGTTATATATCTAATAGTGTAACAACATGCAGTTTAAAATAGTACTAATAACTACGGTAGTTTATTGCCTATCGTATACCAGTATCCAAAAACATATAGGCCGCTGACCAAAAAGATCCCTGGCACTAGCCAGATCTTATAGGTTCGTTTATCAAGACCGAGAGTATATACCGTGATAGTAGAGAGTAGAGCACCAGGGAAGATAGGACACACCAGTGCAAAGAACTTAAGGCCGTGTTTATTGATAAAGCTTCGGGCTTTAACGACCTTAGTATTACTCTCGCCGGTGTCCATTACGGTAACAACTTTATTGCCTATGCGGTAGCGTTGCACACGCCGCTTGAAGCGATCATCACTTATGCGTTCGGCAATGTATATAACGACAAAAGCTGACACGAGTGACCCTAAGCTATTACCAATCCACACAACATATGGGTTGTTATCAATACCAAAAGCGAACGGAATAGAGGCTCCGCCTAGGATAATACAAAGCACAGCTATTTTTACTATATTACCTGTCATTCGGGTTGATTATACGTTGAGTCCAGATTCGATACTAGCCTAATTGATGGTAACAAAGTCCCTAAGGAACTTAGATAAGGTCGTACGTCCACCATCACCGCGATAGGTCTTCTCAACAATCCATAATCCATAACCAATCAACATAAACAGCTCTCCCAGGCCCGAAAGATTGAGGTAGCTAATCTGGTCCAGTGATGCAAGTGTAATCAGCCCGCCACATACAATGAGGCAAAATGAAGTAAATCGCAAGAGGCGCCAGGTGGTCATGTTTTTACCAGGCTTAGTTCGCAACAGTAAGGTGTCAAGAATAACCGTAGAGCAGATAGTAATGCCAAGCAAAAAAACACCAATAATGTGAATTCGATGAGGCCATGTATACCAGCCTGCAGGCATAAGAGCAATCATATAGAGGCTTAAGATGGTAAGTGTGAGTAGCAGGCTAAGTAAACGACTATGTTTAACGCTGCGATCAATATAGTTACGCCAGCGCCACAAACCGTACGACGCAAAAAACAATGCTCCTGCAAAGTAGGGTGCTGTTCGTATGTCATTTCCAAAGTCGCTAAAAGCAGTGGATAGACTTCGTAGGTTCGGCTCAATTATGAAACATAGCGCAATGCCGACACTTAAGCCAATCAAACCAGCGATACCCCAAAAACGCCCACGTACCTTTTGTAAGTATTTAAAAAACAAAACCTTATCAAGCAGTAAGTTTATCCGATGGCCTCGAACACGAAGTTTAAGATATTTTTGTTTTGGCATTTTTATTGAATGTTCCTAGCTATATCATACAGCCTTATGAAAAAACTGCAGAATTCGCTACTTGTTAGGTATGCCGTCGAGAGTAGCGAAGTAGTCATCCAGCGTTTCCGCACGACGGATCAGCTCAATGCTTTTATCTTCATGTAAAAGTAGCTCAGCTGAGCGGAGTTTGCCATTGTAGTTAAAGCCCATGGCATGACCATGAGCACCTGTGTCATGGATTACAAGGATGTCACCAACCTCAACCTCGGGTAGCTCACGCTGAATTGCAAACTTGTCGTTGTTTTCGCAAAGTGAACCTGTTACATCGTAGGTATGGGTGGCTGGTTTGGATTCCTTGCCAAGAATGGTTATTTGATGATACGCACCATACATAGCGGGACGCATCAAGTTAGCCATACATGAATCAAGCCCAATATAATCTCGGTAGGTATGCTTCATATGTAATACGGTATTCACCAAGTATCCGTGTGGGCCAGTAATGTATCGACCACATTCCATAATTACTCTTGGGGTTAGCCCATTTGTTTTCAATATTTTTTCGTATAATTTATGTGTAGTTTCGCCAATAAGCTGAATATCAAGTGGTTTCTGATTTGGCTTATATGGAATCCCAAAGCCACCACCTAAGTTAGTAAATTCCAGGTCGATATCGAGTTTAGATTTTAATTCAGCAGCAAGCTCAAAGAGCATACGGGCAGTCTCAATAAAGTAACTTGCATCAAGTTCATTACTCACAACCATAGTATGCAATCCAAAGCGTTTAACGCCTTTTTCTTGACATAGTTTGTAAGCTTCGAATATCTGAGCTCTAGTGAGGCCATATTTTGCTTCACTAGGATTGCCAATAATGTCATTGCCTTTGCGTTCGGCACCTGGATTAAAGCGAAAGCTCAATAGGTCAGGTAAAGTGCCGACGGTTCTCTCGAAGAAATCTATATGGGTTATGTCGTCTAGATTTATAGTGGCTCCGAGCTCGTAGGCTTTTTGGAATTCCTCTGCAGAAGTATCATTGCTAGAGAACATTATTTGGTCACCACTAACGCCGCAGCGTTCTGCTAAAACAAGTTCCGCGAGTGAGCTACAGTCAACGCCCATACCTTCACGTTTTAACAGTTTTAGAATAGCCGGATTCGGCAAAGCTTTAACAGCAAAATAATTAGTAAACCCCGCTGCCCATGAGTAGGCATTCTTCAGTGCTTGAGCAGATGCTTTTATGCCTTTTTCGTCGTATATGTGAAAAGGAGTGGGGTATGTTTCTATGACGTTCTGTATAGCTTTAAGGTCAAAAGGTAGATGTCGTGCCATAGCAATAGTATTAAACAAACTTTTCTAATGACAAAATATTGATCTATTTTTTTTCTTCTTGGGCGGTGATTTATGGAGTTGTTTTTGAACCAACAGGGCCAGAATATAGCCAATGCCAAGAATAGTAAGCCATTCGCCGAGATAGGTATATGGTGTCTTGCGGCTGTTAGTTTGAACCTTTACATCTGTCTGACCGAAAGGTTGCACCGTTACGAGCGTGTTGCCATTATGGTCAATAGCAAAGCCTTTCCAATCATTGGCTGATTGTAAGAAGGGGCGGGCATTGGCGGTTGCCATAAACTTGGCAAGTCCATCGTGGTGAAGGGCGAATACGCGTGAACCACGGAAAATCTCTAACGATGCCGAATTGCCCAAAACGGTTGCACCTGCGGCTGTGAGCTTCCGGTAATCTCCTGGATTAATGATGCTTGAGCAGGCCGAGTTTCCAACAACAATGCCACTTGAGATAGTGAAGGGGTGTGCTTGTTCTTTGCCTTTTGTAATAGCACGGCGTACTTGGAAGTCGGTGTATAGATCAGGGGCCACTATTCGTACAAAGACCTCGTAGCTAAGAGGTATATACTCACCACCAACAATCAGACGAGACTTCTGGTGTTCATACATAAAACCCTGTTTATTCGAGCCATAGATCAATACATTTTTATTACCAGTTGTTTCACCGTATTGTTTCGTGCCTGTAATGAAAACTTCGTGACCTGTGTTACTTACGCGATCTTGAAGATTATCGCTTTTGTAGTTATCGAGTCCGTACTCGGGCACTACGACAAGCTGGCTATTTTTGGCGTCGATAGTTTTTGGCTCACCTAAGTGTTCGGATACTACCGTGGCGCGCAGGTTTGGCCCTGTCGCGCTTGAGAAGCTTAGCCACAACAGAATATTAACGCCTACTATGATTGCCCAGTAGAATGTAGTCAGCTTACGCCATGATTTATTTCGGATGCTGGCTATGATTAGTACAATGCCAGTTCCAACCACTGCTGAGGTGCCAAAGAACCCAAACAAACGAGTCAAGAATCGTAAGGGAGTAATTGCAATAGTAGGTGTAAGAGATACAAAAGGCACAATGTTGTCCCAACTGCCTTCACGGCCCATCCAAACAACGCTCACAAGCCAAGCAAGCAAGAATTCAACTGCAGCCCAGGTGAGTAAGATGGAAAATATTGAGGTAACACAAGGTTTTTTGAGTTGCTTTGATACAAAAGGCGATACCTTTATTACTACTAACGAGCTAATAGCGACCATGACTAAATAAGCCACAAGCATCAATAGAAAGCCAAGCAGCATCGATTTTGCTAGATTACCGACATCGACCAAGAAGAGCCAGCTCCAAAGAAAAGCCATAACAAGCGTGATGGTTAATGCACGCTTGTTACCTAGTATCTCCTTAAAGCGCTGCATGTATGCAATACGTATTTACAGCATAATTAGTTGAAGTATTCAATAGAAAGGCTGCTTACATATACGGTGTTTCCACCAAGTCCACATGTACAGGAAGCTGCAACATGTACTTTTGCATTTGGATCGGTATGCTTTATTGAGCCGTTTGTACATACTTTTTTATACGTATCAGCACTATTGGTCAGGTTTGCACCGCTCGTAAATCTTTGCTGTCCATCTGTGATAGTTAATGTGACTGACTGGCTACCTGCTGGGCCATATGTGCGAACATTAGCACAACCCCTTATGTAAGGTGCCCAAATAGTTGGCCAATACGAAGGTGCAATATAGGTAACAGGGTTAGCATTACGGTTTGGCGGCAGGTACCAGACTGTGTAGCCTTTTTTTACACCTCTTGTTTCTTGCATGGTCCATGCCCCGTTTTCTCCTGTCATTTGAGAAGCTGTGTATACACCTGCTCCGGTAGCTGCAAAGCTTCTATAAGCCATTACACTACCTCCTAAAACTGCAAAAACAACAAGGAATGTTAAAAATTTAGCCCTGGGAGTCCTTGGCACGAGTTTCTGCCATCTACTGGTATTTTTCTTAGTATTTTTTGCTACTACTGGTTTTTTGGTTGTCTTTGCCATAGGGGTACCTTTTTGCTGAGTAATACCTTAATCATAAGCAATACAGAATACTTGTCAAATAGTTTCCCACAGTCGACAGCTTATGCTTTAATACAGGTAATCATGAAACTAGGTTTCAACGAATCAAATACAAACCAGTCCCTAAGAGGCTTCTTGGTGCCTACAACTGCAGGTGTACTGGCATTCGCGGCGAGTAGTTTAGTTTTGCTTTTATTGCTGAGCCATCAAGCGATTTGGGCGTCTGTTTGGACCGATAGCGGTATTACCGCACAGAATGCAACCGAAGCAATGCTACCCCAGTTCCAAACAGTCTCGACATTCTTAAGCCAAGAACTTTTTGCAAAAGCTACAGTGTTTTTGCTTTGGGGCTGCCTTGGAGCAGTTACCTATGCCATTATTGGTGCCTTGCAACACTTTGCGGGCAAGGTGAGTAACGATGTCCAGGCGAGTAAGAATGTTGCTCCAAAATCGACAAATAACTACTGGTTGGCACGCTTAGCGCAATACGGCTATGTGGTCGCAATTTTATTCCTTCTTATAGTTATGCTACTGAGCTTTATTGGAAAAATTCTCCCACGTTGCGTTATTTGGATGAGTCAGACTATACTGAATTATCAGGACATTACCTCATATAAAAGTGGTCTGCTCGCTATACTCATAACGACGGTTTGCTTGTATGTACTTACAAGGTTATTTCGAGCTACGAGCTACGCTCTGCACGTTACATTTTCAAACTAGCCCACATAGCTTAATTTTGAAAAATAAGGTTTATATTTCGTAGACAGGCAGGCCAATAATAGAAAGACCTTTTCTGACGACTTCTGACTTGGCTTGAAAAGCTTCACTTTTGGTGTCACCAAATACATCTTCAATAGTCTCCATTACTAAACGTTCAAGTTCAGCTGTGGCAATCATTTCGGCTTCTTCGTATGGTGTTCTTTGCGTACGTACAGGGTCGTCACTCTGGCCAAAAGTTGTTAGCTCTCTCGACCATGCCTTACTTGTAGAATGGCCTCGTGCGAGCACATCAATTTGACGACGAGGATCAGAGCCAATGATAGATCCACGACTCATGGTGATGGCTGGACCTTGATCATTCTTTTTACGCAGAACGTTTAGTAGTTGGGTGATCTGTATAGTTTCAGATAACATCTGTGTCCAGTAATGACCACCACTCAAACAATATTCTTTCATTCTTATTGCGGTGCCACTTTCAATAAAATTTGGTGCATTCATGTAAGCTTGTGCAGTTGCGTTCAGAAAAAGCCCAAGCTTCAAAAGTTTTGCTGAGTTTGGACCAATGTTTGCATCCTTATCAGCTTGCCATCTGAGGCGCGAAGTAATCACTGGTGCATCAGTTTGCTCAGCCGTGGCAAGCATGTTTTTTAAGAAATCTTTGTTAAGCGACCTGATATCGGCATCCATATTTAGCAACAAGGGATTATTTGTTGATCCACGTTCGATGTATTTAGAGGCAACCTGTTGCCCTAGACGCATACGGCAGAAACCGATAGTTGTAGACGGAGCATGAACTGCTAGGTCAGCTCGAATTTTGAGGTTAGGGTAATCATCGAGAAGTTTGTTGTATACGATACTTAGCCACTCGTGTTCGATTGCAGCCTCGTTAGCCACCCCATCGTCAATGCCTTCATTATCATATGCATCTTTTGCTTCGACGCTGTTGTGGAGCAATACTATTTCATATTTGTCATGATCTAGTGATTGTTCTGCGAGTAGTTTAAGTGTCTTGGGTAGGGTATCCCATTCTTGCCCGTTGGCAACTGGTATACAGATGATAATTTCTGGTGAAAAGCCCTCGATGTTGGTTGCAGCTTCTGGGTAACGATCGTCAGTAGTATCTAATAGTGCAGCCTGAAATTTGGTTAGTTCTAAATAAGGGACCGTGATCGAGTGATAGGTGAGCATGCCTCTAGCTGCTTCTTTTACACTAATTGAATCTGTTTCTCCGTTATATAACTCTTGGCTGACAATAGGCCCAGTGAAAACAGCGTTGCGCTTTAGCCCTCGTCGTTGATTAACGAGTGTAGCTAGTATATCTAGAACGCTTTTCTCCGTGCCCACTTCCGGCAGTAGTTTTGTGCGGTGATATAGATGTATGGGGGTTTTATATGGTGCAACTGTCGGTGTAATAAAATAGTTATACGATAGCCATGCTCTCTCTGGCTCCATTGATCTAAGGTCATCCTCGTCAAATTCGTCCAGTGCAACGCATTCGCCTCTTTTTGAGCTAGATATATCTAGTGGATGCATTCGCGAAATACTATCAATCAAGAATCCTGGGAGCGGTCGGTCGGCTAGAAGGCGTGCTTGAACATCATCCAGGATTTTATCCCGAATACCAGATACATGTTCTCCAGCTTCACGCGACACCATAATCAAAAAATTATGTCATATAATATCTAACAATACAAATACCTATGCGTGTGGTTCGAAGTGTGTTTGTGTCTGAGGGATAATCATTTGTCCAGGTTGGTGTGGAACGCTTGGAGCTATGTGTTCTGTCGGTTGAATAGGGGCTATTGGCTGTGGGGTTGGTTGTGGAATAACTGGTACCGGCTCACTGGTTGGGGTAGGTTGTGGGGTCACTGGCGTTGATGGTGAAGCGGGTGATATTGGTTGCACGGTTGCAACAGGCTGATTAGCGAAAGGTTGATTGTGTTCAAGTGGTTGTGTTGTTTGAATTGGCGTTGACGGTTCTACGGGAAGCGGCCCTGTAGCTGCTGGTAGTGATGAAGACTGAATTGGTGTTGGCTCCACAGAGGCGGGTACTGAGTTGGAAACTGCATGCGCAACAGGTGTTGTTGGAGTCACGCCAGGGGCAATATGTTGTGCCAGTGACTTCGCTTTTCCACGACGATACAACACGTAGCCAATACCACTTGCAAGGAGAACAACAACGGCCACAGCACCAAGTATTACCATCAACTTTGGTGAAATGAGCTGGTGGGGAAGCTCAACAGTAAGCTCAACTGGCTCGCTCCCCCCAGATACATCAATCTCTCGTGTAATCTCTGATTTTGCACCGAGGACAGCCACTTTGTGTTTGCCAGTAGATAGGTTTTCGAAGATAGCCACACCTCTTGAATTCGTTTTGACGGGCGTATTACCGTCAACAGAAACAGATACATCACTCATTGGATTGCCTGATGAATCAACGATCGTAATTGCCACAAGTTGGGGCTGTGACTGAGTACTGGCTTGGGTGTTGTTTGTGGTACTTGCTGGTTCTTGGCTTGTAGGTGTCGTAGCTGCAGGAGCCGGTGCTGCTGGTGTTGTTTTGTTGGTTTGAGATGAGTTACTAGAAGTCTTCGGTGTGGTGGTTGTAGCTGGGGCACTTGCGGCGGGGGCAGTAATAGGGATACTGAATACTGTTAGAGATTGACCAGGATTGTTAGCGGTTAATTGCCCATTGGCCAAACTACAGGTGATTGGATTTGTAAGCCCGTTCACATACAGATCAACACTGCTGAGCCGCATAGTTACCTGGCTACCAACAGCTCCGCTTGCTGTTAGTGAAGTGTTAGGGAAAGTTGCTGTAAAACTACCCGTACCAGTGCCAGTCCAAGTACCTGTGACCACTGACGGTGAGGCGTTACTTGCACTTGAAGTAGAAACGATTTTATTTACTGTAATGCCGCCCGGAGCCGTGCTACTGGACGAAACATTTGTAATTTCGAAGGCAGCACTAGCGGTAACGCTACTAGGTGCGGTAGCGTTAATCGTAAGCACATTACTCGCACATTCAGCTTTAGTGGTGTAAGACGCAGCAGATACACGTGTAGTTAAGCTTAAGCCAAGCGTCGAAACCAAACAGATGCCAAGGAGAAGTGGTAGGATTTTTTTCTTTTTCATTTTTGTTGATTAGATAATTACATGTTCTATTATAGCAGCCCTCGGCTGAGAAGGAAGCTATTCGTCTTCTTCTAGAGAGGCAATCACTTTCGGTAAATCTTTTGGTAGTATATCGGCTTTAATAATGTAACCCTCGGCTCCAGCCTGGAGGGCATTATCAACAGTCGTACGTTGAGCTAGATTCGTAATCATGATTATCTTCGAATCTGTACAGCCACGGGCTTCATTGGTTTTTAACTCTTGCAATATCTCTAGACCTGATGTGCCGGGCAGCATAATATCGAGCAATATACAGTCTGGGTGAAAGGTAGTGATCTTCTGGTATACCTCATCAACATTACTGGCAACCTCAACTAAGTAATTTGCATCAACTAACGCGATGCGGTAGAGATCACGGATCATTACATCATCTTCAACTATGAGGACGTTTCTTAAACCAGCCACGGACACCTCCTAATTGTTTATCTTTGGCAA
>CAYLGV010000023.1:0-2914 GCA_964383395.1 uncultured Candidatus Saccharibacteria bacterium
TTGCCTATATCTTCTTGGTCTACATTCCCAACAAGCCTCAAAATGTCTGGAAAACAGGCCTTAACCGTACTGGTATGGCGATAGATAAAATCACCGAGAATGTGGCTCAAAAGGACACCCTCGAAAGCCTTAAGAAATCTGAAATAAATGCTTCGCTTCTAGCAAACACTGGCGACGCAACCTATGGCGGCGAGTTAAACGTGAAGTATGACAGCGCTAATGCTACCGGTGACGTAAAGGTAACTCAGAAGAATGCTGGCCAAGCTGATAAAGTTGTCACTGCCAAGTTCATAAGCCAGTTCAAGGACACAGCGCAGTTCCCAACGCTGTTTTTCCAGTTCGCTGGCTTAAAATCTCTTGGTCTTTCCGACTTTGTGCCTGGGCTTGATGGCTATGAGAACAAATGGATAGTGATAGATGAGAACTATCTAAAGAGTATGGGTGTAACCACCGAACAAGCCAAAGATGCCAAAGATAAGCAAGTAACGTCAAGTGATGTGTCAGAGGTGGTTACTGCCTTTATGGAAACCTCGGGTGATTATATGTTTACTGCAGATCCTAAGATGAACTTATTTGAGCAACGGCGCTTTGTCAGTAAAGAGAAGGTGGATGGCAAAACTACTTATCACTACGTAGTAGGTATCAATAAGCAACATGCCAAAGACTACTGTGCGGCATTAGGAGAGAAGATTACTCAGACTCAGGTATATAAAAAGTACACGAAAGCGGATGACCAGGCTCAGAAAGAAGCAGTCACAAAGACATGCCAGACCTATGTGGATGAAAGTATCAAAGACACCGACACGTTTGATATGTGGATCGACGCTCATTATAAGTTGATATACAAAGTGCGCTTCACTGACGAGAAGGATAAAAATATCTACAATGAGATCGGTGAAAATTACAAGGGCGGTTCAGACATCACCTTCTTTGTTAACAACCATAATGGCACCGATAAAACCGATACAACATTTGCATTACAGGCTGACTTTAAAACACATGTTTCTAAAGCCGTACTAACTACTGTTGGTCAAGGTACATCGCCATACAATATTAAAGTGACCTTTGAGGCTAAGCCGTTCACAGGTGATATCAAGACTGAGGCGCCAGCAGGTGCGGTGCCAATTGAAGAGATGCTCAAAGCCCTAGACTTCAAACTCGGTTCAGACTCGAAAACGAATGATAATGACACTGAACGTAAGGCAGACATCAGGGCAATCCACGCTCAAGTAGAGGCTTACTATACCTCAACAAAACGGTACCCAACACTTGCTAATCTGAACGATGCCAAATGGCTTAAGGCCAACTTCCCAGGCCTTGATGTGGCTGCTCTGAAAGATCCCGAAAACACCTCATCGGCTCTTGTTGCAGCACCTGCTGCACAGCGCTATGCGTATCAAGTTGTTGCCAAAGATGGTAGCTCGTGTGATAACGTCAAGAAAGATTGCACAAAATATACCCTTACTGCCACTCTGAGCGATGGCAAAACCTACATTAAGCAAAGTCTCAACTAGCCCGACTACTATCGAACCTATGCATAAGCATTGAGCGTGATGAATATCACGCAAGATTTGTGAAGATAATTACGAATTATTGTGGAGCCTTGCCTCACAATAATAGTTGTCAATAGGAGGGCACTAATAATGAATCAACGTAACAAAAAAGAACAGGCGTTTACGTCAGCTAAACAGCATAAACAGTTTTTAAATACTAACTTTAGCGTACCAAAGATTGAGCGAAGCAAGCTGCCACAGCTGTTTGCTGCACCGCCAATAGCTGGGGAGGGGTAAGATGATCACCTTAGATGTTATTAAGAATTACTTTACAAATATACGACCCGGGACTGAAGCGCCGACCAGCGAGCATACTGACTTGCCACCGCGCCGCCCATCATACCTACGCTACATTGAAATCTGAAGCTCATAGTACTTACGTTTAAGCCGTAGCAATCCCAAGAAAGTACGCTACAATAATGTGGTGTTAGCAAGGTTATATCGAATCATCGGCGTCATCGGCGTCATCATCTGTGTGATTATCTTTGCACGTTCTCCAAGCTTTCCTACGCCTGATAAGATCCTAATCTTTGCCACCTTTGCTGCCATGGCCTATGGCCAGGCAAAGGAGCTCCTGAAACGCTTTGTGCCATTTGTCGCACTGTTGCTGGTTTATGAATCCTTTCGCGGTCTCGTTCCGCACCTAAATACACGAGTTAACTTCTTGTGGATGCCAGCAGTCGACAAGTTACTTTTCTTCGGACGTCTACCAACCGCTACACTTCAGGAATGGTGGTGGCATGGCAAAGTAGCGTGGTATGACTTTATGTTCTATGGTGCTTATACGTTGCATTTTGTGCTGCCATTCGCCTTAGCTGCATTCATTTGGAAAACACGAGACCGCTATTACTGGCGATATGTGGTGAGTTACGTGATGGTGAGCTTTATGGGATTTATAACTTTTCTGGTGTTTCCAGCTGCACCACCATGGATGGCAAGCGATAAACATCTCATTGAGCCAATTACTCGTGTGTCATCCGAAGTTTGGGCAGCCTTCGGAATTCATGATTTTCCGAGTGTGTATAACAAGATCTCACCAAACCCAGTTGCTGCCGTTCCATCACTCCATGCTGCTTACTCATTCCTTTTTGCTCTCTGGATTACTAAGCTTTATAAAACAAAGTGGCGGTGGTTGGCGTGGATCTATCCAATACTAATTTGGCTGGGTACTATTTATCTTGGCGAACATTATGCGATTGATGCAATCTTGGGTGTGCTCTTTGCCTGGATTAGCTACCTTGCAGCACCATTCATTGTGCGCTGGACCCACCGCATCTGGCAGCGAGTCCGCCGTGATTCACCGGTTGATATTGCGTAACATAAGCAGTAAAGCGATATACTAGAATCTATGGCAAAGAAGG
>CAYLGV010000023.1:3014-14388 GCA_964383395.1 uncultured Candidatus Saccharibacteria bacterium
ATTGCAGCTGGAATTGCCATCTATATAACCGCTTTTATGGTATGGAAACGCTATGACCGTGATGAGCGGATGATAGTTATGCATGCCATCATGGCAGCGCTCACCACTTTTGGTATCCTGTCATTCTTTTATGCGATCATTCCTGGACCAGCCTATTTGGCTCAGCGTTACTTCTTAATTGCGACCTGTGCCTGGATCTTTGTATTACCACTGTCGTTTGTTCGTAACAAGGTACTATTCGAATAGATCTAGATCACCGAGTTCATCTGGTAAGAAACCTTTAGGATGTTTAAAACCCGCCTCCCACTTCGTACCTTGCTGGTAACCCAGGTCTTTCATAAGTTTAGTCGGAGCATTACGCAGATGAAGTGGCACGGGTGCTTCTGGGTAATCCTCTGCAGCTCGCATGGCTTTTTGCATAGCGTTGGCAACCACACGTGATTTTTCACATTTAGCTAATACGAGAGCACAGTGATACAGGTTATATTGGCACTCAGGCATACCAATCCGCTCAACTGCTTGAAAGGTGGCAACAGTTAAGTTTAGGGCAGGCGAAGCAGCAATTCCTACATCTTCAGAAGCAAAGATGACCATGCGTCTGGCAATGAACTTTGGGTCTTCGCCAGCTTGCAACATACGGGCCAGGTAATACAGCACTGCATTTGGATCAGAGCCGCGTAATGATTTGATAAAGGCGCTAATAACGTTGTAGTGCATCTCGCCCTTTTTGTCATAGCCAGGCAGTCGTTTTTGGGCAGCTGTTTCAACTACATCTGGTGTGAGTGGTCTGCCGCCCGAGAGCTGCAAGGCTAATTCGAGGTTTCCGAGCGCTACACGGGCATCACCTCCAGATAGCTCGGCCAGCATAGTAATGCTTTTAGCGGGGAGCTGTTTGCTGCTGAGTTTGAGTTGTTTGGCTGCCTTTTTTAGGATGATCTTGATCTCATCAGAGGTAAGGGTTTCCAGCACTAATACACGACTCCTGCTTAGCAATGGGGTTATAACCTCAAAGCTGGGATTCTCGGTGGTTGCTCCAATTAGCACAATGGTGCCGTCTTCGACATAAGGTAGAAAAGCATCTTGCTGGGCTTTATTAAAGCGGTGAATTTCGTCAACAAACAAGATGGTGACTTGGCCAAGGCGCTTACTGCCTTGGGCGTGGGCGATAACACGAGTTACATCGGCTTTTCCAGCGGTCACTGCGCTGAGTTCAACAAACTCCGCCTCTGTTTCATTGGCGATAATACGGGCCAAGGTTGTCTTGCCGCTGCCCGGTGGCCCCCAGAGGATTAAGCTGGTCGGTTGCTTATGGGCGACAATTTCATGAATAATCTGACCCGCCTCCAATAAATGCGCCTGTCCAACCACATCTTTTAGGGTTTGTGGGCGTAGTTGCTCGGCTAATGGAATACCAAAATTGTCCTCTGTCACACTACCAGTCTAACAGACACAACGAACCTTGTTTAAGTATGAGAATTATGCTATAATAATCAACTTATGTCATATGATGTTGGAGAGACGAATAAGCTAGAGGTACTTCCAGATATGGAAGGTGCCCCTATGGCTGTACCGACAGGGGCAAGAGAAGTTTGTGTTGGTATGCGTGTATTTGGTGAGGACACTTGTCTCGACCCTGAGGTGCCACGACTCTCCGCTGAAATAGGCAAGTGTGTCACCTGTGATACCTGCCAAATGAAGCTTGAGATGCAGGCTACTACCGACGAACTTACCGAATTAGGCAACCGTCATGCGCTTAAGGTAGAGTTTGAGAAAATGCTCAAAGGTGATGCGCCAGTCATGGTTGTTTTTACGGATCTGAGAAACTTCAAGCCTGTAAATAAAAGAGAATCATACTCAGAAGGTGACAAAATGATCGCTGCCGCCGCCAACAGGCTGAATGAGATAGTACGCGATGCTGATGGGATAGCAAAAGGTCGCCCAGGTGGCGATGAGGCAGTTATACTCATGCAGCTTTTTTATTGGGGCGAAGATGTGCACGGCGTGCTTACTGAAAGGCCTGCGACGCCTGACGAAGTACCACAAATTATGGAAAGCATCGCTCTTCGTATAATTTCAGGCTTTGATGATTTCGAGGTTTTCCAGACATATAACTATAAACATAAACTCGAAGGGGCAGAGCGTCTAGGTATTCGTGTCGGTACAACAGCTGTTTATCCGGACAGGTTACGAAGTAATGGCCTAACAGTAGAGCTTGATGAACTAATGGAAAAAGCTGATCCGAGAAATAACCCATTCCACTGGAATGATTTAGACTAATTCAGATAAATCGCTTATACTTAACGTGTTAAGTATTCAGTATGATTGATATAAGCGACGAACAATTTGAATCTTATATTGGCCAGGCAATGGACGAGATGCCTGAGCAATATATGAAGCATCTCAACAATGTGGTCATTACCTACGAAGACGAACCATCAGCGGAGCAGCGTCAGAAACAGAAACTGCGACCTAATCAAACTTTGTTCGGGCTCTATGAAGGCATCCCGCTGAACCGTCGGGGAGCTGGGTACAATCTGGTATTACCAGACAAGATCACCATCTTTAAGGGGCCACTCTCGCGTGCAGTACCAAGTATTGAGGCGTTAAAGGTACAGGTAAAACACACATTGTGGCATGAGATCGCCCACTTCTACGGCCTTAACCATGATCGCATCCATGAGATTGAACGTCACTGGCACTAGGATTACTGTTTCTAAGCTATGCCACAGCAAACTTGAGTAGCTTAAGCTCAGGAGGAAAGAATGAACGCAATGTATCTAGCGCGCATCGTCCAAGACGGACCGTTGATGATGCAGCACAATGAGGAAACATGGGTAACGAGTTTATTTCGTTTGCTTATGTTGGCGCTGGTGGTAGCCGGCGTAGTGTGGGTGGCCAAGATTCTGGTGCAGCACAGCACATCAGATAATGGCGAAACTACCAAAAACACACCGCTTGATGTAGCCAAAGAGCGTTATGCCAAGGGCGATATCACCAAAGCTCAGCTTGATGAAATTCGTAAAGAGTTAAACAAGTAGCCAAGAGGTATTGAGCAGAAGAAACGACCTGTTTTGATGGGTCGTTTTTTAGTGGCTCACAATCGATTCACAACAGGCTTCTAAGCATTCTTTCAAATAGTCGCCATATAGTTGTTCATGTTGGTACATGAATGTATCAACACTGTGATTACTAACCTAACAGGAAGGAGTCTTACATTAAGAAAACATTAGCTGTTGCGGCCATTATGGCATCGGTAGGGGTAACTACGCTGGCAGGAGCTGGTTTAGTACATGCGCAAAGCAACACTTCAGGTGACACGAGCCTCGTCGACAAGCTTGCACAGAAGTTCAATCTCAATAAGAGTGATGTGCAAAAAGTGTTTGACGAAGATCGTACCGCTCACGATGCAGAGCGCCAACAGCATATGGATGAGCGTTTGACTCAAGCAGTCAAGGACGGCAAGCTGACCCAAGCCCAAGCTGACGCTATTAAATCCAAAATGGCTGAAATGAAGACATACATGGATAGTCTCAAAGACAAGACGGAACAAGAACGTCATGATGCGATGAAGACGAAGATGGATGAACTCAAAGCATGGGCAGCCGAAAATAACATCCCTGACGGCTATATGCCGATGGGGCATGGTATGAAAGGTGGTCCGCGGCCAGATAGGATGTCATCGACATCAACCTCACAAAATTAGTTACCCGGTGAACTCCCTCACCAAGGTTAAAGCGACCGTACACCCATACGGTCGCTTTTTTTGGTGCAAGCCGTTTATGTATACCTAGGGATACGCTACACTGAGGCACATGGTCGCACGCACACATGATTTAGCTGCATTCACGGTATTGAGCGTAATTGTTATTAGTATGGGTACAATTACGGTGAATTTATCGACGGCTATGTTGGCTCTTCTTGCTGTCTTAATCGGTGGCATTACTCCTGACATCGATCAACCGACGGCACCCTTTTGGCGTAACCTACCAGTCGGTAAATACTTTGGCAGGATGTTCGGTTTGCTTTCAGGGGGTCACCGTTTTTTAACACATTCGATAATTGGGCTTGTGGTGTTTGGCTTCGCCTCGCGGTGGTTGTTGGCGTTCCTGCACCCCATCATGCCTAATGTCGACAGCGGTTATGTATGGTGGGCTTTTATGATTGGCATGGTGTCACATTTGGTCATGGACTCGTTTACCAAAGAAGGGGTGCCTTGGCTGTTACCCATACCGTTTAAGTTTGGCTTTCCGCCACTAAAACGAATGCGTATTACCACTGGCAAGAAAATCGAGACGTTGATCGTCCTGCCCATACTTGTACTGTTCAATATTCTGTTTTACTGGGCTAACTACCAGACGGTTTTAAACATTTTGCACCAGCATGTAGTCTAGGTCTGTGTAGCGTATACTAGGGGCATGTCAGCTTACCGTAAGCATATTATTGCTCTTGCTGTAGTTAGTGCTAGCGTACTTGCATGGTCAACCTTGGTTGCTTCGAGCCGATCTTTCGGTGAACTTGAAGTAAGTGTTTTTAACGTCATAAACAATTGGCCGGACTATTGGCGTATACCGTTTTTGATCATCACCTATAGCGGTACGGTCTACATGATGGCAGCACTGACACTGTTTACCATTTGGCGTGGATATCCGAGGCTCGGTTTGCGCATCTTCTGTGGCAGTGTAAGCGCATTCATGTTGACTCAAATATTGAAATTGCTGGTTGAGCGTCCACGGCCATACGACGCACTAACAAATGTAACGGTACGTGAAAAGTTGTCTGCAGGCTTTGGTTTTCCCTCAACACATACTGCGATGGCTACCGTTATGGCTTTGCTCTTGGTGATTTACTTGCCACAAAAGTGGCGGTGGCTGGCGGTGGCCTGGATAGTGCTCGTAGGCCTGTCTCGTATTTATTTGGGTGTACATGCGCCACTCGATGTTGTAGGTGGCTTTTCAGCCGGAATACTTGTAGTGAGCATCTCTTTGCTACTGACTGGTAAATTAGAGTTTGTGCGAAATATCACACATCTCAAGCTCACCGATAAGAAGTAATATACACTTCAAAATACTTTACCCGGCATGACGCTAGTGCTATGATTTCTATGGAAGTGTGAGGCTTCCGAAGACCCTGGGCCGAATAGCCTGGGGTCATTTTTTATTGCAACATTTGAGACTATTGCAACATTTTTGCAATTACATAATAGCCTCGCTATGCTATGAGTAATTATTTAGAAAATCATACCTAAGGATAACTAATGCAACCCTCGCTCTGGCTCGTTCTCGCTATTTCACTCGCAGGTGACGTAATCGTCTTCTTCGCAAGTACTATTTTACTGGCTCATAAGAAGACCATCGCTTACCTCTCAAAATATGCTACACCATTTGCTGCCGGTGCATTACTTGCCGCTGCCTTTCTAGACTTTCTTCATGATGGTGTTGAGAACTACGAACCGAATACTGTTTTATTAGCTGCCTTGGTAGGTGTATTGTTCTTCTTTGTTTTGGAAGGCTGGCTACACTGGTTCCACCACCACAGCAAAGAGCCATTTGAACCAGAGTCGGGCGAGGATGCTCACCACCACGAGACTGATCCGATAGTTGCGCTAGCTGCGGGAGGAAACTGGCTCCATAACTTTATTGACGGTGGTGCTATTGCAGCGGCTTTTCTGGTGAGTGTGAGCGCGGGTATCATCACGACAATCGCCGTTGCTATGCATGAGATTCCTCGAGAAATGGCAGATTCTGGATATTTGCTAAAAAGAGGTCTTAAACGACGTGGTGTCCTAATGGTGCACGGAGTGGCTATTGGAGTAACGGCGCTCGGGACCGTGCTTTTCTATACAATCGGTCGCAATTCACAAACACTTCTGGCAATCCTGATTGGTTCAACGGCAGGTTTCTTCATCTATATTGCTGCAAGTGACATCATTCCTAGCATTAACCAGTCTCGTAATGAGAAGAAGCTGGTTGACTGGCAGGTCGTGTTGGTTATACTCGGTGCCGTTGTAGTCGGTGCAGCCGTGTTAATTGCACACCATTTTATACCAGAGTAAATGGTACAATATTCTCATGCTTATAGCAGTATTGGTGTTAGGGGTAGTTTGTATTGTTATGTTGGTGCTGTTGGTACGTAGGCCGCAGACGCCTGTGGATGACAATGCTGCCTTACTATTGAAACAAGATCTGACCAATTTAACAGAGAGTGTCACACAGCTTAAGGATGGCATTAATACTCAGTTAAACGACCGACTTGATAAGAATAATCAGCAGATGTTGAAACAATTTGCTCAAAGTTCGGACATCATAAAAGATGTGACTCAAAAACTTACCGCCCTCGAGAAGACCAACCAGCAAGTTGGGGATATCGCTGGTGAACTTAAAGTACTTCAGAACGTTCTGGCTAATCCTAAGCAACGCGGCGTGTTGGGGGAGTATTACTTAAGTCAAGTGCTTGAGAATGTCTTGCCGCCCGATCGCTTTACTTTGCAACATAAGTTCAAAGACGGCGAGATTGTTGATGCGATTGTGAAGCTCGATGGCAAGATTTTGTCGGTAGATAGCAAGTTCAGCCTAGAGAATTACAATCGTATGCTTGAAGAGCCAGATAAAGTGCGTAAAGAGGTGCTTGCCAAAGCCTTTAAGGCTGACCTAAAGAATCGCATCGATGAAACGGCTAAGTACATTCGTCCAAAAGAGAAAACCATGGACTACGCCTTCATGTTTATTCCCAGCGAAGCCATTTATTATGATCTATTGATTAACAAGGTTGGCAGCTCTGGCACCTCAGCGCGTGATCTTATGGAATATGCCTTCAGAGACAAAAACGTGATCATTGTGAGCCCAACCACATTCATGGCGTATTTACAGACTGTCATGCAAGGCCTACGCGCGCTTCAGATTGAAGAACAGGCTAAGGATATACAGATCAGAATTGGTCAGCTGGGACGCCATCTGACAGGCTACAAGACCTTTATGGAGAAGCTTGGTAATTCACTTGGTACAACCGTAAATCATTACAACACAGCAAATAAGGAGCTTCAAAAAGTAGATACCGATGTGTACCGTATTTCTGGTGAGTCAGTCGGTATAGAACCAATATTACTTGATCGTCCAAGAGGAGACTTAGATGACTAAAAAAACTACCAAACATAAGACGGGCTTAGCGGCATTAACCCTAGAAAAAGCCTATCCATACATACTGCTTATAACAGGTGCGCTTGGCTTGTTTGCAGCGTTTATACTCACCGTCGACAAGATCAAGTTACTTAAAGACCCATCGTTTGTACCAGACTGTAACATCAACCCGATTTTCTCTTGTGGTTCAGTTATGAAGACACAGCAGGCAGAGATCTTCGGTATTCCCAATACCTTAGCAGGCATCGTGGCGTTTAGTATGATTGTGGCCATTGCCATCACCTTGCTGTTTGGTGCACAAATGAAGGCCTGGTTTTGGCGCTTATTTACGCTTGGTGCTGCCGCTGGTGTTGCAGGAGTTGTGTATCTGTTTTACCAAGGCATTTACCGTATTAATGCCATCTGTCCATACTGTGCGCTTACCTGGGTGGTGGTTATTGCATTGTTTGTATACACCTTGGCCTGGTCAATCAGGCAAGGCTACATTGTGTTTCCAAAACGCCTTAAGTCTGCCAGTACATTCATCGCCACAAATCACACTGGTATTATCCTCATGGCCTACATACTTATTGTAGTGCTCATTCTAAATCACTTCTGGTATTACTTCGGAGCGTAAGCTAGTTATTTTGGCTGTGCTTCGATGAGGTCGATAGTTAGAGCGGCGGTCCAGCTAAAGTTTGGTGTGCCAGCCGGGCTGCCATCGAATGGGCTGAAATATTCGTAACAGCCTGCTTGCGCAACCATATCAATAGTTGTGTCTCTTAGCGCCGCGGCATGATCAGAAAAGCCCATACGCTCCAGCCCATCAATGATCAGCCAGTTCGTATTTACCCAGCTCGGACCTTGCCAATAGGTATGAGCCCGAAACCAATCTGAATTAAGCGGTACGCTTGGTACAGGAAAGTTAGCACCAAAGACATGCTGGTTCTCAAGTAGTCTCACGAGTTGCTGAGCACGATCTTTGCTAATAGTGCCCGCATACAGTGGCATCAAGGTTGCTAGTGTTGGTTCTTTAATGAGGTTATGGGTTACGAAGTTCCGAGAGTAATACTGGCCAGCATACGGGTCCCAAAGCTGCTCAAGGGTTACTTCGGTGAGATTCATCGCTTCTGCCAGTTCATCAGGAATATCCTGTTTGATAAAATCTGCAATTTCACGCAACTGCTGGTTGGCTCGAATGAGGATACAGTTGAACGTAAGATCTTCAATTGCAAAGACCGAGTGACTTAAGATTTTGTCAATATCATAGCGCTTGCGCCTCAAACGACGTTGACTACTAAAGAGCGCAAGGGCGTCAATTGGGTCGAGTCGTTCTTCGGCGGGTATAAGCTTGGTGTCACGTCGAAATAAATTAATCAGCCACCCAGCTCGAAGCTTCTGAATGCCTTTGATCCAAAGAGCCATATCGTGTTCGTGCAATTCGCTCATCCATGATGGCGAGTTATCTAAACCAGACTCCCAAGGGTGTATTAGCAAGGCCAGGCCCTCGTTGTGTGGATCTCGATCCTCGTATATCCATTGATGGTATTTCAGCAAGGCTGGGTACACTTGTTTGTACCAGCTCCGGCGCTCGACTTTCTTCATACGTTCACCAATACGAACAACTGCCTCAGCCAGCATTGGGGGCTGCGTTATGCCGCTGGTTGCTATATCATCGGGCGAGAAGGCATTGGACCAGCTTCGCCAAATATCTCGGTCACGTTTATATTTGCGATGGCTTTGCAGAATCATATTCGGCATCATGCCGTTATGCCATTGTCCGAGGAGCAAACTTAAAATCTCAGTCTTTGCGCGGTCAATATCCAGATGCCGCAAGCCAATAGCAATGAAACAACTATCCCAGAGCCATTGATGGGGGTAGAGGTTAGGGGCTGGTACAGTATAACTACCATGATCGTTTGACTTGAGAACCTCTGAGGCTTCGTCAAAGATATTGAGAGGTGCTGTTGTTTCTTGGGGCGCCTCGTCATCCATAGCAAACAGTATAGCGTAAAACCGTAAAAACGCTCCTGCTTACACTCAATAACTAACGGTAATTAGTGAAGTTAACGGGAAAGTCAAAGTCTTGAGCTTTGATGAGCTGCATAACTGCTTGCAAGTCATTCTTGCTGGCGCTGGTCACACGCACGGCATCACCTTGAATCTGGGTTTTAACCTTTGGGTAGTTATCACGAACGAGGGATGTTATTTTTTTGGCCTTGTCTTGGTCGAGTCCTTGCTTGAAAGGTACTTCCTGAGTTGTTTTTAGATTACTCACGGTTAACTCACGTGAGGTATCAAGAACCTTCTGTGACTGATCACGGCTGGCAAGTTTCTTGCGAACAATATCAAGGATGGCATCAATCTGCCAATCACCACTGCCAATCACCTTAAAGCCAGTTTTATCACTATTGAGCCAGTCTAGCTCAGCAGGTGTGCCCTTAAAGTCATAACGGCTGGTAAGCTCGCGCTGTGCTTGATCGAAGACATTATTCATCTCCGCCTTGTCATATTCACTTACAATATCAAAACTAAATTGTGCCATATCTTTATTCTACAGGATTACGACCAAGGTGTGACATATAGATAGCGCGAATCGCGCTACCGCCAACAACTTCGCCTTCATGCCAGGTACCTGGAATATTTGTGAACGTTAGAATATCGCCAGCATTGGCTGTAATCTCGTGCCAACGGCGAGTTGGGTTGAGCGGTTCTTCATCATCTGCAAAATAGTCCATGTTACGAGCATCAAAAACATCGGCTCGCCCGACAGATAAACGATATTTGATTGAACCTTCGAGTATCGCAATAGCTGTGATTGGACTGCGATGAGGCAAGCCATCCATTCTAATGTCTTGGTCGCTATGCGATTCGAAACTCTCGTCGGAAGATAGGTCGTCAAGCTTCAAGCTTTGTAAAGTTACTGAAGGTGGGTGAGGGAATACTTTCCACCAATCCTCAGTTGCGCGGTCAATGGGAATTAAGAATTCTGGCTGCTCACCGAGAATTTCAGAGTCCAGAATTCTTCTACGTTGAGATTTGCCAAGAACACTTCTTACTAATGCGCCAGCGTAGGGTTGCAATGTTTGGCCAGCTGCCAGCAAAGCGGCATTCGATCGATAGAGGTGGTACGGTGCTCGATCACAGCCAATAGCGGCATTAACATCAATTGGCGGTCTCTGCAATAATGACATATAACAACCATAGCAAATGCTAGCCCTGTTGACCAGAGGTTGCTATACTGTTACCAATTATGGCTTATAAAAACACCAAGATTGCTGATGTTGCCAACTTACTAACAGAACGACTGGCGACGCTCGATGATAAGGCGAATATTCTACGTGCAGTAGAACTCAAGGCACTTTATGCAGAAATCCCCCAACTACCACCTGAAGAAAGGGGTAATTTTGGGAAAGAAATTAATCTATTAAAAGCTGAGCTGGAAGCTAAAGTAGCTGAGCATCAGGAGCAAGCCGAGGCCTTGCCGCCGATTGATGTTACAGCACCTTTTGATGTTAATACTGCGCGTGATCAGCGACCAAGTCTGCTTAACGCCGAGTACGGCTCTATGCACCCGTTGATGAAAGAACTCAACAATGTTCTAGATATCTTTGTACGGATGGGCTTTAGCGCAGTTGAATCACGACAAATTGATGATGACTATCATATGTTCGCTACATTGAACTTTCCGGAAGGACACCCGGCGCGTGACGATTATGATACTTTCATGACCGAGGAAGGTCTGATTGCACCTGCGCATACGAGTACTATGCAAAACCGTGTGCTGGTGGCCAATAAAGATAAGCTTGAAAAAGGTGAAGATATTCGGGTGGTTATCCCGGGCCGTGTGTTTCGTAACGAAGACCTTGATGCCAGGCACGAGCATACGTTTTACCAACTCGAAGGGGTATGCGTAGGTGAGGGTATTAATGCGGGTCATCTTATAGCCACACTCAAGACCTTCCTACAAACGTATTACAACCAAGAACTTGAGGTTAAAACGCAGCCATATTATTTCCCATTCACCGAACCTAGCTTCGAGTTTGCTTTAAGCTGTCCATTCTGTCAGAAAGCGGGCTGTAATGTTTGCAGCTATAGCGGCTGGATCGAACTACTTGGCTGCGGCATGATTCACCCAAACGTGCTTAAAATGGCAGGGATTGATGCCAAAAAATACACTGGTTTTGCCTGGGGTTGTGGTATCGACCGCTTAGTTCTCATGAAGCATGACATTGAAGATATTCGTCACTTTGAAGCAGGTC
>CAYLGV010000024.1:0-14326 GCA_964383395.1 uncultured Candidatus Saccharibacteria bacterium
GTATCCCAATCTTTAGTATTAGCTTTTTGGTTGACCGTACACAACGGGCAGTTGCTAATAGCAAGGATTACTTCAAGGTTATGGATGAACAGCCAGAGATCGCTGATCATGCTGGTGCAGCACCACTAGTAGTCAGCAAGGGCTTGATTCACTTTAGTAAAGTGTCATTTAGCTACGACACTAGTCAATCCGTTCTGCAAAATATTGAGCTAACAATTGAGCCAGACACCAAGATAGCCTTGGTGGGCGAGAGCGGCGAGGGAAAGACCACGCTAACGAATCTGCTATTACGACTCTATGAACCAGAAAAGGGTAGTATTCTTATCGATGATCAAGACATTAACGATGTTACGCAGTCTACACTTCGTTCACAAATTGGAGTGGTTTTTCAAGATCCGGCTCTGTTTAGTGGCACTATTCGTGAGAATATTAGCTATGCTATACCGACGGCAACCGACAAGCAGGTGATAGCTGCTGCTAAGGCAGCTAATGCACATGAGTTTATAAAGAAACTAGAGAATGGTTATGATACTGAGATTGGTGAGCGTGGCCTCAAGCTCTCTGGTGGTCAAAAACAGCGAATTGCGATTGCCCGTGCCTTGCTCAAGAATGCGCCAATCTTGATCCTTGACGAGGCTACCAGCAGTCTAGATAGCCGTTCTGAGGCTATGGTTCAAGAAGCCCTGGAACGTCTCATGAAAGGTCGCACGACTATTATCATTGCGCACCGTTTAAGTACTATTCAACATGTTGATCAGATTGTGACACTCCGTGGCGGCACGATTGATGAGATGGGCTCACCAGCTAAGTTGGCACATAGTGGTGGTATTTATGACCAGCTCTTGAAACTACAGCGCGGTAAAGATAAAGAACAGACGAAGAAGCAACTCCAGTCATATGATATAGCTGGATAATCGATAAGTACCCATCCATTCTTGACAGGTAACTGAATACGTATCATCATTTATGTATGATTGACGTCGAGAGCACAGTCCTTAGGTTGTATGATCAATTCACAACCTTAGAAGATCGGGAGTCCGTCAGTTTAGCACCTGAACTTCTTCGTATGGCAAAAGAACGGGTAGGAGCTGAGATAATCTCTCTTCTAAGTGACGCTGAGGTTTCACGGTCATTTCTTGATAAAACAGAAGCTGCTGTGTCATTCAAAGATGACATGACGCTTTTGGTCTCTACTAATGTTCTTGACGAGACAGAGCTAGAAGATGCGCGTAGAAACACCCCACGAGACGCAAAGATGGGATTCGTAGCTTTACGCTTTCTGGAGCAAAAACCGGCAGAAGAGTCTGCCGGAGTGTCTGGAAAAGACCAACAAGTGTCACATGAACTGCCAATGCTTTTTCGAGGTGATGTTCAGCATGTTGCTGCACAACTTGTTGGAAAACATATCCAGCATGGTAATTCGAGTGTATTGGTTGCGGCGACATTGCCACAAACTCAAGATGACAACCGTCGTTGGTTGGCGAGTCGACCTCTTTTTGGGGAAAGTCCTGTAAACGTATTTATCGCAAATTACCGCGGCAACCCGATGTTGTTTCTGCGAGCAGAAGAAACCGATAGTTGCGTACGAATTTCTAGTGGTATTGACCCCGATAGTGGTGAACAATTTGTAAATCCAAAACAAGTCTGTGATGCACTAGGTTTAGAACCGGACACCGTTGGGGATATGAGTGTTCGAGATAACGTGGTGACTGTCCAGGTGACTGGTAAGTTCGAGAGACCTACCGCAAAATAACAGACCCAATAGCTGAACGCAATCGCGAGAACAGTATATGTTTCTTGCCATTAAAGATACGTGAAAAACCATTCAAAATTACTTCTTCAGGCGGGATTTCTCTGATGTCGCCATGTTGTTGTTTAAGGGCTTGCATACGGCTCAGTATGTCTGATTCTTCCTCAAGTATTTCGTGATCCTGACGAGTAAGTCGAGCTTGAACTTTTCGTTGCCCCTTAATCCAGAATTCTTCGGCAATTTTTCTGGTATCTTTAAGGCGATCTGTTGTTTTAGCAAATTTCAAGCCTGAACTAATGCTTTGCATTCGTGCGTTCGAAGCTGAAGCAAGATCGGTTACATTTCGTATTTTCTCGATTGTAAGTAGTTTAACTTTGAAGATATCACCAGAAGTAACCTCACCACTACTTCGTTTAACAATACGAAACCCTAGTGCATCTAAACTATCCGCTAGTTTTTCATTGTCCTCAAAATCGAGCGAATATAGCATTGTTATCATGGCTCTACCCTTGGGCTTGAGCACACGATTAATCTCCGCCAAAGTCTCTGCGCGTTCAAAAACACCTTGCTTGATACGCTGTTTTGAATAGTGAATAGCGAGTGATAGGTTAACGCAATCCGCTGTAGACGATGCTATTGGCAGATGTAACATGCTTCCCACCATGCGTTTACCACCAGGCTCATTAAAATGAGAAGCATTAATGTCAAGACTTGTTACAGAATTCGTAAATGGCTCAGGGATATGTGCACGTAGCATCTCGGGCCCAGATGCGACGTCGATTATTCTAACGTCTTTAGGGCTCATTTTGCGGTCGTCAAAATGATCTGCAATCATAGTTCCCGCAAGACGAGCAGCATTTGCTTGATAACTACGATTCGATAACTCACGGTAAGTCTTAGCGTACTCAACTCCGTGGTCGGGCAAGAATTTTTGCACGAAATCTTCTTCACCTATCTCTTTTACGTGCCCGAACATACGAAGCATTCGTTGCCATGATGAGTAGTAGTATGCAGCCAGTTCAGGAGTAATATCGAACAATGTCTCATCAACGCCTGAGTCTTGCTCCTCATGCATGAGAGCTTCTTTCTCAAGTTCACTCAATTGAATACCATTCATTAATTTTTGAATAGCAACTTCTTTGGCGGCGGTGTACAGCTCCAGGCCTTCTTCCAGTGTGTTTGGGAAATAAAACGATTCTACGTAAAGTGGTTTCTCCCTGCCTGGACGGTAAGCACGGCCAACTTGTTGTCGACGTAATGATTTATTCCAAGGATGGTTATAAAACACCACGCGGTCAGCGGCGGATAGATCAATGCCCAGACCAGCAATATTCCCGGATACGATGAGCAGCATTTTGCCGTCTTTTGTTTGAAACGCTTGATGTGCAGCGCTGCGCAAGGCTTGTTCACTCTCGCCCGTTAGGGTGCACACCTCTACATTTTCCGGAAGGTTAAAAGAACCCTGAATTGTATGTTCTCCAGTGATAATGTTGTCTACATAATCATTAACAAACATAAGAATCTTATCTTCGGTCTTAAAATGTTCGTTGAGTGCTTCACCAACACAAACAGCTTTAACAGACTCAACGTCAGGTGTAGAGTCAAGGGTAGCTGGGTTATTTAAGAATTGCCGAATACGACGTATCTTCTCGGATGAGTCTAGTTCATCTTCTTCAAGGTATAACTCGTATATCTCTTGCATCTTGGGAGACAGCTGCAGCTCCACAACTTCTTCAATCAGTCCTGGCATTTTTATTGATTCTTCAATCAACTTCCGTTGCATCCGAGGGACAAGCAATGTTCGTAGATCAATATAATCACCGTTGATAATACGTAACGTCAACGCTTTATTATCGAGTGGTTCACCTGTTTCAGGATCACGTATACTACCCGGGCAAAGAATCCTTAGCATCATAGCGATGTCGGAGACTTTGTTTGGTGCCGGTGTTGCAGTCAGCATAATGGTGTACGTGTCTGGTTGTTCCGATACATAGTCGGATAGGCGTATTAATTCTGCAGCTTTCTTACCCTCCTGTATATTCTTAAACTCATGGGCTTCGTCGACAATCAACATGTCAAAACCCATCTTCATAAGGGCATTTGTGTATTCAGGAGTCAGTCGCCCGTGAGATAGAATGATGTAATCATAATCGTCCGTTGAGACTTCATTTAGCTTGTGTGGCGAATCTAGGACCAGAACACGTGGTTGTTGACCTTCTTGGAAATAATCTCGCAAGTATCCTTTCCATGTATCAACCATGCCGCTTGGCGAGAGAATTACAGCACACTTTGCTCCTACGAACTCTTTACTCATGATCGCCGATGCACTTTTACCCATCCCAGGATCATCAGCAATTAACAGGCGACGCTTTGGAAAGATTGCATTTTCTTCATCCTTGTAAATCAACTCACCTACATTTACACGTTGGTTGAGATCGGGGAATGGTCTGTCCCCAGTCAGGCTAGAAATGAAGGCGGCAGGTTTCTCGATGGCTACAAACAAAAAAGTAAAGTAATCTTCAACAGCTTCTAGGACACCAAGTAGATCGTCATTTTCCATATCTGATATAGTTTCGCGAAGGTCCTGTAGGTGGTCGGATAGTATTGAAAGGTCATCTTCATTCGGGTTATCACGTTTGTACTGTTGGTAGTATGAGATACAGTGTTTTTTAACCACCTCAGTTAGGGTGCGTTTAAGCGATTGATTACTCAAGAACTCAGATGTTAAGGTTAGGTGATCAAGATCAAGTTTACCCTTAACTATTAGCAGTGAACCTAAGTAGTCACTCAAAAAGCTCGATACCATATCGACAGGAGCACTTTTAAACTCAGGTCGATACTGTATGAGTAAGTCCATACCGCTATCTGGACCAAAGATCTCAACTAGTTTACGAAACTCCTGAGCATCGAGACTTTCACCAGCTTTCATATCATCCGCAAAAGTAGTAAAACGTTCTCCAACTTCACGTTCTTGTTCTCGTTGGGCAGCCCGTGTTTGACGATTTCTTATGGTCGTACTAACATCATTGGCTAGATCAGCACTCATAAATAGTCCAATTGGCTCGTCCTCTGGGCGCCGTCGCAATAAACAACCTTCATGAGATGAACCTTCGGAACTCAAGCGACGTGCTGCTGCTATAACTGTTTCGGGTTTAGAGTCGAGAAGCTCTGCGATTGTGTCAGCGGAGAACCAACCTTCTTCGGGTGGCATCAGCTCCTCGGTTAATTGTTGCGCTTCGACAGTTAGTATCAAACCTCTATCACTCTCCTCAAAGCATTCAGGGAAGGTTTCATAAACTTCGTCAGTAAGTTGCTTTATTAGTGATAAAGGCTTGCCTGAATGACGCGCATACTCATATCGCGTCATAGGACCAGGAGCTTGGGGATCAATACCTTCCATAACAAACATGTATTTAAACATAAAAATGTAAATTTCACAAAAGTATCGTAATGAATATTGACGATACTTGTAAAAAAGCTTATAGTATGTACATTATGAGTGCGGAATATATAGAGTTGCCACTACGAGCAACGCGTTTTATTGCGATCGCGGATGAGGTTTCTCAACTTGAAGCTACAGCTGCCGAGAATCCGAATGAAGCCCATCTATACGATGATGCGATTGGACGTGGAAAAATAAAGATGCAGATGCTCGAAGAAGACGCAGCAGAAGCTTTTATTGCAGTTGCTGAGTGTGTCGAGCCGGATGAGGTAACCCGCCAACGAACTATGATTGAAAGCTTACGTGATGACGAGGATTTCGGTGTAGTTATTACTGAAGATGATATTCAAGCAAGCCTTGCTAACTTACCGTCTTTTGTTGATTACCATCCAGAAGTTCGTAGTTTTGTTGCAGGTTACTTCGCTAAAATTGGTGAGCTTAGCCTCGCAAATTCATTAGAGACTTTTGTAGTATCTGCAGATGGAGAAGTTGATGTACCGTCAGGCATCCCTGCAGGTACTGAAAGCCTAAACGGTAATAAAGAGACAGGTCCAAAGCCAGACCTAACAATTCGCATATACAAAGACCGTGTTATTCAAGTAGGTGATGATGGTGAATTCGTATCTATGTTTAGGGATGTTGACATTCCAAAGACAAGTGAGGAAGAGGAATTTATTGCTGACGCTAGGATCCAAGCGCTTAAAACTATAACTGATATAGATGGTGTGGAACGCGGCGTGCCCTCACGTGATGTATGGAATGAGTACGCAGGCTTCGCAGAGTATTCAACTGGATGGCATAATATTGTAATTGAACCACTGGTAACACTTAGCCATGACGGAAAGCCTATCATAGATGTACGCAGGCCCTCTCCTGTAGCCAAGCGTCGCTATCATAGTAATGGTGCATTTAACGTAAACTTTGTTGAGGTTGATCAACGTGCTCCTTATGACAATCGTGAAATTATTGCACTTCCTAATGGTAAATATTTATTCGGGCTGCGTGCTAGAGCTGTACACTTATTACTTCGAGCCAATGAAGATATGCCATTTACCACTAAATTAGCGGAAACTTCTGATCTGTACTCTCCTGAGGAGCTAGAAAACTTGACAGATGGTATTAATGCAAGCAGTGTTATCTCGTATTTACGTCGGACACTTGATGAAGTAGACGAGTTCACACTACAGAGTGTGAAATTCGAAGATCGGTCAATGGGTTACTGGCTGGAGTATAACGGTGACGACACAGATCTATACCCATTCTTAAATCCAGATAATCTTGGTGATGATGAACCCGAGCGAACGGCTCGCCAGACAACGTCGGAAGCCACGGGTGATTACGAACAGTCATTAGCACAGGTGAGTAGCCTGGCTGGTTGGTTGCTTGAAAACAAAGATTTGCTTACAAAGCATGGTTTACCACAGCTAGACGATGCCGATGCATTGGCTATAATTTCACAGGCAAAACAGGCCGGGGTTGAACCAATCGAAGTGGATAGCTTTGAGTTTCGTAAAGCTATGCTCGAGATGAGTAATGTACTATCCGATGAAGCTGCAATTGAGGAAGTTATAGAAAAAGTACCTAGCGACGATCCTCGCTGGAAATTGATCGATTATCTAACTGAAGCTGTTGATTCATGCATTGTTGCTGAAGCACTTATTAATCAGTTTGCAGAATTCGACATGAGAATAGACGCTGACCTACTTGAACTCGACATTGTAATGAAGAGGTGGCGAAACTTATCAAACAAAGAACGAATCGAAGGTGTTAAATACAGCTATGATCTATTTCACCGCATTGGTGAAATGATTAAAGAACAAAATGGAGTTCCCATTGTAGACTTCGGTACTATCCTAAAATTAGCTGATAAGCGATTAAACCAGACGAGCCAGGCTTCGGGCGGTAGCTCAGTTGGATTCAGCCAATCGGCTTACGATGCTCTAACTGCAGCTCCTAATCCCTGGTCAATCAACGGCAATAACCGAGGCCAGCGTGAGCTCCGCCGGTCGTGGGCAAACGAATTACGCACTATTCTTAACCGTCAAACATCAAGCAGATAACGTTGCGATAAAAACTCTAGCGGCATTTAGCTAGCAGCCGTATACTGAATGAGACAAGTTAAGGAGGGTTATTACTAATGGCTACGAAGCCACATGAACGCGTTTTTGCGCTCGTTGGGGCCCTGCTGTTTCTCACGACAGCCATTGCTACCGCTGTTATAGTGGTCTGGCAAGCCCAGCAAGACAAAAAGAGTCAAGATGCTGTGAAAGATGCACAGGCGCAAGTCGATCAACAAACCAAGAAGGGGGAATCATTGAAAGGGACAAAATTAGCAAACTTTACGCCAATAAGCGAAAATCCGACTTCAGTTCAAAAAACTGATCTCGTGCAAGGCACAGGCGAAGAAGTTAAGGCAGGTGACACCATTACCGCTCATTACACTGGTGCGTACGCCGTGAATGGTGAGATATTCGAGAGCTCCAAGGATACGGGCACTCCTGCTACCTTCCCACTATCTGGTGTGATTCAAGGCTGGCAAGTAGGTGTTCCAGGTATGAAGGTCGGCGGCACACGTCGATTGGTTATTCCTGGCGATCAAGCGTACGGCGTTGCTCCTGAGGGCTATGTTCCTGGCAGCACTAGTCGTCCAATGGGTACTCTGGTGTTTGACATTGAACTCGTAAAGATTGGTCAATAAGCAACTTCTACTGTAATTTTGTAAGATTCTGAACAAAACGCTTGAAAACTCAAAAAACACAACATATAGGGTCTTTACACTAAGCATAGGCGCTATATATAATAAGATAACGATTCAACAAAAACGTTAAGAACAACGTAATCAACACATAAAAGGAGATCAGTTATGGTCAAAAATATCACCATCTTTACGACTAATACATGCGCTTACTGCGGTATGGTCAAGAAATTCTTAGGTACCAAGGGTATTTCGTATGAGGAAGTGAATCTAGACCAAAACCCCGAGCGACAGCAAGAAGCTTTCGCTATAAGTGGTGCGTTGACAGTGCCTGTGACAGTAGTCACTAAGACTGATGACACTCAAGAAGTAGTAGTAGGTTATAATTTAGCAAAATTAGCCCCTGCTTTAGTGTAGTTTTTTAAAAAAGAAAGCCATTATGAGTAATTCTGAACCTGAAACACATGAGCTGGTTATTGTCGGAGCTGGTCCAGCGGCGTTGGCTGCCGCCATCTATACCACTCGAGAAGATATTGATACTGTTTTGTATGAAAAAGGTGTGGTCGGTGGTTTAGCAGCCGTGACAGACTGGGTAGATAATTACCCTGGTTTTCCAGATGGTATTGCAGGGTTGGATTTAGCAGAGGGCCTACGTAAACAGGCGGAACGTTTTGGGGCTGATATCCGTTTGGGTGAAGTATTTGGTATTCACGATGAAGGTAAGCTAAAACGACTCGAAACCACCGACGGTGATATATATGCCAAGTCTGTTTTGTTAGCTACGGGTAGCGATTATAAAAAGTTGGGTATTCCTGGCGAGCAAGAGTACTACGCTCGTGGTGTACACTATTGTGCCACCTGTGACGGTGCCTTTTATCGTGACAAGCGACTGGTAGTAGTCGGCGGTGGCAACTCAGCTGTTCAGGAGGCAATCTTCCTGACACGTTTCGCCACGCACATTGACCTGTTAGTACGCAGTAAGCTTTCGGCTAGTGAAATTTTGCAGCATGACCTCGAAAAATATGCCGACAAGATAACCGTTCATCTCGCCACGACTACCGATGAGATTGTTGCCGAGGACGGCAAAGTTACAAAGGTAGTCGGCACACACGAGGGTAAGCAAGTTGAATTTGAGACGGATGGCGTGTTTGTCTTCATCGGCCTGCAGCCGAATACGCAGTTCTTGCAAAACAGTGATGTCAAACTAGATGCGATTGGCATGGTTGTAGCTGGCGATACCTTGGTAACTAGTATGCCTGGTGTGTTTACGGCCGGTGACGTCCGAGCTGGAGCCAACATGCAAATTGCCAGTGCCACTGGAGAGGGTGCTACAGCCGCAATGATGATCCGAACCTATCTCGAAGAGCTTGAACGCTCGTAACAGGGGTGATGCCTTTACGCAGCGTGTAATCTGTGCCATGCTAAAAAGATGGCTACATCAAGTATGCCGCCTATGCACGAGTTCTTTCTCATGCATGCCAAGGCAGACCGAGCTCTGAGGGGGGCAATCAGTAAAGCGATTCAGAAATCATCATTAACGATGACTGAGTGGCTAGCTTTGGCTGTAATCGCTGAAGGTCCTAAAGACGGAATGCGTATGGGTGAGGTGGCACGAATTCTCGATGTAACACTTCCGCAAGTTACCTCCCTAGTCACTGGTTTATTAGATAAAAAACTATGCAAACAACTTGTGTCTACAGATGATCGACGTGGTCGGCAGGTGCTTGTAACGCTTAAGGGCAGGCGTTTGCTGGTTGGGCTAGAAGTTGATACGGAACGGGCGCTAGAAGTGTTTAGCAAAACGGTAGATCCAGAACAGTTTCAAGCTTACATGGCGACTACGAAACAATTTTCTGTAGATAATACCGAAGAGCCAGTTCATGAAGTAGAGACAGAGCCAGCCGCCATAAATATAGACAGTATTGACGTTGAAGATAGGGATTAGACAGCGGGGTAGCCTAGGAAGAAGTCTAGCACCAGGTGATCGCCTGATATGTTCTTTGCTTTGAGGTCAGCTTCTAGTTTCTCGGTCATTGGCTCGGGACCTGAGATATATATGAGTGCTTCTGCATCACCTTTAGCCGCTTCAAGTATTGCATCGGCAGTGATATGACCCTTCTTCCCATTCCATGAGTCTCCTGCATCACTCAAGATAATAGTGGGTGTGAGGCCATACTCTGCAAACAAATCCCTAAAACAAACTTCTTCAAGTACCCGTGCGCCGTATATGAGCTGAATGTCACGCTTCTCGTTAGTATCGTGCAGCCATTTGACGATGCTTCTTACAGGGGTGACGCCAATACCACCAACGACGAATGTTAAAGGAATAGAAGAATCTTTCGGGAGTACGAAATCACCCATTGGCTCAGATAGCTGAAGGGTGTCACCTGGCTTTGACGCGAACAGATGTTGTTTAAAACTACTTATCGGATCGCCGAAGTGTTTGGTGGTAATGGCCAGCAATTCCTCGGTAGGTGAGGAAGATAGGGTGAACCATCGTTTCTGGCCACGGTCGTCGGGGTTCTCATGCGGAAGGTACATCTCAATATACTGACCAGCAATATAGGTAGTCGGACGCTCTGGTTTTAACCAGAAAGTGTGAATATTCTCTGTAATTGGTTCGATGCGGTCGAGCGTAACGTTCATGAATAACTCCTTATCTAACCATTATACCTAAGCATGCGCTACTTTGAGTTTTTAGGATGCTTACGGAGAAATTGCAGTTTATTTGGCACATCGGTAGTGATGCTAACACGTGGATAAAAGAGCTTTATAAATCGTGCCAAAAACGGCGAATTAACGGTATACACTATGATGTCGAGTTTGCGACGACGGGCTAGCCAGTACGTTAAGGGGTTAAGCAGCCAGAAGTTCATATCAATGCCGTCTAGACCAAGTAAGCCCGCAGAATATATAACCTCAAAAGGTTTTGTGTGCTCAAGGGCATAGGTCTTGATATGTGGCATGAGCAATTTGAATTGATACAGTTCCTTAAGGTTAAAAGATATTACCGTACAGTCTATGTTCTGTTGCTTCTTGAGAAAGACAGCCAATGGTTTCGCCCACTTTGATTCTTTGCCCTCGATGATAAGCGGTACCCCATTGGCTGCTGTTGCAGCTTCATTAAGCGTGGCTGGGGGGTGGCCATTGAGAAGTGGCATTTTACGAAGCTCAGCAAGAGTGTGTTGTTGGACATGCAAAGACTCAATACTAACGCGGCCAGTGTGCTTATCGTGGACTAAAACTAATTGCTGATCAGAGGTAACGCGAATATCAAACTCAACCGCATCAACTCCTGCGGATGTAGCTGCACGAATGCTTTCTACAGTGTTTTCGAGGGCCAATCCGGCTGCACCGCGATGACCAATGATTTTCATGACTGTTCTAGTGTACAATAGGAACCGAAACTAAGGAGAATTCATGGCAGATTTTAATCAAGTTCTAGACCCAGGTGATGTTGCAAACGGTGTAGTTAATACCGTAGTTGAGATTCCACAAGGCTCAATGCTTAAAATTGAGTGGGATCGCAAGCGTGCGGCGTTCATGCTTGACCGTGTAGAGCCTGCGATTTTTGCCAAGCCATGTAATTATGGCTTTATTCCCCAAACGCTTGATGAGGATGGTGACGAGCTTGACACACTTATCGTCTGTGATGAGCCGTTGCCGACAGGCATATGGTTTGAGGCTAAAGTGCTTGGTGTTATGAAGTTTGAAGATGACGGTGAAGTTGATGACAAAATTGTTGTACGCCCAGCAGATGATCGTAACTCTGGAGATTGGCTTAACAGCCTAGATGACCTTGGTGAACGTTGGAAGCAAAAGATCGAGCACCACTTCACACATTACAAAGACCTCAAAAAACCTGGATCAACCAAAGTTGTAGGTTGGGGTGATGTTGAAGAAGCTCAGAAAATCATCAACCAGTGCATTGAGCGCTACAAAACTCAGGGATAAACAGATGCAACAAGCTTTTGTGGTTGTTAAAGTTGCTCTTCGTGACGCTCAAGATGGCAACATATTGCTTCTAAAGCGAAGCAAGCATGACAAGACTCGCCCGTCACAGTGGGATTTACCTGGTGGCTGGGTAGATGAAGATGAGGATTTTACCTCGGCTGCGGTGCGTGAGACTCAAGAAGAAGCTGGAATCACCGTTAGTCGACAGGCTATGTCGTTAGCCTACACTCTCACTGAAGTTACGCAGCATGGAAATACGAGTTGGCTATTCTATACCTGTAATAGTGATACGACGGACGTTATTTTAAGTGATGAGCACGAGTCCTATAAATGGGTAACTGCGGCAGAAGCCTTAGAGCTTGTCACATACGAGCGCCAGCTTAAAGCACTCAAACACATCATCGACAATAAACTTCTCGCATAGCCTACAAGACCCTTGTCGCCTGAGGTATAACAGTCTACAATACTCTGCAGAACATGCTAACGCTAATAACAGAGGGCACCGGGAATGAAAACACGAATTGCTATTAATGGGTTTGGTCGCATAGGGCGAAATGCTTTTAAAGTTGCCTTCGACCGAAGCGACTGTGAAATTGTTGCTATCAACGACTTAACAGATACGCGCACTTTGGCGCATCTGTTAAAACACGACAGTAATTATGGTACATATCAACATGAAGTTAGTTGCGATGAAACCAACATCATTGTAAATGGTAAGCACATCAAAGTGCTTGCCGAAAAAGATCCAGCCGCTCTGCCGTGGGGTGATATGAAAGTTGACGTGGTAATTGAGTCAACTGGCTTCTTTGTAGATCCAGAAAAAGCCAAGGCCCACGTACTTGCTGGTGCAAAGAAAGTAGTTATTAGTGCTCCAGCAAAGGGCGAAGGCGCTACTACTGTGGTACTTGGTGTAAATGAAGACAAGCTCGAACATGCTGGTGAGATTATCAGTAACGCTTCATGTACTACTAACTGTATTACGCCAGTAGCTGCCGTGATCGAAAGCCACTTTGGTATCGAAAAAGCCATGATGACTACTGTACACAGTTATACGGCTAGCCAACGCCTACAAGATGCACCAGCTAAGGATCTTCGTGAAGCTCGTAATGCAGCCGAAAACATTGTGCCTACCACTACTGGTGCGTCAATCGCTGCAGGTAAAGCATTGCCGGCCCTACAAGGTATCTTTGGCGGTTTAAGTGTACGTGTCCCAACCCCAGTTGTATCAATTAGTGACTTTGTCATTATTACTAAGAAGAATGTTACCGTCGAGGAAGTCAATAAAGTCTTTAAAAAGGCCGCCGAAGAGCCGTATTACCAAGGTATTTTGGCTGTAACCGAAGAAGAGCTGGTGAGCAGTGATTACATCGGCAATAGTCATTCTTGTACGGTGGACCTCAAGCTAACAGCGGTCGTCGCTGGTAATATGCTTAAAGTGGTTGCCTGGTATGACAACGAATGGGGCTACAGCAATCGCCTGGTTGAAGTAGTAGCTGATGTTGGTCGCATGCTGCATCAAAAAGAAGATCACACAGAACACCATAAGTAAGGTACTGACTCAATGAAAGTCTTTGTCGGCGCCGACCACAATGGATTCCATCTACGGAATCGTATTATCGACTATCTGAAACGAGCGGGTTATGACGTTGTTGATAGTGGTGACCAAAAACTTGACCCAGAAGACGATTATCCTGTTTTTGCAGCTCGTGTAGTGCATGCCATGCAGGAAAGTGGTGATCCAGAGGCTCGCGGGATTCTAATCTGTGGGAGTGGCCAAGGTATGTGTATGGCCGCAAATCGCTATAAGGGTGTACGTGCCTGTATGGGGTATGACCGCGAATCAGTTCGTGCGAGCCGTAACGATGACGACGCCAATGTGCTTTGTTTGGCAGCTCGTGTGATCGAGAAGGATCAGGCAAACTTACTTGTCGAAGCCTTCTTGAATGTCCCATTCTCACATGTCGGACGGTATCAGCGACGCCTTAAAGAGATGGATGAAACAAATGGCGGTTGATGTCTGCCCAACCATAACGGCGACAGACCTACACGAGTTCGAACGACAGCTTAGAGCTGTGCGCTTTGCACCGCGTATCCACGTTGACCTAATGGACGGCCATTTTGCACCTAGTCGCTCACCGCGCCTAGAAGAGATCTGGCTACCGTACCACCAAACAGTTGATATCCATGTGATGTATCAACGGCCCATGGATGTATTGAAGCGACTAATTCAACTTAAGCCACATATGGTTGTAATACATAACGAAGTCGAGGTGCATCACATGCATTTTGCAGCAGAATTACATAAGCATGGTATTAAGACCGGATTGGCCATTCTACAAGAGACACCTATTGAGTGGGCAGAACAGATTATGCATAGTTTTGATCAAGTGCTGATCTTTAGCGGGCATCTGGGGTATCACGGTGGCGAAGCTGATCTGACACAGCTAAATAAGGTACGTTTTGTTCGTGAACATCACCCTGAGGC
>CAYLGV010000025.1:0-12943 GCA_964383395.1 uncultured Candidatus Saccharibacteria bacterium
GGGCGAGTGGCGGAATTGGTATACGCGACAGACTTAAAATCTGTTGGCCTAATAGGCCTTGTGGGTTCAAGTCCCACCTCGCCCACCAACATTGAATATATGAAATTTGTTAAACAACATAAGAAGCCCTTGGCGCTTACATTTATTGTTACCTATCTTGTGCTTCAAATCGTTGCACCTCGTCTTCAGCTTGCCCTCACGCCCAATTTTGATACGAGCTGCTACTCTGGCTCACTACGTTACATCGAAAGAGTCAGCACCAACAGTAGCTGTGGTGCCAGCCCAAAAACCGCGCTGGGTTTTCCGTTTGTATTTAACTATAGGTACAACACTACCGTTCAGAACAGCTTAATTCTTGCTGTTGATATGCTGCCTGTTCTCGTTGTTGGTTTTCTCGTCTTCAGGCCTGCATCAAATAAAGTGTAACGGAACGATTTGTTTTTTCTATTGTTTGGTAGTTTAATATTCTCTTATGACAGAGAGAGCACTTACTGGACTTACCTTACCCAAGAAACAATTTAAAGTTGTAAACAAAGCTATTAAAGATAGCTATGGCATGGATATTGAGGAGATAGCAGCCGTTGAACCATCGTTTGCCTTTGATGCGCTCAGAACAGGCTTAACAGCCCTATTTACTCGTCGTGGTCACCGAGAGCTTGTACAAACTACTGGAACAAAAGATGAAAAACTGGTTGTCACAGCTGTGACTGAGCGAGAAATGGATGGTGAAGCTGCTTTTGTCGGTAGTGTTGCACATGCAACAAATGGCATGGTTGATGCCCTCGTTGGTAGATACGAGCGTAACGAAGCAGACTTTGCAATAGCGGTAACGAGTCACCGTGGCTTTATTGGACGCTTACTTAAGCTAGAGCCAACCACTGAAATTGCTGCCATTATTCCTTATGTGCCTCCTATTAACGCTGAGTAGCACTTGTTAGTATTATGAGGGTATGACCAAAACAGCAAACACAAAACTATCTATTGAACCCGCCACGCCCAGCGACGCAGAAGCTATATGCCAAATCCGTGACGACGCATGGCTACAAACCTATCCCAACGAAGAACTTGGCATCACCGAAGAAAATATCCGTCTCAATGCACAGGGCAAGGACGGCGTATTTGTGCCACGAAGAGTTGCCTGGCTAAAAGGCAAGCTTGCCGAAATGGATGAGACTTGGACGGCTTACGTAGCTAAGATCGACGGGGTTGTACGTGGCTTCGTGATCGCATCAACAGACGATAACGGCAGGAAGTTCCTAAACAGTATCTATATTGAACCTGGCTATCAAGCCAAGGGCTTAGGCAGCCAGCTCATGCAAAAAGCCCTTGAATTCCTTGGCAATGATGCAGACATTTATCTCGAAGTTACCAGCTATAACGACAACGCTATACGTTTTTACGAACGTTTAGGCTTTATCAAAACTGGCAACCCTGTCGAAGAAGAAGCCGACCGCCCAAGCTACATGACGTCTGTCCCTCAGATTGAGATGGTACTACCCTCAAACCAATCGTGATATGGTTATTGGGTGACCAAGCTACCTCTCAAACTAAAGAAACACTACCTTAGCTTTAGTACATATACCTACCTAGGCCCATACGAAGACCTAGTAAAGCATAACCTACCAAGTGACATTCGGGAGATCGGTCTCTTGGTACGTAAAAACTTCATTCATCGTACTACTCTCGAAGCGGGGAATATAGGCACTAACACCGATCTGCGCTTTGGAGATATGAATCAAATACCGTGGTGGAGACAACCTGAAGATGATGTATTACAAACTGCGGCGGCTATGCTTGCAGAACTCTATCGACGAGATAGTAGAGGGCTTACTCTTGAACGCAAACCAGAAGATAAGCTTGTACTGACTTGTCGGTATGTAGCTATTTTGGTTGCAGCCATCTTAAAAGCAAAGAATATCTCCTGTCGTGTTCGGGCTGGCCATGCCCCTTACTTCGACATGGGAAACCTTGGCAATATAAGTACTGACCATTGGATAAACCAATATTGGGATGAGCAACAAGAACGATGGATCACTATTGATGTTGATGGCAGCCTTAGCTTCAATGATGATACGATTGACCCTTACGACATTCCTGAAGGTACGTTCGATTTTGCTGCGGATGCCTGGTTGTCTGTTCGACATAACATGGCTAAACCAGAGCATTTTTACAATGCAGGTGGCTTTTGGGGCCTCAATCCCATACTTTGGTCACTGGCTTATGATTTTCACTCGCTTATGAACCACGAGATTATCTACAATCATGGTTTTGCATTCGGTGAACCCAAGCGCTTTAAAAAGTTAGCTACTGCAGAGCTCGGTAAGATTGATCACTTAGCCGAGCTCATGCAACACCCCGATAGAAACTTCGATGCCCTCGAAACTATCTGGAATACCGACAAAGACTTCCGCCTACTCGTTGGCAGCCTCCTCTAAGACGTAGCGGTAAAATGCGTACCAACTTCCCCAGCTAGTGCTCTCTCGATCACATTCTCTGTCCGACCATTAGCAATCCACATATCTACGCCATTACTGGTAGCTATACGAGCCGCCATGAACTTGGTAATCATGCCACCGGTGCCATAATCCCCATTAGTACCTCCTGCGAGGTGTACGTATTCTTCGATGTCATTGATCTGCCTAATCACTGACTCAGAGTCGTTAATATCTGCGTAGACACCATCAATATCACTCAAAAGCATCAAACGCACGTTACTACCGAACAAAACTGCTCGTCCGATTTGCGCCGCAAAGGTTGCCGCCAACGTATCATTATCGCCAAAGGCAATCTCTTGATGTGTAATCACATCGTTCTCATTAACGATAGCTGTATCGCCGTAACTCAGAAGCGTGTGTGTTACTTTTAGCGCTTCGTCACGCTCTTCGTTCATGCTTAACTCTTGCTTTGTAAGCAACAGCTCACCGACATGTGAATTATCAAGAGCCCCAGCCCATTTATTTAGAACGTGTCGCCAGCCGATGCTCGCCAAGCGTTGCAGTTTTGCCATCTCAGTGGCTTTCTGTGGTCGAATGCGCATCTCACTCTCGACCATTCCAGCCGTAATGGCACCAGACGACACTATCACCACATGTTGCCCCTGCTCTTGCAGAGCTAGCACCTGTTTACCTATTCGCTCAAACGAAGCAGTATCCAGTCGCTCTGAACCATCGGCTTGTTTTTCAATTAACGTGTTTGTACCAACTTTAAGAACCAGTATATTATCAATAACTTCCATTGTTTTCTCCCATAAGCTTTTCAGACGTAATTGAGTATAAAAATACCCCTTCGTCGGGGCTGTCTCTTGCTTAGTTATATATGATTGAAATTATTGAAGCACCCCGACTGTCATGCAGGTCGCGGTAGAGGTAGGGTCGATGTGGTGTATTGGTAGCAATAACTCATTTCTCGCCTATCATACAACAATGAAGTATGTTTATCAATAAACATCATGCAGAAAACAATTCTCTTCAACATTATTGATGCTATAGCACCTATGGGTTATAATATAGTGCATGACAAATTCAAATGAACAGTTCGACTACTTAGTTGAGCAACATGCAGATAGACAAGAGAATACCTTACGCGTGTATACCATTGCAAAAACTGGTGGTGCACTAGCCTTGCCCGAATGTGTCGCAGCACTCACCGGGAGAGAGGACGCAACTCTTGCTGCCTTGAGCAGCTGGAGCAACCTGGCTCTTGCAAAATCGCGCCGAAAAGGCGACTCAAGCCCTACCGACTTCAAACCAACAGACGAAGAAACAGCTGTCGTTGAGGCTGTAAACTTCATGGGAACCCATGTTGCCACCACAGAACCACAAATGTCTGAAGACTTTTTTGCTTTAGTAAGCGAACGAATGGCAGAGATTCAAGCAAAAGCACTTGAAGAACTTGCCGAGCTTGCAGGTGGCACACAAGAAGCTCCAGAACCAGAGCTTCACACTGGTTTTTATCTGTAACATTCCTCGGATCTCACTGGACAAAGCTGCAATTTGTACTAGATAACTTGCTACAATGTAAATAATGAAAACCACCTACCAAACGACTGTTCTCGGCTTCGGAAACCATGCTGCTATTGCGATTCCAGAAGAAAATCTCGCCGAACTTGGTGGCAACAAACGTGCCCCACTCAAAGTTACGGTCAATAACTATACCTATCAAAGTACCGCCACAGGCATGAATGGTGACTGTCTGGTTGTCTTCCCTACCCGTGACCGTCAAGCTTCAGGCACCAAAGCTGGTGATAAAATCACCGTTACCCTGGAACTCGATGAGGGCTACCGAGAGGTTGAAATACCTGTTGATCTTCAGCAAGCCTTGGCAGAAAACGAATTGAGCAAGGTCTTCCAAGACCGAAACTACTCAACACGCAAAGAGTACGCTCGACAAGTCAACGAAGCCAAGGCCGAAGAAACAAAGCTGCGTCGTATCGCTAAGATCATCAACGAGCTTGAAACATGACCGACCAAAATCATTATCGTATTAGTGTTAAGGGTATTGTTATAGATGAAACTGGCCGCTTTCTGCTCGCCCGAGAGCAAGATGGAAGCTGGGAACTTATTGGCGGTGGATTACACCACGGCGAGGATCCTATCGAAGGTCTCAAGCGTGAGGTAATGGAAGAAACCGGGCTTGAGATTACCTTTGTCTCACCAACACCAAAATATTTCTTTACCTTTCCAAAAGAAGGACGCGAAGGTCATGCTGCAAATGTAGTGTATGAAATGAAACTTAATCACTTAAACTTCACCCCATCTGACGAGTGTCTCGAACTACGTTTCTTTACTGTTGAAGAAGCCAGAAAAGTTAAACCTTCGATTCGTACTTCCAAGTTTATTGGAATATTTAAACCAGAATTGCATACCTAATTTAGTTTCCCAAAACACACTTTTATGTTATAGTTAGCTTCTATGACTGAAATTTTGGTTGCAAAAGCCGGCGGTACTTCGAATGCTACCAGTGAAGCTGTGGAGCAATGTTTGTATTGGGCTGAGCAAGCGGACATATTTGTTGTATCGGCACCTGGCAAGATTGCGGGCAGCGACGCTCCAAAAGTCACTGACCTCTTAATACATAGCCGTCACTTATACCTAGCAGAAGGTGAAGTAGAAAAAAGTGTTACCGATGAAATTACAGAGCGTTTTGATGCCATCACCCGCGGTCTCGGTGGTAAAGCAGTTAATGCGAGATGGATTGACAGCATCGCACCCCGTATACAGAGAGCCGCAAGCCACAGCGAAGATGCTGCGTCTATGCTGGGTGAGCGCCTACAAGCTGATATTTATCGTTCATTGGGTTTTACTGTTCTTGACCCTTATCAATCCCCGCATGATCTAGGTAATGATCCGGATGCTTGGCGTGCATGGTTAAGTACCATGGATACCAATAAGAGATATGTACTACCTGGAAATACCACCAAAGTCGGCGGCCGACTTGCAACCTTCGACCGTGGTGGCTCAGACATTAGTGGCGGGCTTGCTGCCTATGGAATACATGCAGACTTAAACCTCAATTTGACAGACGGTCGTGCCATGTCAGCAGACCCTCGCCTAATACCTAAAGAACGATTACGACCAATTAGTCACCTGTTGTATGAAGAAGGTCGCGAACTTGGACGAAATGGTACGGGGCTAGTTCACGCAGCAGCCATGGTACCCCTCATGATTGGAAATATTCCAACTGAAATCCGTAGTACGTTTGATCCGAATCAGCCTCCAACTATGCTTGATAATGATTATGAACGCGCAGCCCACCGATGTGGAAAAGTTGTTGCCTTATCTTTAATGCCGAATGTTGTTATTCACAGCGTCAAGGAGCCAGGGATGGCAGAAGCGGTTGGTCGTTTGGCTGAATTTGACAGAGAGCTTGCTGAGCAAGGTATACCAATTATTGACACCAAAGGTAAGGGCGTCGATGGGCAGAAATTTTTCGTAGAAGCAAAGCATGCGGATAAAGCTCGAGATATTCTTCTAACTACTGCGCGACATGGGTCAATTAGTACCAAGGCAAATATCGATTTGATCACCTTAGTGGGCTATCGTTTAAGTCAACGCCTCATCGATAACATCTTTGATCTCAGTTTCAATGCAGGCATCAATGCCAAGCAGTGGCAACGTGAAAAACAAGATTTATCTGATGGTGATCATAGCCTGCGCATCAGTGTCGACAGTCGAGACAGTGCTCAGGTATTAGATCGTATGCATAGGCATTACATGGAGTTTCCGCTCGTAGTTGCTGCTTTAACCAAATAAAATAGCACCACATTTGAAGCGGTGCTATTTGTAGCCAGAAGTTTACTTCCAGCCAAAGGCCTGACTCAGTATCCAAAGCGTTGCCGCTATAGACATAAAGAACAGACCAAGACCAACGGGACTACCCCAGCTAAACCACGAACCCCATGAACGCCAATGCTTCAGGTGATCATCGTAGCTCCAGCCGTATTCCTTTTTTAGGTCTTCGGGAGATTTGCCTTGATGTTTCATAAACATACCTCTTGTTAATTGATGAGAGCCTGTCGCAAGCGCGGGTTCGACGACTGCCGTACCGTACGAAAGACCTACTCATTCATCAGTGGCCTTATATGTCTATCCAAGTTGTTCGCCGAATGAGCAGCGCTTGGTTGTAAATGACGACCACGTTAACAATATTTAACCATACTCTGACTATTTACGACAATATGGCATAATATTTACATGAGTGGACTACCTGAGCATGTTCGTATGTTGCCCAACTGGCTTAGCAAACACGAACGTAACCACCTAGATAACCACACCCCTGCAGATGGGTGGGTACTCGGACAACAAGAAACGGGCTACTATAAGCGCGATATCACCCAAATTGGAGCTATGCGAGGAATGGTAGCGCGCGCCCTAGAAGAACTAGACCATCCAACACTTTATGATGCATGGTTATTGCACTATCCCACTGCTAGTAGCATACCTAAACATGAAGATCCTCGTATGGCTGGTATGAATCACATACGATTGAATGCCATTGTTACCCAAGGTGTTGGTGGCTTACTTCGAATTTCAGGTGTTGAAGTACCAACGAATGTGTGTGATGCGTACATCTTTCGGCCCGACGAACAGGAGCACGAAGTGACTCCTATTGAAATAGGCTCGCGTCTTGTTTTCTCTGTCGGTGCCAATGTTCCACCCGAACATGCTAAGCGCCTGGGCCTTGCCTAGCAATATTCTCGCAGCTTTAGCAGTTCACAAATAAGTACGCTTATGTTATAGTATTAGGTAATAGTTACCTTTGTGGCGCTATCATAAACAGCGCCTTTTTAATTTCTTAAATAGAGAACCAACAATTATGAGCCAAGACCCAGCTAAGATTCGAAATATTGCCATTATCGCCCACGTTGACCACGGCAAGACTACTCTTGTTGATGGCCTGCTCAAGCAAAGTCACACTTTCCGTGATAACCAGGCTGAGATGAGCCAAGATCTCATCATGGATAGTGGCGATCAGGAACGTGAGCGCGGTATTACCATCACCGCCAAAGTGACTGCTGTGCAATACGACGGTTTTCGCATCAATATCATCGATACACCGGGTCACGCCGACTTTAGTGGTGAGATTGAGCGAACTATCAACATGGCTGACGGCTGTATCCTCATTGTTGACGCTCAAGAAGGCCCGATGCCTCAAACTAAATTTGTACTTGGTATCGCTTTGGCGCACGAACTTAAGCCAATCGTTATTATCAACAAAATCGACAAACAAGGTGCTCGCATTGCCGAAGTTGAAGATGAATTAGCTAACCTCTTCCTCGAACTAGCTGTTCACGAAGACCAACTTCACTACCCTATCTATTACGCCGTTGGACGCAGTGGTAAAGCTTGGGACACACCACCGGCTGACTTCGAAGCAGATGGTGATCTATCAGTTATTTTCGACGCCATTCGCGACAAGATTCCTGCTCCAGCCGTCGAAGCCGACAAACCCTTCCAGATGCTGGTTTCTGCACTAGCTTACGATAGCTATAAGGGTAAATACGCTATTGGCCGCATCAACCGTGGCAGTATCAAACCTGGCGACCCCGTGATCGTTTGTAAGACCGATGGTACACAAGCCAAAGCTAAAGTAGACACCGTTATGATCGGCCAAGGCATGGGCAAGACCGAAGTATCCGAAGGTGTTGCTGGTGACATCGTACAACTTACGGGCATTGCTGATGCCAAAATTGGTGAAACCATCGCCGACAGCGTAAACCCAGAAGCTTTGCCAGTTATGGATGTGGAAGCACCGACCCTTAAGGTATATCTCGGACCAAACACCGCACCTTTCAAAGGTACTGAAGCTGAATTTAGCACTAGCCGCCAGATTGGTGACCGCCTCAAAAAAGAGCTCGAGACAAATGTAGGATTACGCGTTGAGGAAGACGGTATTGGCTTTGAAGTCGCTGGTCGAGGTGAGCTCCACCTATCAGTTCTTATTGAATCACTCCGCCGTGAAGGTTTTGAATTTGAAGTTGGCCGCCCGTACGTGGTCACACACGAAGAAGACGGCAAGACCATGGAACCACTTGAAGAAGTTGTCATTGAAGTGCCGGCCGATTACGTTGGTGCTGTTCAGCAAGAACTCGGCAGTCGTCGAGCCACTGTCAAAGAACAGTTTGCTAACTCAAAAGGCATGACAAAGCTAGTTGCCGAAATGCCAACGCGTGCTCTACTCGGAATGCGTAACATGCTGATCACAGCTACCCGCGGAACAGTCATCATGAACAGCCTGATGATCGGCTACCAGCCACTTGGTACGCCACTTCAACAGTTGCGGAATGGTGTGCTGATCGCCTGGGAAACGGGCACAACTATGGCTTATAGCCTCGAGACTGCAGAAACCCGCGGTACTATCTTTGTTGAACCAGGCCAGAAGGTTTACGCTGGTCAGATTATTGGCCTTAACCGCCGCCATGACGACATGGAGATTAACGTGTGTAAAGCAAAGCACCTCACTAACATGCGTAGCAGTAGTAGTGATGGCACCGTACAGCTTACCCCACCAAAGATTATGAGCCTCGAGGAATGCCTTGGCTTTATCGAGGAAGATGAATTGCTTGAAGTTACACCTGAATCATTACGACTACGTAAGCGTGAGCTTGACCCAAACAAGCGCAAGCGTGCCAACAAGAATTAGTTAACAGCGTACACCCCCTTGTAAAATCTGTGTTTTTTTCGTAAAATACCCCAGTTATTACTAGCATCGTACGCTATTGTGGCTCTTTAGCTCAGTTGGTAGAGCATCGGATTGAAGCTCCGTGTGTCCCCAGTTCGAGTCTGGGAGGAGCCACCAAGAAAAAGACCCCAGGAAACTGGGGTCTTTTTCTGTGCAATTGTCTCGCTAAAACTGCCTACTTTTCCTTCATCATGAAGTCTTTGACACTCGAAACAGTGTCCATAAACTGAGCTGGGAAAATAATGGTGCTGTTCTTTTCGGCGGCCACTTCGTTAAGTACCTGTAGATTTCGGAGTTGCAAGGCAATAGGATGTGCAGCAATGATATCAGCTGCCTCACCAAGCTTAGCGGCACTAAGTTGTTCGCCTTCAGCTGCAATAATCTTGGCGCGTTTTTCGCGTTCGGCTTCGGCTTCTTTCGCCATAGCCCGTTGCATGCTCTCTGGTAGCGTAATGTCTTTTAGCTCAACAGTAGTCACATACACGCCCCACTTCTCGGTTGCGACGTCCAAAATAGCTTTAATCTTTTCATTAATATCTGCGGTATTACTGAGTACTCCATCTAGGGTACTTTGACCAACAACATTTCGGACGGTCGTCTGAGCAATCTGGTAAATAGCAGAAATAACATTATCAATCTCCACAATTGACTTAGTCGGGTCAGTAACCTGATAGTAGGCCACCGCTGCAACGTCAATAGAAACGTTGTCCTTAGTAATGATCTTTTGTGAATCAACAGGGAGGGTAATAATACGCATGGCGACTTTACGCATCTGGTCAATGATCGGAATGATCAGCCTAAGACCTGGCTCTTTGACCTGTGGACGAACCTTGCCGAGGCGAAAAACAACGCCCCGTTCGTACTGGTTTATAACTTTCAAGCCAGCCGCAACAATCACAATGAGAATGATGAGTAGAATAATAACTAATCCAGCCACGCGTAGATCTCCCTTATATAAGACTATTGTAGATGACAGTGAGCTTCTTCTGCAATGACAATTCCAGTAAATCCCTTATTGGCGATTCTCAAAGTTACTTGCCTGTTGATTCAAGTCACTAATTTCTCGTTCTAACTGCGAAATGGCAATGTTGATATCGTTGCGTCGTTTATCGAAATTGCGACGGACATCAGTTATTTGACCATGAAATTGAGCTATCTGATTCACTTTTGTACTACGACTTCTGTCAGGGTCAATCTGATGCTGGGGTGGTGTGGCTAGATCTCGCTCAGTTACCCGAATTGCATCCTCTAGACTAGATATCTGTTTATGCATATCGGCCTCCCTGTCGTTAATCTCGTGTCTTAGCTGATTAATCTCATCTTGTTTGGCCTGTGCAGCTTTGCGTATATAAGAAGCTGCTTGTTTAAAATAATCTGTTGCTTGCGTCATGACCACAACAATAACAAGTTTTAGGCATGCTGTTTGTAAGGTTCCTTACATATGGTAAGATAACCTCTGTTCTTTTACATGTATATAGTGTATGCGCGAGTGGCGGAATTGGTAGACGCGCTAGTTTCAGGGACTAGTGAGCATTGCTCGTGGAGGTTCAAGTCCTCTCTCGCGCACCAGAAATCTCAAAATTTGTTCTCAATTTATCCACAGCTATGTTTTCCATACAGGGTATTTTTATTGACATAAGCACTTAATCTGATCACAATACGTTTTAATTAACATAAGAAAAAACGTATGCCAAAACCAAAAGTGACTGTCAAAAAACAAAATTCAGCCCTTAAGCAACTTTTTCAACACCTCAATCCAAACACTGGTAAAGGCAAATTCCTCCTTTTCCTTATTACGTTTGCCGTCATTGGTGGCAGCTATATGGCTTATCGTAGCTTTGCAGCAACTGGTACGCCTGTGTTCTTTATCCGAAATAGTAATTCAGCTGGCAACGCAGATGCACAGTTTGCCTATGGTAATGTAGGTGATATCGCGATGGCCTGTGACTGGGACGGCAATGGAACATACACTATTGGTGTTTACCGCTCAGGTAACAGCCGGTTTTATATTCGTAACTCCAATACAAATGGCATAGCTGAAACTGACTTTGTATATGGGAACCCGGGCAGCAAGCCAATCTGTGGTGACTGGGACGGCAATAAAAAAGCCACTCCTGGGGTAGTGATGGGTAATACCTTTTATTTACGAAATTCCAATAATGCTGGGGTAAGCGATAAAAACGTAGCCTTTGGCAATGCAACTGATATCCCATTGGCATGCGATTGGAATGGTGATGGGAAAACTGATATTGGCGTATATCGGCCAAGTAATGCTACGTTTTATCTTTCATATAGTACCCTTGGCTGGACGGATAAAACCATTCCCTTTGGAAATGTAGGCGATAAACCGCTCTGTGGTGACTGGGACGGAAATGGAACTGGAACAATTGGAGTATATCGCCCAGGTAATTCCACTTTCTACCTATCTAATGACAATGGTTCAACAAATGTGACCTTCCTCTACGGTAACGGCGGCGACCAGCCAATTGTTGGCGACTGGGATGGTAACAAAACTGTAACCGCAGGAATAATCCGACTTGCCGCGTTACCACCCGCCTCTGCAGCACAACCTAAAACCTCTGCTACCCCAAGAAAGACTACGTACACTTGTGTTGGTACGACAACAAAAGAGGTTGATAGTCGAGATATTTGTGTAGCCATCCTAACGTATGCCTATGCTGGCCATCCAGACATAATCGCAAGACAAATTGCTGCATCAGATGTAGCAAATGCCGGAGGAGCAGCTACTTTTACACCAATTCCAGCTGCTCCTGCACCTGCACCCGCTGCAGCTGCAGCTGCTCAAAAAACTACATACACTTGTGTTGGAGATAGAGTAATTGAAACACCAGATAAAGCCACCTGTGATGCCATTCTGAATTATGTTACGCTTGCACGTATAAAAACAGGAACAGCCAGTGTTGGTATTAATCGTGATACCCCACCCCCACCTGCTGTCGAGGATCCAAATGCCATCTTGGCAGCTTTCTCTGCCAACAATGCTGTTGGTTCAGTTAGTGGACCAGGTACCACCCGCACAGGTACCTGTATAGCCTGGAAATCAGTTGCACCAGATTATCAACCATGGGATTTCAAATGGGTAAAGATTGGAACAACAGATAATTTAACTCAACAACAATGTCGAGCACTTGGTGCACTAAACCCAGAAACTCACCATGCCGATTGGATTGGTAGCATCTATAATGACAAAGTCGAAGTCTTCACAAGGCGTTTCTAAATAAACTGAGAAGGAATATAGAACATGAAAAAAATACTTATCATTGTGGCAATAATTGCTGTTGTAGTTGGAATATTCACTGCTGGGTTCTTTGCCCGACCTGTATATGATGACCGAAAATACTCTGGCAGTACAGAGACTGGCAAAGCGTTTGTAGCTCATCTCACAAGTGGAGACAACGCAGCCGCATATGCCATGACAACCAAAGCCTACCACGACCGCGAAGATCAAAAGACCTTTGAGGCTGCAGTTGGCCAGCTAAAAACTGATAAACCAGATGCTCAAAAAGCCAAAATTGTTGAGAATGGTGACACTGTAACGTATTATCAACGCGTTCAAAACCTTCCCCCAACAAAGAATGGCAACACAACCGGTGACTTCTATTTGACGATTACTAAAGAACAGGGCGACTGGAAAGTTGCAAGTGTAACGGTTCAATAATCTCACATTGTAGGTATTCCCAAAAATAGCATTCTAAGGTATACTTACTGCCTGTTACACTCTGTAACGGGTACGTGGGTGATT
>CAYLGV010000026.1:0-12759 GCA_964383395.1 uncultured Candidatus Saccharibacteria bacterium
CCCAATTGTTATACGATAGTAGTCAATGGCGAAGTTACAATTGACTCATCCGACACTATTTTTATTGTATGGCTATCCGGGTTCAGGAAAGACCCACTTTGCCCGTCAATTATGCGAAGAATTACAGGCAGCTCATGTTCAAGGCGACCGTATCCGTTTTGAACTTTTTGAAGAACCTCGCTATGACAGACAAGAGAACGAGATCGTCTCGCACCTTATGGAATATATGGCTGGCGAGTTCTTGCAATCAGGCATCAGCGTCGTATTTGACGTAAATGCTATACGCCTTGGTCAGCGTCGTGAGCTACGAGAACTAGCCCGTCGATACAAAGCAAATATTGTATTAGTTTGGTTCCAGATCGATACCGAAACAGCCTTTAATAGGGTTGTAAAACGAGACCGTCGTAAGACCGATGACCGATATAGTATGCCTATGGACCAACCGACCTTTGACTCTATTGCAGCAGCTATGCAAAACCCTACCGCTACCGAGGATTATGTGGTCGTAAGTGGCAAACGCACCTTCCAAACTCAACGTAGTGCGATAATCAAAAAGCTGTATGATATGGGTCTTTTGCAAGCACAACAGACCACCAACGGCTTAGCCAAGCCAGCTCTTGTTAACCTGGTTCCAAACCCAGCCGCTGGCCGTGTTGATCCATCTCGGCGTAATATACGCATTAACTAGCTCTTCAAAAAAGAAATCTATGCAAAAAAGAATTGTTATGCCTGACATAGGCGAGGTAATCCTGCAGAAACGCAAAGGGGCCAGAAGTATTCGCTTAACGATAGCCCATGACGGCACGCTTCGGGTCAGTATGCCTACCTGGTCACCTTATGCTATCGGCGAAAGCTTTGCCAGAAGTAAGCTTGATTGGATAAAGAAGCATCAACTTGTTAAGAAGCAACATGAATTTTCCAGCGGTGAGCGAATAGGCAAAGCCCACCGACTACATGTTTACCATGAATCACGAAACTCTATCTCTACACGCGTCTCAGAGACACAAATTGCTGTACGCGTACCGTTGAATCTCGAACTTAGTGACACAGCTGTTCAGACTGCTATTCAAAAGGCTGCCATCAGAGCCTTAAAACAAGAAGCCAAGCAATTACTGCCACAACGGCTTAAAGCTTTAGCTGACAGCCATGGATTTAGCTATAGCCGTGTTGACATCAAACTCCTCAAAAGCAGGTGGGGAAGTTGCAATTCACAGAAGGAAATAGCTCTTAACTGTTATTTGATGCAGCTGCCCTGGGAGCTTATTGATTATGTGCTACTGCATGAGCTCATGCACACCCGCATCATGGCTCATGGTCCTCGCTTTTGGGATGAACTAGCGCACTATGTTCCTAACCTGCCGGCTCGTCGTAAAGCCATTCGAAGCCATCAGCCTGCACTTATACCCCAGGGCTAACGTGGGCTGCTATAATAACGCTTATGACTGATCATTCCGAAGAAACTAAGAAACGACATCCACTCCACTCAGCCAAAAAAATAGCGCATGCTGTCAAAACAAGTATTGCTCCCGATGCCGAACTTGAACGAGAGCGCATCACCAGTCTCATCAACAGCATGGCTGACGGTGTATTGGCTATCGATGAACATACAAAGATTGTGATGTCCAACGGAGCAGCACTTAACATTCTTGATGTGAACAGCACGTTAACGGGCAAGTCACTACAAAAAGTGTTAACAGTAGTTGATAAGAACAATCAGGAAATTGATCTGGGTGAAGTGATTAGCGAAACCAAGACACAATTTACCAATCGTGATTGGCGTATTAAATACACTGATGACAGCAAGGCAAACTTATATATCAGTATAGCTCCAGTTCGTCTTGGCTACGGCCAAGAGGGAATGAAAGGGCATGTTATTTTGCTGCGTGATATTACGCGCGAGAAATCTCTTGAGGAAGAGCGTGATGAGTTTATCAGTGTGGTAAGCCACGAGCTGCGTACACCAATTGCGATTGCTGAGGGCAACATTGGTAACGCAGAATTTATATTTGAAAAGTCTGGCAGCAAAGACCAAGCCATCGCAGAAACCTTGAAACAGGCCCATAGCCAGATTAACTTTTTGGCTGGCATGATTAATGATCTTGCAACCCTCTCACGAGCCGAACGTGGCAAGCTCCAAGTTGATGTTGAATCGATCAATGCCTATGAGCTAATTGAAGAACTGACTAAGCTTTATAAGCATGATGCCGAAGCCAAAGGATTGAAACTTCTAAACAAGAATGACCCTAAGCTTGAATTACTGCAGTCATCTAAACTATATGTCCGCGAAATCTTGCAGAACTTTATCACCAATGCTATTAAGTACACCGAAAAAGGCAGCGTGACTATTGGTGGCCACCCTAAAGGTGATGGCGTTGAGTTTTACGTTTCAGATACTGGTATTGGTATTAGTAAGAGCGATCAAGAGAAAGTTTTTGATAAGTTCTTCCGTTCTGAAGATTTCCGTACACGCCAAAACAATGGCACCGGCCTTGGTCTTTACGTGACAATGAAGTTAACTCGTCTTATTCATGCCGAGATTGATCTCGAAAGTGAAATCAACAAAGGCTCAACCTTTAAGATCTTTATACCAAACTTACAGTAATCATTACTTAGTCTGTGGCTCAGGTGGAAGCGGTGGTAAATGTGGAACAACATGCATAACAGGTATGCATATATTACGTTCCTTCCATGTAACGGTAAAGAATTCGTAGGTTACCATCGAGGCAATACCTATGAACAATTCCGTCAATACGGCCGTCGGGAGATTCCAAAGCGCAACCAGGCGATTCGCTGGGTTAGTCGCCGCAACAATCCGCTCATGGGTAGCGATAAGCAAAATACAGGTAGTGAGTGGAAATACTACTGGGATATGTGGCCAAAACCACAGACTACCTAGTAACTGAACAAATGGCATGAGTAAGAACGCAATCTCTGCAAAAGTAAGAAGCAATGTCCACTCAGGTCGGCGTTTGATCTGTGGATAGCGCATACGAAGGGCGGTTTTACGCTGCTCATCAAGATTTTTTACAGTCTGTACGTCAAGCTCACCATGTGTACGAACAAAGCTATACTCATCAGTTTTTACGAGTTCACGGGCAAAATAACCCTCTGGAATAATTGCGTGGCTAACACTGCCGAAGCCGCCAAGTTTCTTAAGGGTTTTTCGCTTAATAAGCCAGCATGTACTGAGCACTGGTGGTCGGTTAAACAAACGACGTGGCAAGGCTAGCTCCCACCAGTAACGCATGGGTTGTATAAAGGCTGCGGCGAGCGTGCTTTGAGTTCGTAGTGGCAGAACACTCACCATACTTTTTTTACGCTGCTCCATGAGGTTCACCATTTGACGAATAGTCTTTGTACCAAGACGTACATCAACACCACAAAAGAGAATCAGCTGGCCAGTTGCTTCTTTATACAACTTCTCGTAAGCCTGGTTTTTGGCTAACCATCGCTCTGCAGGTTCTTCACCTTTTACAAAGCGCACACCATCGTGTGCAAAGTTTTTAACAATATCTGCCGTACGGCGACCCTGGGAACAATCATCTAGCACGATAATCTCTAGTTTAGGATAGTCATTCGCTAAGATACTTTTGAGGCATTCCTCAAGGTCGGTTGTCTCATTACGAGCTGGAATGGCAACCGTAACCGTCGGCAACTGACGATCCACCAGGAATGTTTCTGGTTGTGTATAGCTAAGTTTCTTCAGGTTACGAGAGGTTACTATATAAAGCCCAGCAGCTACCATAAGCTGCGCGACTAAGAAAAGGTTTAACAATAACTGACGTGATGCTGTCGAAATAGCAGGCAGTAAGAAAAGCCAGGCCAGCGATACAAAGAATACAAAGATCCACCAACTGGTACGCCCTACTGCGAAGTGTAGATACTTCTCATGCATGCGACCTTTTAAAATACGAGCTAGGTTACCAAATCTAAGCAAAGTTAGCAGAAGCACAGGCACACCAGCCGCCCAGCCCAGTTGCGAAGCCAGCCACCACGTTGTCCAAGCAATAAATAACATGACTACAACTGCACCAACTCGTCTGAAGTGCCAAATTGGTGGAACAAGTATAAGCAAGGCTTCGGCTGCAAATGTTAGAACCCAGAGTTCAAGCATATATGTATGATAACGTAGTGATTCTGGATGCTGAAGCGTATTAGTGTGATGATAGAACAATTGCAAAGCCAAAACACCTGTGCTATATTGACACCTGACCACCCTACTATATTAGTAGGGTTTTTAAGTTTTAGGAGAGACTAAGTGGCTGAAGCAAAAGAACCAGCGAAAAAGAAACGACAGGTCAAAAAGCCCGAGACAGTGCGTGAGCGAGCTGAAAAGGCAAATGTCGAACGTAAACCACGTCGCATCAAGCGAGCCGGCAAGTCTGCCGCAAAACCACTTAAGGCAAGTGGCCGTTTCATCGCAAAGATAGTACGTCCGTTTCGTTTCTTACTTTGGCCCTTTAAGACCCGTCCAATGCGTTTTATTGGCCGTATTTTAAAGAAGGTCCTACTCCTTAACTACTTCCGTGAAAGTTGGCGTGAGGTCAAATTGGTTACATGGCCAGACCGCAAGCAAACTACCAAGTTAACCATCGCTGTGTTTGCCTTCGCTATCTTCTTTAGCGTCTTGGTTGGTGTGGTTGACTACGGACTCGACAAGATATTTAAGCAACTTATTTTGAAATAGGAGAAGCAAAGTGGCTAAACGATACGACGCAACCAAGCAATGGTACGCCATCCACACCTACAGTGGATATGAAGAGAAGGTCGCTGAATCAATCCGTCAGCGTGCAGAATCCCTCGATATGAAGGATAAAATTATTCAAGTGCTGGTACCAAAAGAGAAGATGATCGAAGTCAAGAATGGTAAGCGCAAAGTAGTAGAAAAGCGCATCTTCCAGGGCTACGTGATGGTTGAAATGAAGATGAGTGAAGACGCCTGGTACATCGTGCGTAACACTCCATCCGTAACTGGCTTCGTTGGTTCAGGTACTGAGCCAACACCTATTAGTAACGACGAAATCGAAAAGATCCTGAAGCGAATGGGCCGTGAAGAACCTAAGCACAAGATTGACTACAAGATTGGCGAAGTTGTTAATATCACCGACGGACCATTCAAGGGCTTCGATGGTTCAATCAACGAAGTTGACCAAACTAAGGGCAAACTCAAAGTCTTGGTTAATATGTTCGGTCGTGAAACACCTGTTGAGCTCGACTCATTGCAAGTTAAGCGCGTCTAAGCATGGCCAACCCAGTTACTGCCGAAGAGCTATACGACTTAGCTCCCTCAAGACACTCTTTTGCAGCCTGGATAGCAGAAAACCAAACACTTCTTACATTCTTGAATTACTACTGTTTATTTGATCCTCTAAGTGATGTGATTCCTGATGATACTGATGCTTACAGACGGAAGGCATCACTAGCCGAATCGATAGAAGCACTTGCTTCTATTGCACTTGATTCAATGGATTTAGTTGCGTTTCATAAGCTAAACGGCACAATTACAAATGAAGCACGACAAATTTTTAAACATGATTTAGCTGGAGCCCACGATATTGATCGAATCCAAGAAGTTTTTCCGGTTACAAAAGAACAAATGCTTGGACTGGACAACAGGGGTAATCTGTAGTAAACTGGACCACGTTACGCACTACTAAAAGGTAGGAGAGCGATCAGGAGCTTCATCCTAGACGTTCGTTAAGAAGGAGATACTTATGGCTAAGGCTGTAAAAGCAAATTTGAAAATGAAAATTAAGGGTGGCCAAGCTAGCGCCGCGCCTCCTGTTGGAAGCACCCTCGGTCAACATGGTGTGAACATGATGGATTTCATCCAGCCGTTCAACGACCAAACTAAAGACAAGATGGGCCAAGACTTGACGGTCCACATTACCATTTATGAAGATCGCACTATGGATTGGCGCGTTGTTGGTACTCCAACCGACGACCTTATCCGTAACGCGCTAGGCATCAAGAAAGGCTCAGGCCGACCAAATACCGAGAAGATCGCTAAGAAGCTAAGCCAAGCTCAATTGACCCAAATTGCCGAAGCGAAAGCTGAAGATATGAACGCAGACGATGTTGAGGCTATCAAGAAGATGGTTGCTGGAACGGCTCGTAGCATGGGTGTCGAAGTCGATGGCTAGTACTACAGGGGCATCGCACGAAACCCGTGAGCTCAAACCCGATGTATACTTTGAAGGGATTAACGAGCTATCGTCACAACTGCATGATGCAGAATTAGATTTGATTGCAGCTGCTAGCAAATTCGTATCTCTCGAAAGAAAAGCGGAAGAAGTACTTGACGAATTCAGGCAAGAAATTGAACCAGTTACTGCAGATGATTTTGATATCTTAGGGCCAAGTGTTCGCGGACTACTTGATACATATAATAAAGTATCTAGTTCCGATGAGCCTATTGGTGAAGTAGCAAAACGACATACATCATAGAAACTAACTGTGGGAGACGCATTACGCGCCGCATGCACCACAAAGGAGAATAATTATGGCAGAAGCCAAGAAGAAGACTAAGGCTGAAGAAAAAGCCGAACTAGAAGCTATTAAGAATGCTGCAACAGAAGTTGTAGCCGAAGAGGCTAAAGAGGTGGTTGAAGAAGCTAAGGTAGAGGAGACAGAAGCTAAGGTAGAGGAGACAGAAGCTAAAGCTGAAAAGGCCACTGCTAAAGCCGGTAAGCGAAGTGCTAAGGCAATTGCTGAAGTTGAAGCCAAGGAAGCTAAAGAAGAGCGTAAGGCTGCTTCCAAGCAAGCCGAGGGCGATAAAGCAGAGCAGCCAAAACCAGTACAAAAAAGCCGTACAGTGCTTGAGCGTAAGGGCAAGAAGTTCCGCAAAGTTGCTGAACTAATCGAGAAAGACAAGCAATACAATCTAAAAGACGCACTGGATTTGGCTACTAAGACTAATCCAGCAAAGTTCGATGCTGCCGTTGAGCTACATATACGTCTCGGCGTTGACCCTCGTCAAGCCGACCAAAACTTACGTGATATTGTTCTGTTGCCAGCTGGTACCGGCAAAACCGTTCGTGTTGCTGTTTTTGCAGATCCAGAAGGTGCAGCAGTTGCCAAAAAAGCTGGCGCTGACATCGCTGCTGCCGATGAGTTCTTACAACAGCTCGACAAGGGTGTGATTGATTTTGATACCTTGATCTCAACCCCTCAGAACATGGCCAAACTTGGTAAGTATGCACGTGTACTTGGTCCAAAAGGCCTCATGCCTAACCCTAAGAGTGGTACTGTAACTACTGATATTGCCAAAGCTGTTGCAGACGCAAAAGCTGGTCGTGTTGAGTACCGTGTCGATAGCACTGGTATCATTCACGTGGCTGTAGGTAAGGTAAGCTTTGGTGCAGATAAGCTACAGCAGAATGCACGCGCTGTCCTTGATAGCGTTAAAAGCAATAAGCCAAGCAGCCTCAAGAGCACGTATGTTAAGTCTGTTTTCGTAACAACGAGTATGGGCCCAAGCATCGCTATTGTGACCTCTGAAGTTTAAAACCTAGACCAGATACAACATAACAGCCCTTAAGATATATTTTTAGGGGCTGTTTTTTGTTACAATGTGCTTATGATTATCCTTGGCATGACCGGACCAATTGGACATGGCAAGACCACCTTTGCCGATGCCCTGGCATCGCATGAGCCGTCAACAGTTCACCTTGAATCATCGTTGATAGTAGCAGAGGTGGCCAATGCTTTTCAGGCCGCACTAACAGATATACCCGACCCATACAACGTTGAACGTATCAATAACTGGCTTCGGGCCTTACCGCAAATACTACTTGAAGTTGTTCACGTACGCTGCACGTTTGATCAGATTAAGCTTGAACAGACAGCTATGGAAGAACATCCTATCGAGTACCAGAAACTAATTCTGCACCTCGAGAATCTTCAGCGAAATCCCAATCTAATGCGACAGCTGATTACCAAAGAGAACAAAGAGAATTATCGACCTTTATTACAATGGCTTGGCGGCTACCTAGTGCAAAAGATTGATAGTGGTATTTGGTATAACGAAATTGTAAGGCGAGTACGCCAAGCTGCCACGGCTGGCTGTAAGCTTTGCCTCGTAGGTGGATTACGCTATCCGACCGATGCCGCCATTTTGCGTGGAGCAGGTGCAATTATCGTTAAGGTCTATCGTCCTGGTCACTTACAAAGCGATATGCTTGATCCTACGGAACGAGAACGACAAAACATACAAGTAGATTGTACAATCCTCAGTAATGGTACGGTTGCTGACATGACAGTCTTTACGGGACGATTCTACGATGACCTTGTTCATAATCGCCTACAGCCCACGTATCACTCAGCAGAAGTTGCTGCGAGTGTAAACCAACAAGCAATTCGATAAACGTTTACTTATGGTGCTTCGCGCTGCGATTTAAGGTTTTGTTGAGTGCATTGACTGTACGGGTAAAGCCTCGTATGCCGCCACGATAAGCAATATAACGACTAGTCCATTCAGGTTCATATTTGCTCTTGAAACGTCTTAGGCCGCTAAAACTATAGAAGCGATCGCCGTTAGCATAGACAAACTTCAACAAATTATCGATGGTCGTATTCTCCTGATCATTGTTATCAAGGCCTGACAGTGGGCACAACCCTAAATTAAGACGTTCAAAACCGGCTTCAGTCACATGATCAACAAACTGCATCAACAGATAATCATTACTATTGGTCATTGATTGCTTGGTATGACGCAGTAGGTCGTAATTAGCCTCTTTTTTGTCATAACTAGGTATTTGATTAATAAAAGCTTGAATAGTTCCAGCTGCATCACGGAGAATCATGATAGGGCATTGCTGTAGATAGTCGGTGCTAAAGTAACCCATCATAAACCCACGTTCAGCCCGTCCTGGTAAGGTTAGCCAATCATCTGATACGTTGTGAAGGCGTTGCAACAATGCTTCGTTGTGCGGAGGCTGTAACAACTCTGTGGTGTAGCCTTTCTTTTCGAATTTGTTACGAATTTGACGAAAGTATTTACTGCCACGTACGTTTTCTTGGTACGCCGAGAGGTGAAGAATAGCCTCTTCACCAATCTTCTGAACACTGTAGCCTTTTTTGGTGTAGACCTTCGTAAACTGGTCTTCTGTGTGAATAAAAGCAGCAAGCCAGTCATTTACCTTACAAAGCTCGGCAAATTCATTTAAGAGATTAGGGAAATCAGCCTGCTTACCAGCAGGATCACCCACACACAACGCGACGCCATTTTGTACGTGATACGCTATCGCAGCTGTATGAGTGCGGTTAATGAAATACTGTTTATCATGTGGCCATAACTTGAAGAAATCTTCGCTACTTGCGGGGTGTTTTTCGAGTAGCGTTTCAATCTCATCGCGATTATGTGTTTCATCAGTGAGGCGAGCTTTTAGTGGCTGAAATATAGCCAGGAAACTATACGCAACTGCGCCAATACTAATGACACTTAACGAGTTGACGAACAACGCTGCACGGCGACTGTAAGTATGTAGCTCACCACTTGTAGTCAGATCAAACTGGTCGATCGTGCGGTGTGCCGCCTCCCAAATCGTAATCTGCTCATGAAAGTCATGATGATCCATAAGAATAAAGCCAGCCACTCCATAGGCGAAGGCGACAAGCAGCACGAGGGCTGTCGTACGTAGCGCAAGCGTGAAGCTACGAACATCACTTTTCACATTGAACAAACTGCGATACCGTATGAGTCCATAGACCACGATAAGTGGCAGTAACAGATTGCGGATGGGACCGAGGGCAGCAAGATGATGATCGGCAAAAATAAAGCCACGCAAGATCCCTGTTAGCAGAATAAAGCTATATACCGGCAGCACTACCAACCAAGCAGTGCGTTTTCGGCGACGTAGTAGGGTGGCAAGGTAAATAAGCGTAATCCCCTCGAGGACAGGTACGCTCGTAATGACTGCAGCAATACGTGGTACATCAGAATGTACAAAAAGCTGCTCACGCAATGAGTCCAACAAAATAATCAGGCCATTGGCTAAAACACCGAATGAAACCAAATTAAGAATTACTTCAGGTCGCACGAACCGAGAAAAGAATTTCATACTCTGTTCTATTGTAACAGAGGAAGTGTGACTGTATGTGGACAAGGGGGTTTGCTATAGCCAATCAGGAAAGCCAAGAACAATTGTTCCTTTGGCGGCTTTCCGTACCCTTGGAGACATGCAGTCACACTTCCTCTGGCGTACGTAGAAAAGGTTGTAATATTTCCTCATAACCTTGTATGCAAAGCAAAATGTTTCGTACAATGTAGACAGAGAAGAGGGTATATGGCACGCGGAACGTTCTTGGCAGTTGAAGGGACAGACAGATCCGATAAAGACACCCAGGTAACAAAGCTTGTGGAGCGCTTGGAGCGCGAAGGCTACCAAGTGGCCACTTTTGATTTTCCCCAGTACGAAAAGCCATCGTCGTATTTTATAGATGAATACCAAAAGGGTGCGTACGGAAGTTCGGCAGAAGTTGGACCATACACTGGTTCACTCTTCTACGCATTGGATCGCTATCAAGCAGCAGCTGACATCCGAGATGCCATAAATGCAGGCAAAGTCGTTATTGCCAATCGCTTCACAGGCAGTAATATGGCACATCAGGGTGCTAAGTTTGATAGGAGTGAACACCGACGAGGCTATTTCATCTGGTTAGACAACCTCGAATACGAGATGCTCAAAATACCGCGGCCAGATCGCTCCATTGTTTTACGTGTGCCCGACGAAGCTGCTCAATCATTGGTCGAAGTTTACGATGACCTATGTCAGCTATTTCCAAAAGATTTTATACGTATTGATTGCACTCGAGACAAGAAACTTCTAGACACTGATACAATCCATGCTTTATTGTGGCAAACCATCGAACCATTATTGCCGCCTAAATCAGAGGTACAGAATGTAGCTGTGGTCGCCAAGCCTTCTACGAGTATTCCTACTCGCTCTAACAAACTTGAGTGGGGTAGCCTGGTTATCACAACTGATGGTTCTGGGTATGAAACAAACAAATACTATATACCTACAAATTTGGATCCACAGACAAGAGAAGCCTACATAAAGGGCATAGACCGAATATATGACCTGTACGCTGAAATGATTAATAAGACCACGCAATACCTACAAACGAACACGAGCACACCAAAAGATGAGCAAGATGGCACATGGCAAGATGCCATACACGTTCATGCACGTGATGCTATCCACTTGGTTTTACCTGTAGCAGCTACTTTGCAAAAGAATACTTATACACCTGGGAACGATGGGACAACTATGACCCCAGCAACAAGTAATAAGCAACCTATGCAGAAACTTGCCGACCTATATCTCCCCGATAATCATGCCAGCGAAACTGAACCAGTAACCCTTACTACTGTTTGGCCACGTAATGAGCTTAACCTCGTAGCTGACATGCTCTATGAGTACAGTAATCTGCCTCTGAAAGAATTGGAAGAAGAGGTTGCTACATGGCCGATCACGCGTCGGATGGACATTTTTGAAAGCTATATCAACGAACGTCTCACAAATCCCAAACTTCCAAAAGCTGCCCTGGAGAAAGCTCGCTATAACTGGGATCTCGTTTGTAGCTACAGCACCTTCTGTGAGCTGCAAGGCTACCACACATCAAATGACCCTAGTTGGCAAATACTTACACCTCGTTATGGTTATGAAATACCACAGCTCGTTGAAGATGCAGGACTGACAGATAGCTTCGAACAGTGCTTTGATCTTAGCCTCCAATTGTATAGCACCTTGCAAGCCGCCGGCTATGAAAATGAAGCGCAATATGTAACATTAATGGGCCATAAAATACGCTGGCAAGTCACCTACAACGCCTGGGAGACCTTCAGCCTGCTTAAGCTACAGACTAATCATGTAGACCACTCTAATTTTTTCAAGCTACTACAAGCTATGTACGAACGAATTGCTGAAGTTCACCCTATGATAGCTGAGGCTATAAATAGTGTTAGGTAGGACTGATTAGGCTACTCAGTCTCAGTAACGGTAAATATCTGAACGTTCTCACGGATAATGCCGCCTACAAACATGGCTGCTCCATCAAAAATATCTTCAATTCCATTTTCAAGTGCACACTGCTCAGCACTCCTTGCAAATTCATGCGGGTACCTACCTACTAACGCTTCGCCGTCTTTGCCTATCCTTCGCAACAACTCTACGATATCTCCCTGGATCACTTCACCGAACTTTTTGTATCTGGAATCTTGGGGAAGTCGCTCAAAGATGCCTGCATAGCGCTGTCCAAGTGTCTTCTGAAGTCCATCAAGCATGTCTGGGTGGATGGGAAGATTGTCCGCACAATCGTCAACTATCGGAGCAAAAGCCACGCTAAGTTCAATATCGCTCTGAATCCGAGCCTGATGTAACCCGAAATCTGGATCAAATTCTGGTCCATCTAGGGACATTGTTTCTGCTAATGACATATCTTCTCCTTTCTCCCGTAACGTAGAGGGTATTTCTCTAAAAAAGGCTCCCCTGGGAGCCTTATGTATTCGATTTGCTGTGTGATGCGTGTGAAACTGGCTCCGTGTCTTACGCACTCATAATAATCGCCTTGGCAATAATGCGGCGATAATTGAGGCAGACATGCATTGAGCTCTGTTGGTATCTCATCACGATGGACAACTTTACGCCTATAAAAGGGGGTTGTCAATAAGCTTTATTACTTGTATTGTAGAGGTTATGCAAACATTGTTGAAGCAATTGAACCTCCTCCTCGGCCTTCAAGGGCTGTGCTTCA
>CAYLGV010000027.1:0-12161 GCA_964383395.1 uncultured Candidatus Saccharibacteria bacterium
CGGCAACCTCGAAGTTAACAGCTTCTTGCTCCACCATTGAGCTACCCGGGAATATGTGAACTTTCTTTCGTAACGGTCGAATTATAGCGAACAGAGGCACAGCTGACAAGATGAAAATAAGAAGTCAAACAGAAGTATTGTTTAACTTTGTACGGAGCTGGCGCCTTGCACGACAACGGCATAATCAACAGCTGCCATGTATTGTTGATCAACCTGTACTTGAGTGAGCTCAGGGTGAGCCTGTTCAAAGAAGTAACGACCAGTAGAAATAGTGATCACGGCCTTGGCTTGATCTTCGGTTAGTTGTGGTCCAGCCTGCTCGGTGCTGCTTTCTGTGGTTGGAGTTGTTGTCGATGTTGTATTTGGTTGTGTAGTTTCTGGTGAAGACGGAGCGGTTGCAGTTGCAGTGTCTTGACGGGCTGAGGCCTCTGGAATAACTGATTTAGCAAAGAGACCACCACCTACCAATAAGCTAACCGTAGCCACAACACCTACGGCACGGTATAACCCAGGGTGTGCTCGTTTTGCTCGTGCTTCACGCCTGTTTTGGCGGTACTCCTGCCAGCGTTCGCGGATACTGCGTCTAGGTACAACTTCTATGGCTTCGGCGGCAGCAACAACGGCTGCATGTTCACGCGTCTCTCCCTCAGGGGCGTCTAGATCAAGCAGTGTAGCTAGTTGTTCTTCACTAATAGGCGTAATGGGCGCGCGTCGCTCAGGAGGTGCGTCTGCAAATATCTGGCTAAAGTCGGGCTTCGCGGGTCTGACAGGCCTAAAATCGGCATGCACTGGAGGCTGGTCTGGATCAACGTTTACCGTAACAGATATGCCTTCAGCTTCTGCAGACTTAATAAAACTACGCAGCAATGATCGGTATTGGCTGTGAAGTATGGTTCCTGGCTCTGGGAGTGCGGACTTGGCGATGTGCATATGTGCTTCCTCTAAGGGAGCTTCAGCTAACAATCCATCGAGCTCGTCGAAGGTAAAGGAATCACGTTCGATATCTATATCTTTCACCTGAATATTATAACATTGTATAAGCGGTTTGATAAGTAAATATTAGGGCATTCCACAGGTGTTAGACGGCTATTTGTCTTATTGATCGCTCTTGATCCCGGCGCTTCAGAGTTTGGCGTTTGTCGTACTTCTTTTTACCTCGTCCAGCAGCAATACGTATCTTTACATATCTACCTCTGGTGAGCATTTCAAGTGGCACAATCGTGCGACCCTGTTGCTTGGCAACTTCCAAAGCCTCGATTTCACGCCTTTTGGCCAGTAACTTGCGGCTACGGGTTTGGTCTTCTTCGCTAATTTTGATACTGCTGTCCCCTGTTATGGTGGCGTTAAAAAGCCAAAGCTCTCCATCTTTGATTTGCACATAGGCACCACGCAAGTGGCCATTACCTCTTCGTAATGATTTGGTTTCAGCGCCAGTCAAGCTCATACCCACCACTAATCCATCACCGAGATCGTAATCAAAACGAGCGCGGCGGTTCTGTATCTGCCTAGGTGCTTGCGGCTTTTTCTTGCCTGACTTCTTGGCCATATGGTTATTCTACCCTATACAACCCCTGGTAACTAGCCATGCTAGTAATAATCATGTAAGCATAAGCTTCATAAGATATTTGACAGTAAGTAAAATATGGTACAGAATCCAATTAGTATAAATAACTAAGGGAGTACAAGAGTATTATGACATTAGTATCTCGCAAACTAATTATTGGCTTAGTCTTGATGGCATTGGTAGTGCCAGTATTGACTGTAAGCTCAGCGTCAGCAGAACGTTCAAACAACAATTATCAGCAGCACAGTAACTATAATAATCAAACAAAGTGTAGTAATGATGAAGATGAAGAGCTATCACGTATCGAAGATCGTGGTTTCAGTCTAAATTACTTCAACAATCAGGACTCACACAACGAGGGTCGCCACCATTACAACAAGCCAACCTGTGTTACAGCCACACCTGCAACTGCAGAAGACCCAACCTGTGATCAGCTTGGTTTTTACATCATTCCAACAACCGTAGGTGTGAATTACACGGTTGACGGTCAAGTTGTTGCTGCTGGTAACCACACGGTTCCAAATGGTACAACAGTTACGATTGTAGCAGTTGCTCAACAAGGCTATGCATTCAATGCAAATACCCCTACAAGTTGGACCTACACTATCACTGCACCTACAAACTGTACGACTGCAACCACAGTTTCAACGACACCAACCCCAACCCCAGCACCTCAGGTGCAGGTTGTGCCAACCGGCGGTGTATACGCTGGTGGCGGTGGCGCTCAGAACAGTTCAGCTGCAGTTTTCGGTCTGATCAGTTCAATGACTATTGCAGCAGTCGGTCTCGTACGCAAGTTCGTAGCCTAATCCGAGATTGACCTCGGTCGGTATCATGCAAAAGCGACGCACAAAAGCTATAACCCTGCGAGTTACCACTAAAAAGGTGCTCCTGGTTCGGCTGCGTCGCTTTCGCGTTTCTGCGAGCCATCGTTCAAAGAAGCAGTATCAAATAGTAGTAAATACTAACCTGCGTGGCATCCGCCAGATTGCCATCGAAGTAATTCCACTATCACAAAGAGCCAAGTACCGGCAGCCACGTGACTGGCACATCAAAGATTACGCTTCATGGGCGTTCGTGATGTCTGGGCTGATTGGTATTGCCTTTTTCGGCCTGCAACTTATAAAAACCCCTCATCTTCAGGCCGAGAGCACCACACCGATAGCGGCTATCACTAGTCAAGCTGTTCAACCCGCGCCTTATTCATTACCTAAAGCTGAGCCGACCTCTGTTCAGGCTCCGCGAGTTGGGATTGATGTGCCCGTTACGCCAGTTGGCCGTAACGCCGATGGCAGTATGGCCACACCTGGCGTGTTCGACCAAGTAACAGGTTGGTACAAATTTGGCCCTACACCGGGCGAGATTGGCCCAGCCGTGATAGTCGGTCATGTAGACACCTACAAGGGTCCATCGGTCTTCTGGAGGCTCCACGAGCTCCAGGTGGGCGATGACATCACCGTCAACCGTGCAGACGGCACTGTGGCTCATTTCAAAGTAGAATCTACCGGTCAATTTGACCAAGATGCTTTCCCAACCGAGACAATTTACGGCAATATCCCCTACGCTGGTCTTCGGCTTATCACCTGTGGTGGAACCTTTAATACCAAGACTGGCCACTACTCACAAAATACCGTTATTTTTGCTCGACTCCAAAAGAGTTAACTACATAGACAAATCTTTTACAATATGCTATAAATAGCTAATTATGAGCGATGTGTACTCACGAACTGCCGAACGTTTAGAGGGCTATTACAATTTCGATCCTACTGTAATCGATGCAGTAGCCGAAGCGGCCGCAGTTCAAGCACAGTTTGAGACCTACCATGATTTCCTCGTGTCGGTTGGTGCTGCTACCACCTTCATGTTTCAACATGATGGCAATAGTTTTGAGATGGTTGATATCCGTCCTGAACATCATGATGAAAGCAAGGCTAAGATTGTTCGTCTCGGTATGGGCAATCCCCTGGACATGAACTCTTTATTCCAGATTGGTAAGATCGCTTCTCTCAATCCAAACACCCGTATTATTGCAACCGGCCTGTTGAGTGGTGGTGATTACCCTGGTGGTGAACTTAACGCAGATCAAAACGCCGAAGTGCGCAATGGTGACTTTACTGCTCTAAGTGAACCTGCCCGCGCGTACGGTGAATTAACTGGCGTTGAAGTATTCGATGAAGAAGGTTTTTCAGCTGGTGCTCACATAGCAATGGCAGGTGTTAAGAACCATGATATTAATGAACTCACTGTTATTGAAGCAGTTATGGGCAAGCGTGGTCTGCTCCGCTTAGGTAAAGACTTCACGATGACTAGCTTTGCGCTCGATAAATACGTTAATAGCAGTGAATCACCTATTTTTAATGCTGCTCGCGATGACTCCATTCAACAAGGACCATACTTAGCTGGCTTAGTAAAACCTACGAACCGAGCAACTGCCCGCGGCCTATCAAAATTGAGCGCAACAACCGGAGACGTAATGACCGATATTGTTGCTAATAATCGAGTAAATCGTCTTACAAACGTTTGGGCAAGTGACAGCGAGCTAGGTGATGACTTAGCAAGTGCTAAGTTGGTAAACTCCCTTGTACAGCTCGCGACTGACTGTGATGTACAGGGTATCCGCGTTGCAGGCGCAAGACACCTCATGGTAAATGATACTGACCTATTTGGTGCCCTAGATCTCCAAGCTCAAATCAAGCGAAAATAAACCACCAGATCAAAGTCTAAAGCGTAGCGTTATGCTTCTCAGCCTCTTTGATCTCTTGTTTTGCGGCTTCCCATAGGCCAGGCTCACCACGCTTGGTCTTCATCTGATACCACCACTCCACGCCCCACATATCGATATGCTTCATGCCTGTGCCTTCACCGTATTGAATGCGGTCGTGCAAACGTTCAGGATTCATTGATTTATACAATTCCGAAACGGGCGCATTGGCAATGTCAAACCCGTCAGGCAGCCAGGCTTCAGTTTGCAGCTCATGGATAATGAGGTTCTTGCCTGTAAATATCTTGCCGCCACCAGCAAGTGAGGCATAGAACCAAGCTGGGAATGGATACTCAAAATACCGATGTGTGAAGGTTTTGTCCCAGACACGCTTATAGACCGATACACCAAACAGATCAGGCGTTGGCTTACCAATCGGCAGCCCTACTCCGTTATTGCTACGGCTGATAATAAGTGTACGGTTCGGATCAAGCTGCTTTACCAACGCCGCTTCGTCAATCAGGCGCTGACGGTTAAAGTCGGGACATTTGCCAAAGACTGTCAGGAAGAATTCATTTTCAAGCTGGTAGCTTACAAGTGCTGGGCTATCTTTGTAGCGCTCGATAACTTTGGCCATAAAAGTATTTAGCTCACCGTACCACTCTGATTTTTCTTGAGTCATGGCCCACTTTGGCATATGACACTCTGGCCAGCGTGGCTGACGCAGGCCAATTGCCAATGATACTTTCACACCAGCATCCTCGGCAGCTTTCATTTGCCAATCCAGATCCTCAAAGTTATACGTTCCCTTTTCGGCTTCAATGCGATCCCAGTAACTCACTAAACGTAAGTGTTTTATGCCCAAGTCGTTAACCATAGCATTGAAGGTTTCTTTAGGGTCTACGCCCAGTTGCTCGGCATAGTTGGTAATAAAGGTAGCACCCAGCTCGATTGGTTGGTTGCGAGTTGAGAAAATATACCACTGAGCTACGCTGTACATGACACTAATCCAGAGCACCGACAGGGCCAAAACCAGAATAAGTATTTTTTGCCATAAGCCCTTACGCCACCAGCCAGCAAACTGATGCCAGAAATAGCTCAGTTTAAAACTGGCGCGCTGGCTATTTTTTGTTGCCGGCTTATCTTTACGTGACATCTTCGATTTAACCATAAGTATTATTAAGATATTGTAGCTAAAACAACCATTTTACGCTATGACTATTCAGCAGTTCTGTGGACGAGGCGGTAGGTGATGCGGTTCAAAATACTCCTTGGGAAAACACGGTACCCCAGGGCAACAAACTTATTACGTGTACCTGGAACTACCATTCGTTTTCCAGCTTGCATGGCGCTGTAGCCTATTTTAGCTACCTGCTCGGCGGTCATCATATAGGATTGCAACAGCTTAGAGTCATCGCGCATCCCCGCTTGTTTGAAAAAGCCGGTGCGAGATACACCAGGACAGACTGCCGTCACCGTTACACCTCTGTCAACGTACTCATAATACAAAGCTTCGCTGAGAAGAAGCACAAAAGCCTTGCTGGCAAAATAGGTGGCGTAAAACGGACCAGCTTCAAAGGCGGCGATCGATGCCACATTAAGCACCTTGCCATCGCCTTGCTTAACCATGTCGGCAATATATAGGTGACATAACTCGGCTAAGGTATTCATGTTGAGCTGCATCAGAGCCTGTTCTTTACTAAGCTCATGATCAATAAAACGACCATAGATTCCAATACCAGCGTTATTTACCAAGCAGTCAACCGTGAGTTTTCGTTTCTTCGTCCAATCATAGAGCTGCTGGGCAGAGCCAGGCACACTGAGGTCACATTCCGTGTAGTCAACGTGCACATCGTAGGTTTCAGTCATTTCTTTGGCTACGTCTTTGAGTTTTTCATTGTGAAGCGAGACAAGCACTAAGTTGTAGCCGTCTTTGGCAAATAAACGTGCCAGCTCGTAGCCGAAGCCAGATGAAGCACCCGTGATGAGCGCGGTTTTAGGAGTGGTTTTTGACACGTTGGGATTATATCACCTCTGTCTTCGGCATGGTAAGATAAGGCGTGAATATGCGCATTAGTGTTATTGTGCCCGCTTTCAATGAAGAGCAGCAAATTGCAGGCTGCCTCGAAGCCCTCAAGGCCCAGACTGTGGTACCTGATGAAATCATCGTGGTTGATAATAATTCCAGCGATAAAACAGCCGAGATTGCCAAGGCTCATGGAGCTACTGTTGTCTTTGAAGCGAGGCCAGGCATAACGCCAGCTCGTAACGCTGGTTTTAATAAAGCGAGCGGAGACATTCTGGCGCGTTGTGATGCAGATACCAGGCCCTATCCAGATTGGCTTGAGCGCATTAAGGCTCATTTTGAGGCGGATAAAGCCGGTGTGCTGGTTGGTGTCACGGGAACCAGTGATTTTTATAATGCCCCACCTCGTCGTAAACGCCTCATCGAGGGTATTTTTACCTGGAGCTATTTCGCGGGTAATCGATTGCTGCTTGGTCACGAAGCCTTTTATGGTTCAAATATGGGTTTTCGTCGTTCTATTTGGCTCAAAATACGTGACGAAGTTCATGACGATGACGGTTTGGTCCACGAAGATATAGACTTGTCGATTCACGCCATAAGATTCGGCAAAATCATCTATGATCCTGAACTGATGGTGGCCTGTGCCTATCGTGTTTTTGATGTAAATCCTATGACCTTCATTCGTCGCTTAGCTAAATGGCCACGTACCAGATTGGTCCACACCCGTTTTCGTTACCTAGTACATGCTAGTAAAAAACATAGCTCAACCGCTCAGAATCGACGCAAGTAGCCCTTTTACTTCTGTTTTTTGGTGGTTTTTGGTGGCTTTACAGACTTTGTATTGAAAATATCACGAACCTTATACGAAGTATTTAAAACCCGTGTACCCACGCGGCTATCTTTAATAATAGTGATGTACACATGGTACCTGGCACGCACCAAAAGTACTGCACCAAAGAGCATAATGAGGATCAGCCAGCCAATGCCGGCAGCTATTCTTGAGTCTCGGTATTCAGGCAATAAAATACTGACACCAAGGAAGTCGAGCGGATTCAAATAGGCCATGGTTCGTTGATAAACTGCCATAATACTCACTAGTGTTAGATGAAAGGTGGCGGCAATCGCCAACGTCACGATCACGGCATTCAATACCCGCTTGGCATTTTGCTTAGTAAACCAATCCATACTGTTATTTTATAGTAACCTTTTTCGATACATAAACGTGCCTAAGCCTAAAATTACAGTGCATCATTCGATGTGTACCCTCCGTATTGATTTTGTGTCGGCTTACAAGAACCCCACAGGCCACGATTCGCTTCGCGGGCTTCTTTTTCATAAGCCCTAAACTCGTCAGCTTTAGTAAACGGAAAACTGGTATAAGCAAAGGCGTAGCCATTTCTTATATCTTCACTTTCTACAAGTTTACCGTCATTGGTATACACATAGCGCAGCAAGCGGTTGTATCGGTCGCGATTAGTGCCAAGTGGATCGGCTTCGAGACGGACTGGTTTGTCGCCAATGAGTTGTTTGGTGTATGCGGCTGCTGCCAAGCCAAAACACTGCACCGCTTTACGTGGATCATGTGTTTCGGGCGTATCCATGCCGATCATCCGAATCGTCTCAATCTTACCGTCCATATCAACTTTGATTGTGTCGCCATCCACGAATTCGGTAACTTTGTACATACCTGGTGAAGTTTGGGATAATACTTTACCTGGTTGGCTGCTGGGGTGGCCATTGGCATACCATGCAATACCTAGTGCAATCAACGAAATACCCAGGCCAACTAGCTGTTTCTGCTGACGCTTGCTCAATCGTCCCGCCCTTGCTGTGCTCACAGGCGTAACTGCTCCTGTATGTATGCTGGTGTCACCTTGGTGCCATCAATTTCGATAAATGGCTCATTAACACCCGGCTCTTCAATAACCCCCGCAATACGCTCAAATAATTGCTCTGGAGTTTCATCCGGTGGCCATAAGTGTTGGCGGCTGACGTCCGATGCACGTTCCTTGGCCATGTCCCGTGGCGTTTTTAGCCATAACAAAACTGCTTGTGACCCAGTACGTTGGCAGATGTTGTATTTGTCTTGACGGTGCTGTAAACGATTGAGGTTGGCATCGTAGATGACGTCCTTCCCTGCTTTGAGCAGCTCCTCGGTCGTGGTATCTAAATAACGATATAGCTCATCATGTTCGGCTTGTGAGAAGGAAGGTTCACGAAACAGTGCCGAACGCATGGCATCTGATGACAAATGCGCTGCCCCAGTTATCTCGTGCAATACACTGGCGGTAGTTGTTTTGCCAGCACCAGGATAGCCAATCATCATATACAGACGTGGCATAGCTAAAAATCGATGCCTTTATTTGCTAAAAATTTGTCATCGAAGTGATGTTTGATTTTAGTCATGTTTGTCGCTATATCTGCGTACGTTACGAACTTTTCAGGGAAGTTGCGGCCCGTCACACAGAGGCTGGTGTTTTTGGCCCGCTTCTTAAAAAGCTCCTCGAACTGTTTTTCGCTTATGAGTCCGTCATGGACCGCATTGTTTATCTCATCGCAGATCACTAAGTCGTATTTGCCACTCGATACGCATTCTAAAGCAATCTTGTAGGTCTCTAGTGCCGCTTGCTTGTGTTGCTCTTCGCTTACGAAATCGGCACTGAGGTCGCCAGCATTATAAAAACCCTTACCACCTTTGTAAAAATAGAGCTGATCTTTAAAGAGTGGCTGAATATCACGAATAAAAACATGTTCACCGACACCCCAATACTTAATAAACTGAATAAACGCTACATTCCAACGGGTGCCAAGTGCACGTGCCATGAGGCCAACTGAAGCACTGGTTTTACCCTTGGATTCGCCAGTGTATACAATTACCACGGCATCTTTTTGTTTGTAATCCTCAAGTGCCATTACATCTAGTATAACGGAAGAATCAGCAGATCTTAATAGCGTATTCCAGGGAGACGCTTGTGTTTGGGGTCGTGTGTAAGCTGTTGAATCGCCTGGTAGGCGTACGGTAGGTCGATACCATACATGTCGGCCGCCCAGAGCTTAGTTATATAGAGCGCAACAGAGGCTTCAGGTCGATACTGTGTCAGTTTTACATAACGTTTAGCTATTGGCACTGGGGTGGTGTGCAGGATAGGTGCGAGTCCTTCATCGAGCATGTCCTTGATAACCTCAACTTCTATCCGGACTTTTTCATTGCTAAATAGGTAAGCTGCTGCATCAAAGTATGTATCTTGCAGCTGGGCTGCTGGGGTCACGTAATGTAATGGGATCCCTGCTAGTTCTGCCAGCTTTGACATAGCATCATGGGCTATACGTGCGGCTCGTTGGGATTGTGTTGAATATTTATCGGTTGTAATCTTAGCGGCATCAGATGCGTGAACAATGACTTTGGTCGCATCTATATCGGTACGAGATATGAGGGCTTCCCACGCCTTGGCTGCTTGAGTTGCATCTAAATCTGTTTGAGGGGTCTCTGGATCTGTAACGTCGGTCTGTGGCTCGGGTTGTTCATCCGTAACTTCATAAAGTGGCAACAGTACAACAGTTGCATTACTATTTTCAATTATCTCTTGAACTGGTTCATGTTCCGCTTCCACCGCCTGATCGTGGTCAAGTGGCACGTTCGGTCCCATTTCCCAGTGTTGAGGGTTTTGTGACATAGTGTTTCTCCGCTTCTAATATACCAGATATAGCGTTTGGGTTGAACACGATAGCACCATATATGTGCTAAATATCACAAATAACAGATAAGTACTAGCTAGATAAGTTTGTGCGATTTGAGGGCGGCGTCGATCTTTGGTTTATCAAAGCCCACGATAATCTCACCATCGATATCAATAACTGGAATGCCCATCTGATTTGACTTCTCAACAGAGGCGGTGGCGTTTGCGGGATCTTTCTCGACATCAAGATCGGTGTACTTTACACCTAACTTATCTAAGTAATCTTTGGCAGCGTGACAATACGCACACCACACAGCTGAATATATCGTAATCATACCTCTATTTTAGCATGATAGACTGGTGCTATGGATGATGAAGTGAAGAAGGACGTGCAGAATAAAGCTGCAGATGTGAAGACTGAGCCCTCAAGTAAGCGCTTTGTCAAAATACAGGTACCAAAATGGGTGCTTTTACTCGTAATTTTTCTATGTGGTGTTTTGGTCATGATTACCTTTCGCTACGTAATGATTAAAGACACCAGCGTTCATTATCATGCTAACTTTGGTCTTTATGTAAACGGGCAGAAAGATCAGTTCAAAGGGCCTGGGTATTACGAAGAAGTCACTGCTTGCAATACTCATAATCACGAGGATGTATCGTCGCGTACCCATATGCATGAGAACGTCAATAGTGTTATACACGTCCATGATCACAGCGTTACCTGGTCAGATTTCTTCGCAAATCTTGGCTATACACTTGGTGATACGGTGTTAGTGACCGAAAAAGGCACTTACATTAACGGCCAGGACGGCAATAAACTTACATTTACGCTCAACGGCCAACCTGTTACGCATCTTGCCAATACAGTTATAAAGAGCGAAGACGTGCTGCTAATCAACTATGGCATGGAGGATGCCAAGACGCTTCAATCACGATACGAAGCTATTCCTAAAGATGCACATCAGTATAACGTCACCAAAGATCCGGCAGCTTGTCAGGGTGGCGAAGGGTTAACTCCCCTTAATAGGCTCAAGCAAGCCCTTGGTTTTACTGCCGAATAAGCGAAAGAAACTTGTATTTGCAGTCACCTCTAGGAGCTTGCTATACTATGGGTTGGATGAATAAAGCCGCCGCCCAGAGAGATGAGACGACGACTGTTGCTCAAGATGAGCTAGATGCGCAGTTGCAACGTATTAATGCACGCGCTAGTCAGCAGTTTTTTGGCGCAACCTTTACACTCGGTTGGCGTTTGGCAATCACAGTCTTGATACCACTTATTGCTGGTATTAAGTTAGATGAACATTTCCATAGTAGCCCATCTTATACCCTAGCTGGTTTTATGATTGCCGCCGCCGCTGGCGCATCTGCTGTATGGGCGACTGTTAAAGAAGTAAACAAAGAACAAGCCGATCAAGCGGCCGAAGGAATGAAAGAAGAGGAGAAAAAGCGTGTTGAATAGTTTGCTCGGACGATTTGCTGCTGAAAGTGGCCCCGCCGTACATATTACGCCGACAGCAGTCTTTACTATCGGTGGTTTCACTATCACCAACTCCATGCTCTATGGTGCCATTAGTGCACTGTTGACCATGATAGTGCTGGTTTATATCGCCAAGCGTATGACCTTGCGACCAAAAGGCGGGCTGACTCAGATCGTTGAGGTCGGCACAGACTTTATTACTAATCTTCTTGAATCCTCAATGAACAGCCGTGAAAAAGCGGTTAAATATGCACCGTACTTTGTAACAGTGTTCTGGTTTGTGTTGTTTAGTAACTGGCTTGGACTCTTGCCCGTTGTGGGTGAAGCCTTCACTCATGGTGATGCACCTATCTTTAGGCCATTTACTGGTGACCTTAACGGTACACTGGCAATTGCCACGGTGACCATAGTGATGGTGCAATACTTCTCTATCAAAGAGACGGGTGCAAAGAAGCACCTTCGTCATTATTTCAATGGTAGCCTCAAGAACCCACTTACCTTGTTCCTCGGTGTCTTTGAAATGTTTAGCGAACTGACACGTATCTTTAGTCTTGCCCTGCGTTTGTTCCTCAACGTCACCATTGGTGAAATTATTATTGCAGTGTTTGCATACCTTGGTAGTGCTGCGGCTCCGATCACCGCCCTACCGTTTACCATTCTAGAATTTTTGGTCGGCGCCTTGCAGGCGTATATCTTTGTCATGCTGGCTATTATGT